>DASSVD010000147.1:0-4967 GCA_035706365.1 Nocardioidaceae bacterium
TGGAGCGGGCCGGCGTACGACCCGGACCGACCACCGAGGCACGCAACGTCTCGGCGGTCGCCGGGCTGGTCGCAGCGGGGTTGGGTGTGTCGGCGGTGCCCGCGCTCGTCCTACCTCTTCTGGCCTTCGCCGACCTGGAGCACCGCCCACTCACCGACCCGGTCGTCACCCGACGCGTCGGCGTGGTCACCCACCCGGACCGGCCGCTCGCCCCGGCTGCCCAGGGCTTCTTGACGCACCTACGGCGGTCCCCCCGCAGCGGTGTCGCCCTGCCCGCCGGCACCTCCTGGACTTCCCCGGACCGCTCGGGAGCCTTGTAGCGTCAGGGCACATGAGTGCGCCCGGCGAGCAGGCGACGTACCAGCGCACCGGCTTCACGCGGGCGGCGTTCGGGGCGCTGCTGGCGTTCGGGGTGCTGAACGCGGTACTCGGTCCGGTGCTGCCCTACCTGCGGGCCGTGGAGGACATCTCCTACCTGGTCGGCGCGCTGCATCAGGTCGCGTTCTCGGTCGGTGGCGGCCTGGCCGGACTGCTGGCCGCCCGGCTCTCTCGCGTCGTAGCGCGGGGGTGGACGATCCGGATCGGCCTCGCTGTCGCGGCGCTGGCCGGGCTGCTGCTCGGGTACGGCGGCCACGTCTCGGTGACGCTGTGCGCCGCGTTCCTGGTGAGCCTGTTCGGGACGACCGCGATGATCGCGTTGTGGGCCGCGCTGGCCGACGAGCACGGGCCCCGACGGACCGTGGCGATGACCGAGGGCGAGGTCTGGGTCAGCATCGGCAGCATCCTCGCGCCGGCGCTGGTGGCCGGGGCCGCCGCGTCCCGGTTCGGTTGGTCGTTCTCGTTCGTGCTGGCGGGTCTGGTGGTGGCGGTGGCTGTGGCGGCCTCGCTGGTGGTCCCGGTGCCGCCGGCGCGAGGTCAGCACGGGGACGACGGGCGCGGGCGTGCCGGACGCTCGCGTCGGGTGCCGGCCACGCTGGTGGTCGTCGTGGCCGTCGTGGCGCTGGAGTTCACGGTCAGCTTCTGGCTGGCCAGCTACCTCGACGACGCGGTCGGGCTGCCGCGGGGGTTGGCGGTCAGCATGGTCGTCGGTCTCTACGTGGCGAACCTGGCCGGGCGGGTGGTGGTCAGCCGGCTCGCGCGCCGGCTCCCCCCGGACCTGCTGCTGTCCGGGTTGCTGGGCGTCGCTACCGCCGGCCTGCCGGTGCTGCTGCTGGCCGGCGACGCCCTGGTCGCCGCGGTGGGCATCGCACTGGTCGGCGCGGGCATCGGCGGGATGTTCCCGCTGGCGTCCTCGCGGCACGTCGGGGCGGGGAGCCGCGGTTCCGACCACGCGCTCGGCCAGGTGCTGTTCGCGGCCGCGGTCGGTCAGGTGCTGGGCCCGCTGCTGGTCGGCGTACTGGCTCAGGGTCTTGGCCTCCGGATCGGCCTGTGCGTGCTGCCGGCCCTCGTGCTGCTCGCGGCGCTGGCGCTATGTGCGGACCGCAACGGTCCGTGATTGGCTGGCCGGGTGACCGCACCCACCGAAGACCCGCAGAGCCAGATCGGCACGGAGGGCTCCGTGCTCCAGATCGGCACCGAGGACTCCGCGCTCGACCAGGCGCTCAGCGACGGCCTCGACGTCGTCAACGCCGCTGCCACGCCCGGCATCGCCGACCAGACCCCGCTGACGGTGAAGGTCTGCGACGAGACCGGGGCCCTTGTCGCCGGCCTCAGCGGTTGGACGTGGGGCACCTGCGCCGGCATCGCCATGGTCTGGGTGCGCGAGGACAGTCGCGGCGACGGCTGGGGTGCGCAGCTGCTCGCCGCGGCCGAGAGTGAGGCGCTGCGGCGCGGCTGCCATCAGGTCACCGTCTCGTCGTTCACCTTCCAGGCGCCGGAGTTCTACCAGCGTCACGGGTACGTCGAGTACGCCCGCACCGAGGGCCTCCCCGTCGCCGGAATGGCCGACGTGCACCTTCGCAAGGACCTCGCGCCCACCGACGCGTGACCGCCGGCCTGCGCGGGTAATGAGCGCACATGATTGGTCGTCACAGCACCCCGCGCACCATCCCGACCGTCGAGCGCGGCCGGCTCGCCCTCGGCGCCGTCGAGCTGCTGGCCGCGCACCGGGTCGCGCGCCTGGCCGGAGCCGCGGACCATCGCGCTGGCGTGACTACAACCGCCCGGGTCCTGGGCGCCCGTCACCTGGCGCAGGCGGTGGCCACCCGCCGGGTCGCGCGGACGGGCCGGCTCACCACCGCGCAGGCACATCGCGCCGGCGCGGCGGTCGACGGGCTGCACGCGCTCAGCATGCTCGGGCTCGCCGCGGTCGCCTCCGGCGTACGCCGACCTGCGCTGTGCAGCGCCGCCGTGGCCGGCACGCTGGCCGTGCTCGAGTGGAGGTACGCCGCGCGCGCCGCGCACTGACCGCCCTCGCCGCCGCCGGAGCATTCACGACGGGTCGGCGGTCTCCGCGGGGACATTCACGACGGGTCGGCGGTCTCCTCGGGGACATTCACGACGGGTCGGCCTCGGTGAGGAAGGCCTCCCCGTCGGCGTCGAACGCCTCGACGTAGGTCGCCCCGCTCTCGGGGCAGATCCAGGTCGAGCCCACGCCGCCCTGCAGCCGACGCCCACTGCGACCGACCCAGCCGATCCGCCGCGCCGGCACGCCGACCACCAGCGCGAAGTCCGGCACGTCCTTGGTCACCACCGCGCCCGCCGCGACCATCGCCCACCGGCCGACCGTCACCGGCGCGACGCACACCGAGCGCGCCCCCAGCGAGGCGCCCTGGCGGACCGTGACGCCGACCGCCTGCCAGTCGGAAGCCTGCTTGAGCGAGCCGTCGGGGGAGACCGCGCGCGGGTACTCGTCGTTGGTGAGCACCGCCGCCGGCCCCACGAACACCCCGTCCTCCAGTGACGCAGGCTCGTAGACCAGGGCGTAGTTCTGCAGCTTCACGTGGTCGCCGATGCGGACCCCGCTGCCGACGTACGCCCCGCGCCCGACCACGCACCCGCGCCCCAGCGACGCGTCCTCGCGGATCTGCGCCAGCTCCCACACCGAGCTGCCCTCCCCGACGCTGGCGGTCTCGTCGATCTGGGCAGTGGGCTGGACGCGCACGTTCATCGGGACTCCTTGGACACTCCGGCGAGGCGGCCGACCGACGGGCTGCGGCTACTTGTCGATGTCCCCGACCACGAAGAACATCGAGCCCAGGATCGCCACCATATCGGCGACCACGCACCCGGCGAGCACCTCGGGCAGCACCGCGATGTTGTTGAACGACGCGCTGCGCAGCTTCATCCGCCACGGGGTCTTCTCCCCGCGCGAGACCAGGTAGTAGCCGTTGATGCCCAGCGGGTTCTCCGTCCAGGCGTACGTCGCCCCCTCCGGCGCCTTCACGATCTTGGGCAGCCGCACGTTGACCGGGCCGGACTCCAGCGACCGCAGCCGCTCGATGCACGCGTCGGCCAGCCGCAGCGAGACGGCCACCTGGTCCAGCAGCAGACCGAACCGCGCGTAGCAGTCGCCGGCCTCGCGCACGCTCACCTCGAGGACCCCGTCGCGGGCCAGCTCGTCGTAGGCGAGGTACGGCTCGTCGCGGCGCAGGTCGAAGTCGACGCCGCTGGCCCGGGCGATCGGCCCGGACACCCCGTAGGACTCCACCAGCTCGCGCGAGACCACGCCGACGTCGCGGGTGCGCGCCTGGAAGATCTCGTTGCCGAAGATCAGGTCCTCGATCTCCGGCATCCGGCCGCGCACCGCGGTGACCGCCCGCTGGGCCCGGTCCAGCCAGCCCGCGGGCATGTCCTCCTTGAGCCCGCCGACCCGGTTGAACATGTAGTGCATCCGCCCGCCGGACAGCTCCTCCATCACCGCCTGCAGCGTCTCGCGCTCCCGGAAGGCGTAGAAGATCGGGGTGATCGCGCCCAGCTCGATCGGGTAGGAGCCGAGGAACATCAGGTGGTTGAGCACCCGGTTCAGCTCGGCGAGCAGCGTGCGTAGCCACACCGCGCGGGTGGGCACCTCCATGCCCAGCATCCGCTCCACGGCGAGCACGACGCCGAGCTCGTTGCTGAACGCGGACAGCCAGTCGTGCCGGTTGGCCAGCACGATGATCTGGCGGTAGTCGCGGACCTCGAACAGCTTCTCGACGCCGCGGTGCATGTAGCCCACGATCGGCTCGCACGACACGATCCGCTCACCGTCGAGGGTGAGCTTGAGCCGGAGTACGCCGTGGGTGGCCGGGTGCTGGGGGCCGATGTTGAGCACCATGTCCTGGGTCGCCAGGCTGCCCGGCCCCTGCCCGCCGCCGCGCTCGTGACCGCCGAAGCCCGCAGCTCCGGCGCCGACCCCGACGATCCGCTCTTCGGTCACCGCGCCATCCTCGCACGTCGCCTAGGCTCGGCGGTGTGAGCGACCACCCCGGGCCGGCCGACGCCGACGACCTCTTCGCGCCGCCCGGCAACGCCTGGCAACGGGTCTCCCCGAAGCTGGCCACGGTGCGTCGGCTGATGCTCGCAGCCGGCGTGGTGCTGGTCCTCGTCGCCGTGGTCGTGGCCGGGATCCTGTGGGACCTGCCCGGATGGCTCGCCCCGCTGCTGGTCGCCGTACTCCTTCTCGCCGGTGCGCTGGCCTGGGTCGGCATCGGCCGCAACGCCGCCCGGTGGGGGTACGCCGAGCGCGACGAGGACCTCTACATCACCCACGGCGCGATCTTCCGCGAGCTGGTCGCGGTGCCCTACGGGCGGATGCAGTACGTCGACGTGACCGCCGGGCCGCTGGACCAGCTGTTCGGGATCGCCGGCGTCCACCTGCACACCGCCAGCCCGGGGACCAGCGCCCGGATCCCCGGCCTGCCGCGGGAGGAGGCGTCCCGGCTGCGGGACCGGCTGACCTCCCTCGGCGAGGCGCAGGCGGCCGGGCTGTGACCGAGCCCCGGGAGAGCGAGTCGCACGAGCGGCACTACCGGCGGCTGTCCCCG
>DASSVD010000148.1:0-3533 GCA_035706365.1 Nocardioidaceae bacterium
CCTCCGGGGAGACAGCCCGCCGCGGCGCGCAAGCCACCACCGGCGGGTTGACGCCCCAGGAGTCACAGGTCGCCGCCCTGGTGCGGCAGGGCATGGCGAACCGCGAGGTCGCCGCCCGACTGTTCATCAGCCCTCGCACGGTGGACTTCCACCTGCGCAACGTCTACGTCAAGCTCGGCATCACCTCACGCACCGAGCTCGCGGCACTGTCCGACCTCCCCGGCTGAGCCCGGCTGGCCACCCCGGCGATCATCCTGGTGGTTTCCCCGGCGCGACCCGGCCCCCATCCCGGCGAATCTGGTGCTCCCAGACCACAAGGGGCACCGAGATGAACTTCGAGCTGAACGCCTACCTGGTTAACACCGAGCAACGGCGCCACCACCACAGGACCAGCCGGCGCGGAGCTGCCCTGAGCTCTGCGCGGACGCGCACCCTGACCCCGCTGCCCCGGCACCACCGGCACTGAGCCGCTTCCCCCCGCCTGCCTGTCCCGCTTCGACTTCCTGTCCCGCTTCGTCCCGATCTCAGGAGACCCGCATGTCCACCGACCTCCACCCGCCTGTCCACTCCCACCCCACGGACGCGCCCGACCGCCACCACGCGCCACCGGTGCACCCGGACGCGTCGGACGCGAGACGGCGACCCTGGACCGTGCTGGCCCTGATGCTGGCCGCCCAGTTCATGGTCGTGCTCGACGTCAGCGTCGTGAACGTCGCGCTGCCGAGCATCGGCTCGGCACTGCACTTCAGCTCCGCCGACTTCCAGTGGGCGGTCAGCGCCTACGTGCTGCTCAGCGGCGGGCTGCTCCTGCTCGGCGGCCGGTTGGCCGACCTGTTCGACCTCAAGCGCGTCTTCCTGGTCGGACTCGCCGTGTTCACCCTGGGCTCCCTGGCCAGCGGGCTCGCGGCCTCGCCGTTGGCCCTGATCCTGGCCCGTGCCGCCCAGGGGAGCGGGGCCGCGCTGCTGACCCCGGCGGCCATGGCGGTCGTGATGACGACGTACTCGGGTCGCCAGCGGGCCACCGCCCTGGGCATCTGGGGCACGGTCGCCAGCATGGGCATCGCTGCCGGCGTGCTCTTCGGTGGCGTCCTGACCAGTCTCCTGGACTGGCGCGCGGTGTTCTTCGTGAACGTCCCGATCGGCCTGCTCACCTGGTGGGGCGCCGCCCGTTCGGTCCAGCCGCTGCGGGCTGTCGCGCAGGGGCGCTCGATGGCCCGGCTCGACGTGCCCGGAGCGCTCACCGCGGTCACCGGGCTGGTGTCGCTGGTCTACGCCGTGGAGAGCCTGCGCAGCAACGGCTGGACCGCTCCCGCCACCCTGGTGGCCGCCGTGGCAGCGGCCGCCCTGCTGGGCGCCTTCGTCGCGATCGAGCGTCGGGCCCCCGAGCCGTTGGTCCCGCCGGCCATCTGGCGGGTGCGCTCCCTGGTGTCCGCGTCGGCGGTGATGGCCGGGGTGACCGGCGCCGTCGTGGGCGGCATCTTCCTCACCTCGCTCTACCTCCAGCAGGTCCTCGGGGCCTCACCGATCGTGGCGGGCCTGGAGTTCCTGCCGCTCGCCGCCGTGATCACGCTCAGCGCCGCCGTCGCGTCGCGCCTGCTGCCGGCGGTCGGCGCGCGGACGCTGACCCTGGCCGGTCTGGTGGTGGCCACGGCCGGCGCCGCGCTGCTGAGCACCGTCGACGCCGGATCGTCGTACGCCGGTGGCGTGCTGCCCGGGCTGCTCGTCCTCGGCCTGGGCGTCGGCCCGATGTTCGTGGCGATCTCCGTGGCTGCGATGAGCCAGGTCCCCGAGCGCCAGTCCGGTATCGCCTCCGGCCTGATGATGACCGGGCACGAGGTCGGGGCCGCACTGGGCGTGGCCGCGCTCACCGCGGTGGGTGGGGACCTGACCACCCGGGCCGGGCTGGTCGCGGGCTTCCCGCACGCGTTCCTCTTCGTCGCAGGCCTGCTGCTCGTGCTGGTCGCGGTGGCTTCGCTGATGCCCGCCGCAGCCGGACGCGGCGTACCGCCCCACGGGGCCGGCCACGGCCACGGCCACTGACGCCGGTCCGCAACCGCTCTGCACATCGATCCCATCCATCCCCCCGCACCGAAGGAGACCTGATGTCCACGACCGCCCGCACAGACGTGCTCGACTTCCTCGACACCTACCAACGAGGGGCCGACACCGACGCCCCGGACGTCGTTCGCCAGTGCTTCGCCGAGACGTTCCTCAACGTGGACCCGCGCAGCTGCGGGCCGGTCCCGCGCGAGGCGCTGATCCAGGCGCTGCCCCACCGCGCCCGGCTCTTCGGCTCCCTCGGCGTGGAGCGACTCGAGCTGACCGAGGTCGACGAGACCCCGCTCGACGAGAACCACACCATGGTCGCGACCACCTGGTCGGCCCGCTTCGCCGAAGGGGTCTCCGACGCCGAGCCACTGACGCTGCCCTCCCACTTCCTGCTCCGTCGGCAGGAAGGCTCCTGGCGCATCGTCGTCTACCTCAGCTCGACCGACCTGGCGGAGGTGATCGGTCGGCGCGCCGCCGAGCCGGTCTCCTGACCATTCCGAGGCTCCGGCCTCGTGCGGTGAACCACCGACCCCGGCGATTTCGCCGGCGCGAGCCCGCCAGCCCATTTCCTAGCGTGAACCCACGACGTCCCCGAGCAAGGGAGCCACCATGACCGTCCCGATGTCCTCCCCGACGAGCACCGTCTCTCCCGGCAGCACAGCCCCGACTTCCCGCAGCCGCGGTCCGTCGGGGGTGCCGACCCGGCGCTGGCCGACCGCGCTGCGTGTCCTTCTGCGGGTTCTGCTGGGCGTCCTCGCGGTGTCCGCCAGCCTGGCGCTGCTCTCACCGTTCCCCGAGCGCGTGCAGACCGGCGTCAGCGCCTGGTGCGTGCTGCTGGCGGCGGTGTTCTACCTGGTGTGGGGCACGGCACGCGGTGACCTCGCTGCTCGGCGCTGGCTGACCGCACAGACCGCCGGCGTGCTCGGCTTCGCCGCAGTGGCGGTGGTGGCGGCCGCGACCGACCCCGCCGTCGCCAGGTACGTGCTCGCGGCCGGGTGGCTTGCCCACGCCGGCTGGGACCTCGTCCACCATCACGCGGATCGCGTGGTGCCACGCTGGTACGCCGAGCTCTGCTTGATCTGCGACGTGCTCATCGCCGGTGCGTTGCTGACGATCGGCACGTTGTGAGCCGGCGCGCGATGACCACGAGCCCCGCTGCCCGGGTCGGCCTCGTCGCCGGCCTCGTCGCCACGGCGGCAGGTCAGGTCGTGGCAACCGCCACTGCGCGAGGTCGCGCGCCCGCGTCCGGGCTGGCCCGCGGCCTGGTCGACGCGGCACCGGGCGCGCTGGTCGACGGGGGTGTCGCGCTGGTCGGCCGCGCCGACAAAGCCGGCCTCGCCGCGATCGCGACCGGGGTGAACGGGCTGGCGGCCGTCGCCGGGGCCGCGCTCGCCGCCCGCAGTCCCGCCCTGGGCGTCGCCGTCGCGGCCGCGCCGCACGCGGCCGGAGGCTGGCTGGCCCTGCGTCACGGTGACGCCTCGCGA
>DASSVD010000149.1:0-5006 GCA_035706365.1 Nocardioidaceae bacterium
GCCACCTTGTCGCCGAGCCGGATCGCCTCGTCGATGTCGTGGGTGACGAACATGACGGTCTTGTCCAGCTCGCGGGAGATCCGGGCGAACTCGTCCTGCAGCCGGGTGCGCACGATCGGGTCGACCGCGCCGAACGGCTCGTCCATCAGCAGCACCGGCGGGTCCGCGGCGAGCGCCCGAGCCACCCCGACCCGCTGCTGCTGGCCACCGGAGAGCTGGTGGGGGTAGCGGTCGGCGTGCTCCTTCGGGTCGAGACCGACCAGGGCCAGCAGCTCCTCGGCGCGGGCGCGGGACTTCTTCTTGTCCCAGCCGAGCAGGCTGGGCACGGTCGCCACGTTGGCGCGGATGGTCTGGTGCGGGAAGAGGCCGACCTGCTGGATCACGTAGCCGATCCGGCGGCGCAGCTCGACCGGGTCGGTGCGGGTGACGTCGTCGCCGTCCAGGGTGATCGTGCCGGTGGTCGGCTCGATCAGCCGGTTGACCATCTTCAGCGTGGTGGACTTGCCGCAGCCGGACGGGCCGACCAGGCACACCGTACGGCCGCGCGGCACGTCGAGGTCGAGCTCGTGGACGGCGACCGTGCCGTCCGGGTACGTCTTGCCCACTCCGGTCAGCCGGATCATCGGGTCCTCGCCGCGCATGAGGCTCAGCCTATCCAGGCCGGACGACGGAACGGTCGTGCTCATGCGGGGCGGCGGGTGCCTCGACCGGCTCGACCGGCCGGCTTGGGCTCGACCGGCCGAGGCTCGACAGGTGTAGGCTCACTACATCTGTAGTGGAGGAGAGTGGGATGAGCGTCGGGTTCCTGGTGCTGGTCGCCGTCGTCACGGCGGCGACCGCGCTGTCGCTGTGGCCGACCCGGTCGGACAGGGGCGCGGCGCACGGGCCGAACGTGGTCCGCTTCCTGCTCACCATGGTGGTCAACGAGGTGCCGCACCTGGCCCTGCTGGTGCTGCTGGCCTCGACCGCCGCGGCGATCCTCGACGAGGACCTGCTCGGCTCGCCGGCCGGCTGGGTCGTCGCGGGCGTCGTCACCCTGGCGTCCGTCGGGCTCGTCGTGCTGGCGGCCCGCTCCGTGCGAGCGCGGGGGCTCGTGCGGCGCGCGCTGGTCGACGGGCTCGGCGGGCAGGACGAGGCGGCCCGGGCGGCATCGAGCACCCGGGCAGCGGCGTACCGGCCGTGGTGGTGGGTGCTGCTCACCCCGCTGCCGTTGCGCGGCCTGCGCGTGCGCCGGGTCGGCAACCTGGCCTACGGGCCCGAGCGGCGGCAGCGGCTCGACGTCTACACCCGGCGCGGGCGGACCGCGCCCGGCCCGACGCTGGTCTACCTGCACGGCGGCGGCTACTTCACCGGCAGCAAGCGGCGCGAGGCCCGCGCGCTGTGGCACGCGCTGGCCCGGCAGGGGTGGACCGTGATCAGCGCGAGCTACCGGCTCCGGCCGCGCGCCGACTTCCCCGACCACCTGCTCGACGCCAAGAGCGTGCTCGCCTGGGCACGCACGCAGGGCCGCGAGCACGGCGTCGGCGACGGCCCGCTGATGATGGCCGGTAGCTCCGCGGGCGGGCACCTGACCGCGCTGTGCGCCCTGACCGCCAATCAGCCTCACCTCCAACCCGGGTTCGAGGACGTCGACACCAGCGTCGACGCCGCAGTGTGCCTGTGTGCCTACCTCGGCCGCTACTACGGCCGCGGCCCCGACGAGCAGCCGGCCTCCACCCCGCTGGCCTACGACCCGGCCGCCGCGCCGCCATTCCTCATCGTGCACGGCACCGCCGACAGTTACGTCCCGGTCGAGGGCGCGCGGGCGATGGTGGACCACCTGCGCAGCGGATCGACGCGGCCGGTCGTCTACGTCGAGCTGCCGGCCGCGCAGCACTCGTTCGACCTGTTGCGCTCGCTGCGGTTCCAGCCGGTCGTCGAGGCCGTGCAGACCTTCGCGCGGGCGGTGCTGCCTCAGCCCACCGCCGGCGCTCAGCCCACCGCGGGCTGCGAGGCGCCGGAGGGCTGCGCGGAGGTCGCGTCGCGGATCTCGCCGACCAGCTCCTCGATCACGTCCTCGAGGGCGACCACGCCGAGCAGCGTGCCGTCGTCGCGCACCACGCGGGCCAGGTGAGCGCCCTTCGCGCGCAGCGCGGTGAGCGCGGTGTTCAGCGTGGTGGAGGGGCGCACGGTCGCCAGCGGTCGCACCCACTTGTCGAGGTTCGCGTCCGGACGGCGCTCGGGCGGGGTCTCCAGGATGTCCTTGACGTGGATGTAGCCGGTCAGCCCGCCGTCGGGCAGCGCGACCGGGAAGCGGGAGAACCCGGTCTCGGCGCAGGCGTCCTCCACCGCGCTCAGCGGCGACCCGGCCGGCAGGGTGACCAGCTCGTCGACCGGCAGCAGGATGCGGCGTACCTCCCGGGCGGTGAAGCCCAGCGCCTGCGCCAGCAGGTCGTAGGAGCTGGCGTCCAGCAGGCCCTCGCGGCGCGAGTCCGCGGCCATGTCGGCCACCTCCTGGGCGGTGTAGGCGGTGGACACCTCGTCGCGCGGCTCGATCCGCAGCAGCCGCAGGCAGGCGTTGGCGATCGCGTTGAGGGCGACCACGACGGGCTTGAGTACGGCGACCAGCACCATCATCGGCGTGGCCAGCAGCAGCGCCACCCGGTCCGGACCGGCGAGCGCGATGTTCTTGGGCACCATCTCGCCGACCACCACGTGCAGGTACACCACGATCGCCAGCGCGATCACGAACGCCACCGGGTGCACCAGGTGCTCGGGCAGACCGAGCGGGAGGTCCTCGATCAGGTGCGCCAACGCCGGCTCGGCGACCGCGCCGAGGGCCAGCGAGCACAGCGTGATGCCCAGCTGCGCGGCGGCCATCACCAGCGAGACCTGCTCCATCGCGCGCAGCGCGGTGCGCGCGAGGCGGGACCCGGAGGCGGCCCGCGGCTCGATCTGGGTACGCCGCGCCGAGACCAGGGCGAACTCCGCCCCGACGAAGAACGCGTTCATCGCCAGCAGAGCCGCGGCCACCAGCAGCGCGCCACCGCCGCTCACCGGGCCACCCCCTCGGCGACGAGCCGGACCCGGTCGATGCGCCGACCGACCATGGTGTCCACGGTCAGCCGGACGGTGACCTCGCGCGGCTCGGGCAGCCCCTCCTCGTCGGTGGTGTCGACGGTCGCGGTGAGCGTCACCGACTCCTCGGCCTCGGGGATGTGGCCGAGCTCGTGCAGCATCAGTCCGGCCAGCGTCTCGTAGCGGCGCGACTCCGGTAGCCCCAGACCGGTGGTCTCGGTGACCTCGTCGGGGCGCAGCAGCCCGGAGAGCATCCAGTCGCCGTGCCCGTCGGTGCGGGCCGAGCTGCGCCCGTCGTCGTGCTCGTCGGCGATCTCCCCGACGATCTCCTCCACCACGTCCTCCAGGGTGACCACGCCCGCGGTGCCGCCGTACTCGTCGACGACCACGCCCAGCTGCAGCCCCTCGTCGCGCAGCCGGTCCATCAGGTCGTCGATCGGGACGGACGCCGGGACCAGGGTGGCGGGCACGGCCAGGTCGCGGGCCAGGGTGGAGGTACGCCGCGGCGCCGGGACGCCGATCGCGTGCTTGACGTGGACGACCCCCTCGATCGCGTCGAAGCTCTTGCCGATCACCGGGAAGCGCGAGCGGCCGCTGTGCCGCGCGAGCTCGAGGATGTCGGCGGCGGAGTCGGTCGAGTCCACGGTGTGCATCCGCACCCGGGGCGTCATGATCGCGCCCGCGGTGCGGCTGCCGAAGTCGAGGGCGCGCTCGACCAGGTCGGCGGTGCCCAGGTCGAGGGTGCCCTGCGAAGCGGAGCGGCGTACCGCCGAGGCCAGCTCACCGGGCCCGCGCGAGGACGCCAGCTCCTCCTGCGGCTCGATGCCGAGCGCGCGGACGACCAGGTTCGCCGAGCCGTTCAGGCCGCGGATCGGCAGCGCCATCGCCGCGGTGAACGGCCGCTGCACCCGCTGCACCACCGCGGCGACCGCGCGGGGCCGGGCGATGGCGAGGTTCTTGGGGACCAGCTCGCCGAACAGCATGGTCAAGAAGGTGGCCAGCGCCAGCCCGATCGCCAGGGCAACGTCGTTGACCCGCTCCGGAGCGAGGCCGAGGTCGACCAGCGCCGGGCCGACCAGCCCGGCGATCGCGGGCTCGGCCAGGTAGCCGATGGCCAGGTTGGTGATGGTGATCCCCAGCTGCGCCCCGGACAGCTGCGTGGACAGGCTCTTCAGCGCCGCCTGCAACCCCCGCGCGCCGTGCACGCCGCGTTCGGCGTCGCGGTCGACCGAGGCCCGGTCGACGGTGACGAAGGAGAACTCCGCGGCGACGAACACGCCGCAGGCGAGGATCAGCACGAGCGCCGCGGCGACCAGCGCCCAGTCGCTCAACACCCGGGATTCCGCGGGGGGCTGGGCGCTGAGTGCGCGAGGGGCCGGGTGGCTAGGGCAGCCGGCCGGGGAACGTCAGGGCACCGCACGGGAGACGGCCGATGGTCATCCTCCATGGCGCCGAGTCTACGCAGCCGGTGCGCGGGCGGGCCGATCGGCGGGGGACGGCTGTCCGCTGGGCGGTGAGACAGTCCCCGCGGCTGGGCCACCGGCAGCCCCGCCTGCCCCTGGCGCCTCCGCTTCATCAAGGTCTGCAGGCGAACCCGCACTTCCCACGAGGAGCTGAGCACGGGAAGTGCCGGATTGCCGTGGCAGTGCCACGGGCGTGCCCCTCGTGCCCCGGGGCGTCCGGGAGAAGCACCGCGACACGCAGGCCGGTCGGATTCGGTAGGTTCCGCAGGTTTTGGAGGCCGAAAACCTGCGGAACCTACCGTTCGCGGGAGGAGGACCCCGCCGGCTCAGCTGACCGGGCCGCTCACTGGGCGCTCATTGGGCGTCCAGCAGCTCCTTCATGTGCTCGATCTCGGCCTCCTGCGAGGACTCGATGTCGCGGGCCAGCTCGAGCGCGGGGCCGAAGGTGCCCTCCTCCTGCTCGGTCTGCGCCATCTCCACGGCGCC
>DASSVD010000150.1:0-15488 GCA_035706365.1 Nocardioidaceae bacterium
CCGCGCGTGGGCTCGCCCCGCGTCCCGCGGCCGCCAAGGCGCGGCCGCCGCGCGCCGCGCGACCGGATTCTTCCGAGGAGGCCGAGCAGGCCGAGCAGCCCGAGCAGCCCGAGCAGGCCGGGCAGCCCGAGCAGGCGCGGCGTCGTGAGCGGGCGGATCCCGGCGACGACCCCGCCGCCCCGTCGCGCGACGAGCGGGCGCGCGGGCGCCGCGGCGTACCCCGCCCCTCGGTGACCACCGAGGAGCGCGACCCCAGCGCCGGCATCCCGGTCGGCGACTGGCTGGCTGCGTTCAGTACCGCCGCGCGGGAGGTGTTCGGCGAGGCATGGGAGCCCCGGCTCGCGGAGTTCCTGGCATTCCTGCGGCGAAGGGTCACCGGCGACTACGCCATCGACGAGTACGGCTTCGACCGCGAGGTGACCGAGCGCTTCTTCCTGGCCGCCATCCGTCCGATCGCGCAGAAGTGGTTCCGCGTCGAGGCCCGCGGGGTGGAGAACATCCCCACCGACGGTGGCGCGCTGGTGGTGTCCAACCACTCGGGCACCATCCCGGTCGACGGCCTGGTCACCGCGGTGACCATCCACGACCACACCGGCCGGCACCTGCGCCCGCTCGGCGCCGACCTGGTGTTCCGGTTGCCGGTGGTCGCCGAGCTCGCCCGCAAGGGCGGCGCCACCCTGGCCTGCAACGAGGACGCCCAGCGGATGCTCAGCGGCGGCGAGCTGGTCGGCGTCTGGCCGGAGGGGTTCAAGGGCATCGGCAAGCCGTACGCCGACCGTTACAAGCTGCAACGCTTCGGGCGCGGCGGGTTCGTCTCCGCGGCCATGCGCACCGGGGTGCCCATCGTGCCGTGCTCGGTCGTCGGCGCCGAGGAGATCTACCCGCTCGTGGGCAACCTGCCCTCGCTGGCCCGGCTGCTGGGCGTGCCGTACATCCCGATCACGCCGCTGTTCCCCTGGCTGGGTCCGCTGGGCATGGTCCCGCTCCCCTCGAAGTGGCTGATCGAGTTCGGCGAGCCGATCCGGACCGACTCCTACGACGAGGGCGCGGCCGACGACCCGATGCTGGTCTTCAACGTCACCGACCAGGTGCGCGAGACCATCCAGCAGACGCTGTACTCCCTGCTGATGCAGCGCCGCTCGGTCTTCTCCTGAGCCGGCTGGGGGCAGCCCTTCCGGTAGCCGGGGCGAGCAGGCGCGCCGTGTGGCGCGATCGGCACCTTCTGGGTGCCGGGAAGGGTGCCGTTCGCGCCAAACGATGCTGGCCGAGGCCTGCGGGCGCCGGGACGTGGGGAGCCACTCGGGGCGTGGCGCGTGAGAAGCTCAGTCGAGCAGGTCGCCGACGCCGGTGTCGGGGAGCAGGGTCTCCACCGTGCCGTCGAGGCTGTCGGTGAGGCCGCCGAGCAGGCCGCCGGACTTCTCGGAGTCCGCCCCGCCCTTGCCGCCGGACTTCTGGTCCTTCTTCGCGCCCGCGGTGCCGTCGGACGTGCCCGACCCGTCCTTGCTGCCGCCCTTGCCGTCCTTGCTGTCCTTGCCGCCCGTGAGACCGCCGGTCAGGCCACCGGTGAGGTCGCCGGTCAGGTCGCCGAGCTGGGACAGCGGGCCGTCCGGGTCGGAGCCCGGCGACTTCTGTGGCACGTTCAGGTCGGGCAGGTCGAGCCCGGAGGTGCTGCCGGGACCCTCGGAGCCGCGTGACCCGGAGTCGTCGGACCGGCCGCCCGACTGGTTGTCGGACCGCTTGCCGGGCCGGTCCACGGTGCCCTTGGGTACGACGACCGGATGGTCGTTGTTCAGACCGGCGACGCCGTTGCCGGCCTCGGCGAGGGCGCGCTCGACCTCGGAGCGTGCCTGGATCAGCCCCGGGATCTGCACCAACGGCCGGGTGGAGCAGGCGTCGCACGCGCCGACGGCGTCCTCGTCCAGCGCCCGGATCGTCTGCGCCGCGGCGGCCAGCTCGTCGCCGGACTGGGGTGCGACGCGGGTGGCCAGCGTGGACAGGACGCGCACGCTGTCGGCGTTGAAGTCGCGCAGGGCCTCGACCGCGGCCGGGTCGTGGTCCGCGGCGTAGCCGGCCAGCAGGAGCCGACCGCCCTGGTCGGCCTGCTCGGCGAAGTCGGTGAGGGTCTGCGCCACCTGCGGGTTCGCCCGGGTCGGGTCGTCGGAGATCAGCCCGTCGACCTCGCCCAGCCGAGAGGACGCCTGCTGCAGCAGCTCGCGGCCCCGGCTGGTGTCGTCGAGGTGCAGCTGCGCCTGGGCCTGCTCGATGCCGCGCTTGACGGGATAGAGCGCCTGCCCGGGGAGGGCGTCCTGCGAGGCGGCGGCCATCCCGGCCGTGCCGCCGACCAGGACCAGCACCGACGCGGCGGCGGCCAGCCGACGCTCGCGGCTGCCCCGCGGGCGGGCCGGGAGCGTGAGGGCGGCGTTGTCGCGGTGCAGGCTGGTGCGCGCCTCACTCATCAGCCGCTCACGCAGGTCGGTGCGGAACTCGGGCCGCGGCTCGACCGTCGGCTGCGCCTGGAGCTCGCGCACCAGCGCCAGCAGCTGGTCGACCTCCGCGTCGCGCACGCCCGGAAGCGGCGTACGGGAGTCCACCGCGTCGGCGAACTCCTCCGCGCGTCGGCGCGCGGTGAACAGCGTGGTCATCGGGAGTGTCCTGTTCTGGTCGCGCCGCAGCGGGGAGTCTCGGGCGTCCCGAGGCTGCGTGCGACCGTGTGGGGGCCGGTCACGCTGCTCAACGAGCAGGTGCGGCGCCGGGTTACGCGGTGTGTCCGGGCACACCCGTCACACCGGCTCCACGCGCCACGCCCGCTGCTCACCGGAGCCCCTCGGGCAGCAGCTTCGCCAGGTTGCGTACGCCGCGCAGCTGCAGCTGCTTGACCGCGCCGTCGGACCGACCGAGCGCGGCGGCCGTCTCGGCGATCGACATGTCCTGGAGGAAGCGCATCACCAGGCACTCCTGCTGCTCGGGCGGCAGCTCGTCGAGGGCGTCGAGCAGGGCCTCGTTGGTGATCGAGGTGAGCACCGCGTCCTCCGGCCCGTCGGTGGCGCCGTCGTGCGCGCTCATGTCCTCGGTGGCCAGCTCCAGGCGGGTCCGACCGGCCTTGAAGTGGTCGGTGGTCAGGTTGCGGGCGATCGTCATCAACCAGGCGCCGAAGTCCTTGCCCTGCCACCGGAACGAGCTCATGCTGCGCAGCGCCCGGAAGAACGTCTCGCTGGTGAGGTCCTCCGCGACCGCGACCGAGCCGGTGCGGTAGTACAGGAACCGGTAGACCGGCCCCGCGTAGTGGTCGTAGAGCATCCCGAAGGCCTCCGCGTCCCCGTCGCGGGCGAGCTCGACCAACGCGATCAACCGGGTGGCCAGCGCCTCGTCCTCCTCCGAAGAGGTGGCCTCACCGTCGTCGCGGTGGCCGGCCGGCGACCCATCCGGCGACCCACCCGGCGCCCCACCCGGCGCGGGGCGGCCGGTGGGGCGGGCCCGCGTGCCGGCCGCGGCGCTCGCGTGTGTCGGCTCGTGCGCGGTGTCGGAGACCGCCCCGATCGAGAGGCAGATCCCGGCGAGTGCGGGAGTCGGCTCGGCCGACAGCGCCGCGGCGACCGCGCGGCGCAGGGCGTCCAGCCCGCGTCGTGCCGCCCCCTCGCGCGTGACCATGCCGTCTCCCTCCCCGACCCCCACGGTCGGGCCCTCCAGGTGCTTCAGCGTAGGCGCCCTGCGCGCATTTGTGAACCGGTGAGTAACATCCGGTGATGCGGCCCGGTGTGGCGCCTACCACACCACCATGGCACCGTTCAGCGCACTTTGCGGCGAATTGCCAGACCCGCGGCGATGCTCCCGGTGGCGGCGCCGGCCACCCCCGCGGCGAGCAGGCCGGCGCGAGCGGCTTTGCGCCCGGTGCGGTAGTCGCGGACCCGCCAGCGGTGGGCGCGTGCGTACGCCCGCAGCCGCGCGTCCGGGTTGATCACGCAGGGGTCGCCGACCAGGCTCAGCATCGGCAGGTCGTTGTAGGAGTCGGAGTACGCCGCGCACCGGGTCAGGTCCAGCCCCTCCTGCGCCGCGAGCGCCCGCACCGCCTCGGCCTTGGCCGGCCCGTGCAGCATCTCGCCGACCAGCCGCCCGGTGTAGACGCCGTCGACGTGCTCCGAGACGGTGCCCAGCGCCCCGGTCAGCCCCAGCCGGCGCGCGATGATCCCCGCGATCTCGATGGGCGCCGCGGTGACCAGCCAGACCCGTTGTCCCTGGTCGAGGTGCATCTGGGCCAGCGCGCGGGTTCCCGGCCAGATCCGGTGCGCCATCGCCTCGTCGAAGATCTCCTCGCCGAGCTCCTCGAGCTCCTCGACCCGGTGTCCCTCGATGAAGGCCAGCGCCGACGCGCGCGCCTCGGCGACGTGCGCGGGGTCCTCCACGCCGGCCACCCGGAAGTAGGCCTGCTTCCAGGCGGCTGCGGCGATCTCGCGGGTGGTGAAGAACTTGCGCTTGTACAGGCCCCGGGCCAGGTGGAAGATCGACGCGCCCTGCATCACGGTGTTGTCCACGTCGAAGAACGCCGCGGCCGTGGGGTCGGCCGGCACGCTCAGCGCGTTCTCCACCTCGGCGGCGGAGGCGGCAGCCTCGCCCGCCAGCAGGGAGCGGGCCCGCAGGTCGGACGCAGTGGCGTTCACCTCGCCCACCCTAGTGCTCCGGGCGCGACCAGGGTCCTCCTAGACTCGGCGCCGTGGATGCGGCCACGGACCTGCCCCGCCTGTTGGCGCGTGCTGCCCAGGAACGCCCCGACGCCGCCGCGCTGGTGGAGCCCGCGTCCGGTCGGCGCACCACGTGGCGCCAGCTCGACGACGAGGTGGGCGCCGTCGCCCAGGGCTTCGCCCGCCTCGGCCTGGTGGCCGGTCACCGTGTGCTGATCTGCGTGGGCAACCGGGCGGAGTTCGTCACCAGCTATCTCGGCGCCCTGCGCGCGCGGCTGGTCGCGGTGCCGGTCAACCCGCGCTCGGCCACCGGCGAGCTGGTGCGGATGGTCGCCGACAGCGGCGCCCGGCTCGTGATCGCCGACTCAGTGACGGCCACCTCCGCCCGGGCCGCGGTCGCCGGGCTGCAGGACGCGCTGGAAGGCGCCGACGACGAGCTGCGCGCGAGCACCCCGGTTCCCCGGATCGCCGTGGTCGCCGCACCGGCCCTGCCCGGCGAGATCCGGTACGCCGACCTGGCCACGCCGAGCCAGGACGACCCCCGCCCCGCGCCGGCCGCCGTGGACCCCGAGGCGCTCGCCGTGCTCCTCTACACCTCCGGTACGTCGGGTCGCCCGCGCGGCGCGATGCTGTCCCAGCGCTCCCTCGTCTGCAACGTGGAGCAGGTCGCCGCGATCGAGCCGCCCTTCATCACCGGCGAGGACGTGGTGCTCGGCGTACTCCCGCTGTTCCACGTCTACGGGCTCAACGCCGTGCTCGGGCAGGTGCTGCGGCAGGGCGCGCGGCTGGTGCTGGTCGACGAGTTCGACCCCGAGCGGGTGCTCGACGTGATCGTCGACGAGCAGGTCACCGTGCTGCCGGTCGCTCCCGCGGTCTTCGCGCACTGGGCGAAGGTGGACGGCCTGGGCGAGCGGCTGCGCGGCGTGCGCCTGGTGCTGTCCGGCTCCGCCCCGCTCTCCCCGGACCTCGTCGCCGCGTTCACCGCCCGCACCGGTCACCCGGTGCACCAGGGCTACGGCCTGACCGAGGCCGCGCCGGTCGTCACCAGCACGCTGGGCGGCTCCGACGGCGGCACACCGGCTGTCGGGCCGCAGCTCAAGCCCGGTTCGGTGGGGCGGCCCGTCCCGGGCGTGGAGCTGCGCCTGGCGGACGAGACCGGCGCCCGCCCGCACAACGGCGACCCTGGCGAGATCCAGCTGCGCGGGGCCAACCTGTTCTCCGGCTACTGGCCGGACGGCGCGGGCGGGCCGGGGCTGGACGGGTGGTACGGCACCGGCGACGTCGGGCTGCTCGACGCGGACGGCGACCTCTTCCTCGTCGACCGGCTCAAGGAGCTGGTGATCGTCTCCGGCTTCAACGTCTATCCCAGCGAGGTCGAGGAGGTCGTCGTCGAGGTGGACGGGGTGGCCGAGGCCGCGGTCATCGGCGTACCCGACGAGGAGAGCGGCGAGGCGGTCGCGGCGTACGTCGTGCCCGAGCCCGGCACGTCGCTGGCCCCCGCCGAGCTGGCTGCGGAGGTGCGCGAGCACTGCGCGTCGCGGCTGGCCCGGTTCAAGCAGCCGGTCGCGGTGCACGTGGTGGACCGGCTGCCGCACACGGTGACCGGCAAGGTGGCCAAGGGGCGGCTGCGCGACACCGCGCGGCGGCGGACCCAGGGGCTGCTCGAATGACCGGCCGGGTCACCCTCTACTCGCGGCCCGGCTGCCACCTGTGCGACGACGCGCGCGCGGTGATCGAGCAGGTGTGCGGCGAGCTCGGAGAGGAGTACGCCGAGGTCGACATCACCACCTCCGAGGAGCTGCTGCGGCGCTTCGGGGAAGAGATCCCGGTGACCTTCGTCGACGGTGCCCAGCACGACTTCTGGCGGGTCGACCCGGCGCGGCTGCGCGACGCTCTGCGCTGAACCGGCCCGGTGTCGCCCCGGTCCGCGGGGGTCGGGTGCGGTGAGCCGGATCACGTGTGCTAGTCACCAGACGGACTCGGTTTGTTCTCCCGTTCACAAACTCCTAAAGTGGCGTTCGCTGTCGGTTTCCACGCGGTTCCGACCGACGGGACATCGGCGTGCCGGCAGCGTTCAGGAGAACCGTTGACCTCACCGCGCAGCAGCCGCCGACCCGCTGCGGGGCCGCCCGTGGACGGCTCCGCGGATGCGCCCGTCCCGGGTGCTGCCGCTGCTGGTGACGACGTGCCGGGCGGCGCCCCCGACCGGGGGATCCCCGAGGCCACGGTGGCGCGGCTGCCGATCTACCTGCGCGCGCTGATCAGCCTCTCCGAGCACGGCATCGCCACCTGCTCGAGCGAGGAGCTGGCCACCGCGGCCGGCGTGAACAGCGCGAAGCTGCGTAAGGACCTGTCCTACCTCGGCTCCTACGGCACCCGCGGAGTCGGGTACGACGTGGAGTACCTGCGCTACCAGATCGCTCGCGAGATCGGGGTCACCCAGGACTGGCCCGTGGTGATCGTCGGGATCGGAAACCTGGGCCACGCGCTGTCCAACTACGCCGGCTTCCGCTCCCGCGGCTTCCGCATCGTCGCCCTCCTCGACAGCGACCCCGCCCGTCACGGCGAGCAGCTGGGCGACCTGACCATCCGCTCGCTCGAGGAGCTGGAGGACCTGGTCGCCGAGCACCGCATCGCGATCGGGGTGATCGCCACGCCGGCCGCCTCCGCCCAGCAGGTGTGCGACCGGCTGGTCGCGGCCGGCGTCACCAGCATCTTGAACTTCGCCCCGGCGGTGCTGAGCACCCCCGACGGTGTCGACCTGCGCAAGGTGGACCTGTCCATCGAGCTGCAGATCCTCGCCTATCACGAGCAGCGCAAGGCGCTCGCGACCCGCGGCGCTCCGCGCGGCGTGAACGGCGCCGCGGTGCCGGCCGCGTCCCCGACGCCCGCAGCGCCGGCAGCGTCCGGGCCGCCAGGGCCGCCGGGCGCCGACCCGCGCGACCACCGGATGGGGGAGCCGGCATGAGTGTCCTCGTCGTCGGTGTGTCCCACCGCACCGCCCCGGTCTCGGTGCTCGAGCGGCTCGCGCTCGACACGGAGGCCAGCCGGAAGCTGGTCGACCAGGTGCTGGAGTGCGAGCACGTGGGCGAGGCGACCGTGCTGGCCACCTGCAACCGGGTGGAGATCTACGCCGAGGTCGACCGCTTCCACGGCAGCGTCGAGGCGGTGTCCCGGCTGCTGTGCGAACGGGCCGGCGACGGCGCCGGTCACGCTGCCGGCGGCCCCGAGGACGTGGTGCCGCACCTCTACGTCCACTACGACGACGGCGCCGTCTCGCACCTGTTCCACGTCGCCGCCGGTCTGGACTCGATGGTGGTCGGCGAGGGGCAGATCCTCGGCCAGGCCCGCGAGGCGCTCCGTCTCGGCCAGGAGCAGGGCAGCGTCGGCCCGGCGCTGAACGTGCTCTTCCAGCAGGCCCTGCGCGTGGGCAAGCGCGCCCACGCCGAGACCGACATCGACCGGGCGGCCCCGTCGCTGGTCAGCGTCGCCCTGGACCGGGCGGCCGCGCACCTGGACGGGCTGGCCGGCCGGCGCGCGCTGGTCGTCGGCGCCGGGTCGATGGCCGCGCTCGCGGTCGCGACACTCACCCGCGCCGGCACCGCCGAGGTGCTGATCGCCAACCGCACGGCGGCCAACGGCGAGCGGCTGGCCGCCCAGCACGGTGCCCGGGCGGTGCCCATCGAGCAGGTCGAGGAGCACCTGGCCGCAGCCGACGTGCTGGTCTCGTGCACCGGTGCGGCCGGCGTAGTGCTCCCGCTGGCCCGGATCGCCGGCGCCCGCGCCCGGGTCACCGACCCGCTGGCCGTGGTCGACCTGGCCCTGCCCCACGACGTCGACCCGGCGGTCGCGGAACTGCCCGGGGTGAGCCTGATCGGGCTGGCCCGGCTGGCCGAGGAGGTCAACGAGGGCGAGGGCGCGCTCGACGTGTCCGCCGTGCGCGACATCGTCGGACAGGAGGTCTCGGCGTTCCTGGCCGCCCGCCGGTCCGCGAACGTCACCCCCACCGTCGTCGCGCTGCGCACCATGGCCACCGGCGTCGTGGAGGCGGAGATGGAGCGGCTGCTCAGCCGGCTGCCGGACCTGGACCCGCGCACCCGGGCCGAGGTGGAGCACGCCGTACGCCGCGTCGCCGACAAGCTTCTGCACCAGCCGACCGTCCGGGTCAAGGAGCTCGCCAACGAGGCCGGCGCGATCAGCTACGCCGCGGCGCTGGCCGAGCTGTTCTCGCTGGACTCCGACACCGTGGACGCGGTCACCCGGGCGGAGGGGGTGTGATGAGCAACGCGCACGACGGCCGCCCGCTGCGGGTGGGCACCCGCGCCTCGCGGCTGGCGCGCACCCAGAGCCGGCAGGTCGCCGACGCCCTGGCCACCGCCCTGGGCCGCGAGGTGGAGCTGGTCGACGTCACCACGGAGGGGGACGTCTCCGCGGCTCCACTGTCCTCGCTGGGCGGGGTGGGCGTCTTCGTCAGCGCCCTGCGCGACGCGTTGCTGCGCGGCGACGTGGACGTGGCGGTGCACTCGCTCAAGGACATCCCGACCTACCCGCAGGACGGCATCGCGCTGGCCGCGATCCCGGCGCGCGAGGACCCCCGCGACGTCGTGGTCGCCCGTGACGGGCTCACCCTCGGCGAGCTGCCGCCCGGGTCCACGGTGGGCACCGGCTCCCTGCGCCGCGCCGCGCAGCTCGAGGCGCTCGGACTGGGCCTGCGGGTCGTCGACATCCGCGGCAACGTGGACACGCGCATCGGCAAGGTCTCCTCGGGCGAGCTGGACGCCGTCGTACTGGCCCGTGCCGGACTGGCCCGGATCGGCCGGCTCGACGAGGTCACCGAAGTGCTCGACCCCCTCCAGATGCTTCCCGCGCCCGGCCAGGGCGCCCTCGCGGTGGAGTGCCGCAGCGAGGACGAGTTCCTGGCCGACCAGGTGCGGACCGCGCTCGACGACGCGCCCACCCGGGCCGCCGTCACCGCGGAACGGATCGTGCTGTCCGCGCTCGAGGCCGGATGCTCGGCACCGGTGGGTGCCCTGGCCGAAATTGCGGAAGGGGAGCACGGTGCCGAACTATGGGTCCGGGCGATCGCACTGTCCACCGACGGTGCCGCCACGGTGCGCAAGTCCGCGACCGGCACACCCGACGACGCCGTCGGGGTCGGGCAGCGGCTCGCCGCCCAGATGCTCGACGAAGGCGCCGACACCCTGATCTCGGAGCGGGTGTCATGACCGCACGGCCACTCAACACCAGCAAGAAGGCGACTGTGAGCAACACCGTGACCAAGACCGCAGCCAAGAAGGCCGCCCCCCAGGCCGCGAAGAGCTCGACGGGGAGTCGGGCCAAGAGCCCCAAGTCCGGGGTCCAGTCCGGCACCAGGACCGGGTCCAAAGCCGGCACCAAGTCCGGCACCAGGGCGGGGAGCAAGGACACCACCCCGACCCCGGTCGGCCACGTCTCCTTCGTCGGCAGCGGCCCGGGCGACCCGGAGCTGCTCACCGTGCGTGCCGTGGAGCTGATCCGCTCCGCGGAGGTCGTGGTCACCGAGCTGCCCTCCCACGTCGACCTGGTCCGCGCGGTGCTCGGCCTGGCGTCCCCGGTGCCCGGCGCGGAGGAGGCGGCCCCGGCCCAGCTCGAGGGCGGTCCGGAGATCGTCGACGGTGGTTTCGGCCAGGACGGCCAGCCGCTGACCCACGCCGCCCGTGCCAAGGTCGTGGTCAAGCAGGCCAAGTCCGGGCGTCGCGTGGTCCGGCTGATGGCCGGCGACCCGTTCGTCTACGCCTCCGGTCCCGAGGAGGCGCAGGCCTGCGTCAAGGCGTGCGTCGGCTTCGAGATCGTGCCCGGCATCAGCTCGGTCACCGCGGTCCCGGCGTACGCCGGCATCCCGCTGACCACCAAGTCCAACCGCGAGGTCGCGGTGGTCACCTGCGGCGAGGTCCGGGTCGACTGGTCGCAGTACGCCGACTCGCGCACCCTCGTGCTGCTCTCCGCGGTCGGCTCGATCGGGGAGATCGCCCGTGCCCTGGTCGCCGCCGGTCGCCCCGCCGACACCCCGGTGGCGATGACCCGGGTGGGCACCACCACCGACCAGGAGACCGTGGTCTCCACCCTGGAGCGGATCGGCGACGACGCCCGCGCCGCGCGGATGGCGCCGCCGGCGATCATCGTGGTCGGCGACGTGGTCGACCTGCGTGCCGCGCTGTCGTGGTTCGAGACCAAGCCGCTGTTCGGCTGGCGAGTGCTGGTGCCGCGCACCAAGGAGCAGGCCGGCAGCCTGTCCGCGCGACTGCGCGGCTACGGCTCGGTTCCCGAGGAGGTGCCGACCATCTCGGTCGAGCCGCCGCGCAACCCGCAGCAGATGGACAAGGCGGTGCGCGGCCTGGTCGAGGGACGCTACGAGTGGATCGCCTTCACCTCGGTCAACGCGGTGCGGGCGGTGCGCGAGAAGTTCGACGAGTACGGCCTCGACGCCCGCGCCTTCTCCGGCCTCAAGATCGCCGCGGTCGGCGAGAAGACCGCCGCCGCGATCGCCGACTGGGGCCTGCGCGCCGACCTGGTCCCGTCCGGAGAGCAGTCCGCGGCCGGGCTGCTGGAGGACTGGCCGCCGTACGACGACGTGCTGGACCCGATCAACCGGGTGTTCCTGCCCCGCGCCGACATCGCCACCGAGACGCTGGTCGCCGGCCTGCACGACCTGGGGTGGGAGGTCGACGACGTGACGGCCTACCGCACCGTGCGCGCCGCGCCGCCGCCCGCCCCGACCCGCGAGGCGATCAAGAGCGGCAAGTTCGACGCCGTGGTGTTCACCTCGTCCTCGACCGTGCGCAACCTGGTCGGCATCGCCGGCAAGCCGCACCCGTCGACGGTGATCGCGGTGATCGGGCCGAACACCGCCAAGACCGCCGAGGAGCACGGCCTGCGCGTCGACGTGATGGCGCCGACGCCGTCGGTGGAGCTGCTCGCGGACGCCCTGGCCGACTTCGGTGCTGCGCGGCGGGCCGCCTTCCTCGAGGAGGGGCAGCCGGTGACCAAGCCCTCGGAGCGCCGGCCGTCGGCGCGCCGCCGGGCCACCTGATGCCCTTCCCGGACATCCGGCCCCGCCGGCTGCGGCGTACTCCTGCCCTGCGCCGGCTGGTCGCGGAGACCAGCGTCGAGCCGCGGCAGCTGGTGCTGCCGGTGTTCGTGCGCGAGGGGGCCAGCGAGCCGCAGCCGATCAGCAGCATGCCCGGCGTCGTGCAGCACACCCGCGACAGCCTGCGGGCGACCGCCGCGGAGGCGGCGCGCGCGGGGCTCGGCGGGCTGATGCTCTTCGGGGTCCCCGAACGCAAGGACCCGCAGGGCAGCGGTGCGCTCGACCCCGACGGCGTGCTCAACGTCGCCATCCGCGACGTGGTCGCCGAGGTGGGCGACGCGCTGCCGGTGATGGCCGACCTGTGCCTCGACGAGTTCACCGACCACGGCCACTGCGGGGTGCTCACCGCCGACGGCGAGGTGGACAACGACGCCACCCTGGAGCTCTACGCCGCGATGGGGATCGCCCAGGCCGAGGCCGGGGCTGCCGTGGTCGCGCCCAGCGGAATGATGGACGGCCAGGTCGCCGCGATCCGCGCCGCGCTCGAGCGGGCAGGACACAGCGGTACGTCGATCCTGGCCTACTCGGCGAAGTACGCCTCGGCGTTCTACGGCCCGTTCCGGGAGGCCGTCGACTCCTCCCTGCAGGGCGACCGGCGGACCTACCAGCAGGACCCGGCCAACGTGGTCGAGGGCGTGCGCGAGGCGATGCTGGACCTGGCCGAGGGCGCCGACATGGTGCTGGTGAAGCCGGCGCTGGCCTACCTCGACGTGCTGCGTGCCGTGCGCGAGGTCGCCGACGTGCCGGTCGCGGCGTACAACATCAGCGGGGAGTACTCCATGGTGGAGGCGGCCGCGGCGAACGGCTGGATCGACCGGGACGCCGCGATCGTGGAGACGCTGACCTCCATCCGGCGGGCCGGCGCCGACATCGTGCTCAGCTACTGGGCGCTCGAGGCCGCCACCCGGCTGCTGCGGCGCTGAGCCCCGGCGGCCGCTCGCGCGGCGTGGGCGCCGTCGACCCGGGCTACTTCTTGCTGTTGCTGCCGCCGCCGGTGAGACCGCCGACCAGGCCGTTCACGAGCCCGTCATCGCCGGTGAGGTCATCGAGCAGGCCGTCCAGCGTGGCCTGCACCGAGCCGAGCCCGCCCTCGAGGATCGCGTTGGCGCAGGCAGTGAGCCCCCCGAGCGCGTCGATCTCGTCGCCGCTGAAGTTCGCCTGACAGGTCTGCTTGGCCTTGTCCAGCGCGGAGACGGTGTCCTCGACGCCCTTGGTGACGTCCTCGACCACGTCCTTGACCTTGTCGGTGACGTGCTTGCCGGTGTCCTTGGCCTTCTCGTCGGGCTTCGGTGCGGTGGGGGTGTCCTGCGGAGCGGGGCCCTCGCTTCCCGGCGCGTCCTGACGCGGCGGGTCGTCCTGCTGCCGCGACTGGTGGTGGCGCGGCCCGTGGTGACGCTGGTGCTTCTTGGCCCGCGGGGCCGGCCGCTCGGTCGGCGTCGGGCTCGGGGTGAAGGTCACCGGTGCCACGCTGTCGTTGGGGACCGCGGAGTAGTTGCCGTCGAGGTAGGCCCGCATGATCGACAGGACCAGGTCGACGTACTCCTCGCTGTGGTTGTAGCGGTAGACCGCCGAGCGTCGGCCCGCCTCGGTGGAGAGGTCCTCGCGGCCCGAGCACAGGTACACCGCGGTCGCGAGCGCGGCGTCGTCCATGTCCTGGGGGTTGCGGACGCCGTCCCCGTCGCCGTCGACGCCGACCACGGACCAGGTGGACGGGATGAACTGCATCGGACCGACCGCACGGTCGTAGACCGGGTCGTCGTCGTACTGGCCGGCGTCGGTGTCGCTGATCCGGGCGGTGCCGTTGCTGCCGTCCAGCGGGATGCCGAAGATGCCCGGCTGGGACACGCCGTTGCGGCCCAGGATGTTGCCGCCGTAGCGGCCGTGGTCGGACTCGACCCGGCCGATCGCACCGATCAGCTGCCAGTCGAGGCCGCAGGAGGGGTCGGCGGCGTCGATCACCTGCGCCGCACGCTGGTAGGCGCGCAGGGCTGCCGAGGGGATGCCGCTGGTCGACGCGCTCTCGATCACCGACGCGGTGGCGTCCTCGGGCACGCCGGGCGCGATCTCGCCGGGTCGGGACACGCTCGCCGGCGCCTCGATCGCCTCGGACGGGACCGTCGTGCCGTCCGGGAGTCGGTGCCCCTCCCGCGGGCTGGCGCTGGCGGTGCTGCTGGGCAGCGCCAGGCTCGCCGTCCACCCGGCCGACAGCAGGGCGAGCGGCACCAGCGCGGTCGCCCGCTGCCAGGTGCGCAGACGCTTGTGCGGTCGTGGCTCGGCCATGGCTGTGCTGTCTCCCTCTCCCGGTCCCCGTCGTGCGGTTCCGCTTCCGGCGTGACTCTGGTGGTCTACCCCGGTCCGTCCCTGGTTGAACCAACGAGTCTGGCGCGGGTTGGTTACGCGTCGGTACTCACCGGTGGGTCTCGACAGGCTCGACCGGCCGGTGGGTCTCGACGGGCTCGACCATCCGGAGGGGTTGATGTGTCTCACACCCGGTCCGGGGGCTCCCGATTCGTGGTCTGTTGAGCGCTCGGGGACAATGGCCGGGTGAGTTCTCCCGCCGCACCGCCTCCGTCGTCGGACGCCCCTCGCGCGGCCGACGCGACCTCCCAGGAGCTGTTCGCCCGCGCCCGGACCGTCACCCCCGGCGGAGTGAACTCCCCGGTGCGCGCGTTCAACGCCGTCGGCGGTACGCCACGGTTCATCGCCGAGGCGCGCGGCGCCTACCTCACCGACGTGGACGGTCGGGAGTACGTCGACCTGATCGGCAGCTGGGGGCCGATGCTGCTGGGCCACGCGCACCGCGACGTCCTCGCGGCGGTCTACGAGGCGGTCGCGCGCGGCACGTCGTACGGCACGCCGACCCGCCCCGAGGTGGAGCTGGCCGAGGAGATCGTCGCGCGCACCCCGGTCGAGCAGGTGCGCTTCGTCTCCTCGGGCACCGAGGCGACGATGTCCGCCATCCGGCTGGCCCGCGGGTTCACCGGCCGCGAGCTGGTGGTGAAGTTCGCCGGCTGCTACCACGGCCACGTCGACTCGCTGCTGGCCGAGGCCGGCTCCGGCCTGGCCACCCTGCGCGACACCGCCACCGGGGGAGAGCCACACTCGCTTCCCGGTACGCCGGGCGTCCCGGCCGCCTCGACGGCGGCGACCCTCGTGCTGCCCTACAACGACCGCGCCGCGGTGGAGGCCGCGTTCGCCGAGCACGGCGACCGCATCGCGTGCCTGATCACCGAGGCCGCGCCGGGCAACATGGGCGTGGTCGCCCCCGAGCCCGGCTTCAACCGGTTCCTCGCCGAGACCTGCGCGAAGCACGGCGCCCTGTTCGTCAGCGACGAGGTGATGACCGGCTTCCGGGTCACCCGCTCCGGGCAGTGGGGTCTCGACGGTGCCGTGGAGGGCTGGCGTCCCGACCTGCTCACCTTCGGCAAGGTGATGGGCGGCGGCTTCCCGGCCGCGGCGTTCGGCGGCCGCGCGGACGTGATGGCCCGGCTGTCCCCGGACGGCCCCGTCTACCAGGCCGGCACGCTGTCGGGGAACCCGATCGCCACGACCGCCGGCCTGACCACGCTCCGGCTCGCCACCGACGACGTGTACGCCCACATCGACAAGGTGTCGCGGGTGGTGCAGGAGGCCGTCGGTGCCGCGCTCACCGAGGCCGGGGTGCCGCACGTCGTGCAGGCCGGCGG
>DASSVD010000151.1:0-12790 GCA_035706365.1 Nocardioidaceae bacterium
GCTCATCGCCGGTTGCGGGCCGAACCCCGTGGCCGAGGTGGTCAGCAGCGCCGCACCGGTGGGGGTGCACAGCTCCATCGCCACCGCACCGGAGTACGTCGGGACGCCGCGCAGCAGCTCGACCACGGCGGGAGGCGGCACCGGCATGGTGCCGTGCGCGCCGCGGACCGTGCCCGAGCCAACCGCGACGGGCGAGACCACCAGCCGGTCGAGGGCCAGGTGCTCCAGCCCGGCGCAGACCCCGACCACGTCCGCGATCGCGTCCAGGGCGCCCACCTCGTGGAAGTGCACGTCCTCGGCGGAGACGCCGTGCACCGCGCCCTCCGCGGCAGCCAGCCGGCCGAACGCCGCGGCCGCGCGTCGGCGTACGCCATCGGGAAGGTCGGCCTCGTCCAGCAGGGCAGCGACGTCGCGCCAGGTGCGGTGGGTGACGCTGTCGGCGACGCTCACGTGGCACCGTGTGGCGGCGAACCCGTTGCGGGTGACCGTTTCCACGCTCAGCGATACGTCCTCGGGCGCCACGGCGCGGGCCGCGTCGGCGAGCACCTCGACCGGGACGCCGGCGCCGACCAGGGCGCCGAGCAGCATGTCGCCGCTCGCGCCCGAGGACGCGTCGAGCCAGCCGATCACCGGGCGTTCGCCGTCCGGGGCGCCGCGTTGCGCGCGACCCGCGCGGCGAAGACGCCGGCGCCGTAGCCGTTGTCGATGTTCACCACGGTCACGCCCGGGGCGCAGGAGTTCAGCATGCCCAGCAGCGCCGCCAGGCCGCCGAAGCTGGCGCCGTAGCCGACACTGGTCGGCACCGCCACCAGGGGTACGCCGGTCAGCCCGCCCACCACGCTGGGCAGCGCCCCCTCCATCCCGGCCACCACGACCAGGCAGTCGGCGGTGGTGAGCTCGTCGCGCGCGGCGAGGATCCGGTGCAGCCCGGCGACCCCGACGTCCTTGATCTCCCGCACGCCGGCGCCGTAGACCGTCGCGGTGAGCGCCGCCTCGGCAGCCACCGGGCCGTCGGAGGTGCCCGCCGACACCACCGCGACCGTGCCGTGGCCGTCCGGGAGCGGGCCGAGGGTCACCGCCCGGGCCACGTCGTGAACCTCCGCGTCCGGATGGGCGCCCGCGACCGCGGCGATGGCCTCGTCGCTGAGTCGGGTGGCCAGCACGGCGCGGTCGGGGTGGGCCTCGTGCAGCGTGCCGAGGATGTCGACGATCTGGTCCGGAGTCTTGCCCGCGCCGTAGACGACCTCCGGGTCCCCGGTGCGGTGCGCGCGGTCGGTGTCGATCCGGGCGTAGCCCAGGTCAGCGACCGGGTGGGGCGGGTCGCCACCGTCGACGGTGTGGCCGCCGTTCGCCCCGTGCTGATCAGAGGCTGGTCGCTGGGTCATGGGCCGAATCTATCTCCCCTACAGTGGCTGCCGTGCCTGGAGTCCCGCCCGCCCGCTACGCCTACCTCGGCCCCGAGGGAACCTTCACCGAGCAGGCGCTGCGCTCGCTGCCTGCGGCGGAGAAGGCGGAGCTGCAACCGTGCCCCACGGTCACCGTGGCGCTGGACGCCGTGCGCTCCGGCGAGGCCGACGGTGCGGTGGTGCCGATCGAGAACTCCGTCGAGGGGTCGGTCCCGGTGACGCTGGACGAGCTGGCCACCGGCGAGCCGTTGATGATCACCCGCGAGATGACGGTGCCGATCGCGTTCTCCCTGCTCGCGCCGCGCGGGACCGCCCGCGAGGACATCCGTCGGGTGGGCACGCACCCGCACGCCGCCGCGCAGACCCGCCGCTGGGTCGCGCTGCACCTGCCGGGCGTCGAGGTCGTGCACACCACGTCCACGGCGCAGGCGGCCGCCGCGCTGAGCCTGCCGGACCCGCCCTGGCAGGCCGCGATCTCCGCGCCCGTCGCCGCCGAGCACTACCGGCTCGCCGAGCTGGCCCGCGGCATCGGCGACAACCCCGACGCGATCACCCGCTTCGTGCTCGTCTCCCGGCCCGGACCGCCGGCGCCGACCACCGGGGCGGACAAGACGTCGCTGGTCGCGTTCATGCGCGAGGACCACCCGGGCGCGCTGCTGGAGATCCTCGAGCAGCTGACCATGCGCGGGGTGAACCTGACCCGGATCGAGTCCCGACCGACCGGCGCCGCGCTGGGCAACTACTGCTTCTCCATCGACTGCGAGGGCCACGTGGCCGACGCGCGGGTCGGCGAGGCGCTGATGGGCCTGCGCCGGGTGTGCGCGGACGTTCGCTTCCTCGGCTCCTACGAGCGGCACGACGGGGTCGCGCCGGAGGTGCGGTTCGGCACCTCCGACGCGGAGTTCAAGGACGCCTCGGCGTGGCTCGCGCGCCTTCGCGACGGTGGCTGACCCGCCCGATTAGGCTTCGCGGCGATGAGTACCTCCCTGGCGGGAACCCTCGCCGTCCTCGCGTTGGTCCTGGCCGTCGTCGCCGTGGCGGTCGCCGTTCTCGCGCTGCGCCGAGCCCAGGCGCGGACGCGGCGTACCTCTTCTCGGCGGCAGCCGGAGCTGCCCACCGACGTCGCCGGGCTGCGCAGCGAGGTGCAGGCACTGCGGCTCGAGGCCGCCGAGGCACTGCGGCACCTGGCGGTGGTCCGGTACGACGCGTTCGGCGACATGGGCGGGCACCTGTCCTGGTCGCTGGCGCTGCTCGACGACGGCGGCAACGGGGTCGTGCTCACCTCCATCCACGGGCGCAGCGACGCCCGCACCTACGCCAAGAACGTCGCGGCGTGGAGCTGCGACCAGGCGCTGTCGCCGGAGGAGGAAGAGGCGATCACGTTCGCCAAGACCGCCTGACCGGGCGGCGCTGACCGGGCGGCGCTGACCTGGCCGCGCTGACCGGGCTCCCCGTCCGTCAGCTCGCCGCGAGCACCCGCACCTCGGCGCCGCAGGGGCCGCCGGCGCGCACGTCCAGGCCCAGGCCGGCCACGTCGATACCCACGGTCGCCAGGGTCGCGTGCTGCAGCACCGGGTCGTACGCCGCATCCGGGTGCGCGCAGACGCCGCCCACGTCGCGGTGATCGAGCATGGTGGCCACCACGTCGTCCACCCCGTCGATGGCGCGGTCGCCCGCGCGGCCGGACAGCGCACCGCGGAGCGTGTCGATCCGGATCCGGCTGCCGGGCCCGATGTCCTCGGCCAGGCAGCCGCCGCGTCCCTCGGCGGAGACGAAGTGGTTCGTGCGCACGAGCAGCCCGTCCTCGTCCGGGCGGAGCAGCCCGAGGCCGCCGGGGAACAGCTCGGCCGAGACCGCGGCGCGCTCGTCGACCACGGTCAGCGACGACGAGGCGGAGGTGCGCACCGACCCGATCAGGTCCACGGCGTCGGCCACCGATCGCGCGTCGTCCAGCACCCGCCGGGCCAGCAGGTGCAGCGGGTAGCCGATCGGGTGCGCGCCGTCAGCCTGCCGACCGTCTGCCTTCGCCGCGCTCGCCTGCTCGCCGCCGGCCGGGACACCGGCCAGGTCGTTCGCGTGGTGCAGCATGTTGAACATCACGCCGACGCCGGCGGTGTTCACGCCGATCTTGCCGAGGATGCCGTACTCGGTGACGGTCTGCACGACGCGGCCGTCCGGGTGCGGGATCGTCCAGTGGAACCAGTTGCCGGCCATCGCGGCGTACCAGTCCCAGGTCTGCACGGCCACCGGTGGCCGGCCCGGTGCGAGCGAGACGACGGTGGAGCACTCGTCGGTGCCGGTGGGGTTGGCGATCGCCAGCAGCTCGGTGCGGGCGTTGATCCCGGCGATGCGGCGTACGTCGACGCCGGACCCGTCCGCGATCCCGCGGATCTCCTGCGCCGCCTGCGGTGCGAGCGCGCCGATCACCGCCCACGCGCGCTCGGACCAGAGGGCGACGTCGAACGGCTCGTCGGAGCACTGGGCTCGGCGGGCGCGGAACAGCCGGTCGTAGTCGGCGACGGTGCGCGCGACGTCCTCGGCGTGCCGCTCGCCGAGCTCGACGCCGCGGTCGTAGGCGGGCAGCGCGGACGAGGTGAAGGTGCGCACGGAGGTCATGGGGCCAGCCTAGCGACGCCTCAGGAGGGCACCTCGACGTCGGCGTACGCGCCTTCCTGCCGCTCGACCGGCACCTTGAGGCCGACCTCGCCGGCCTTGGCGAACTCCAGGTGCAGCTCGATCAGCCGGCCCGGCTTGAGTCCCTCGGTGCTGAGGCGGATGTCCGCGGTCTCGTGCAGCCGGACCGACTCCTGTGGCGGGATCGGCACCGGAGCCGGCAGGGTGACCGGGACGGGTCCCTGCTCGGACGAGGCGCGCAGCTCCACCAGCCGGTCGGGCTCGTCGCGGGTGCTGTTCACGGTCCCGACCAGGGTGCCGTTGCCCTCGCCGTCGGTCACCACCGCGGCACCGAGCACCTCGAGGTTGCCGGCGTGCGTGGAGTTCCCGATCCCCGGGGAGGGCGGGCCGTCCGGCTCGTCGGTGCACCCGGCGAGCGACGTGACCAACAGGGCTGCCACGACCAGAGAGAAGGTGCGTCGGGGGGCGTCGGATGCGCGTCTCATCTGGCGGTGATGCCCCGCCCGCAGAGGAGCACGCCCGCGCCGCGGCAGTCGTGTCGTGATCGTGACTCGAGGGCCACCGGGCACTCAGCGGGGCACGCGCACCAGCAGCCGGCCGTGGATGCACTCCGCGTGCAGCTCGCGGCCGGCGCCGATCGAGTCGCCGTCCAGCTGGCGCGGGGTGTCGTGGCCGGAGCGCACGGTCACGGTGCGGCCGGTCATCCGGTCGAGGCTGGCGTCTGTGCGCTTGTTCTTGCTCAGCACCCGCAGCGCGACGGGCAGCCAGTGCAGGAACCGGCGTGGGGAGACCAGCACCACGTCGAGCACGCCGTCGTCGATCGCGGCCTCGGGCAGCAGCGGGATCCCGGCCTGCAGGTAGCCGACGTTGCCGATCACCACGGTGCGGGTGCGGTGCCGGGTGAACGGTTCCCCGTCGACGGAGATCTCCACGCGCACCGCGGGGAACATCAGGTTCCGCACCGCGGAGACGACATAGGCGAGCCAGCCGACCCGGGCCTTGATCTGCTCGTTCGCACCCTCCATGATCGCGGCGTCGAAGCCCATCCCGGCCATCACCATGAAGTGCTCGTCGGGGCCGATGCCGTCCCCGCTGATCGCGACCAGGTCGATCGCGCGGTCCTGGCCGTTGAGCGCGACGTCCACCGCGGCCTGCAGGAACAGCGGGATGCCCAGGTTGCGCGCGAGCAGGTTGCCCGTGCCGGCCGGGACCACGCCGACCGGTACGCCGGTGCCGGCCAGCTCAGCGCAGACGGTGCGGACGGTGCCGTCGCCGCCGCAGACCAGCACCAGGTCGGCCCCGGAGATCGCCGCCTGCTCGGCCATGGAGCGGCCGGGGTCCTCGATCGTGGTCTGGTACCAGGTGGGTGCGCCCCAGCCGGTCTCCTCGGCCATCCGCTCCACCATCGCCTGGAACACCGGCACGCTCTCGACCTTGACCGGGTTCAGCACCACGGCCAGCTGTCGGGTGCTCGGCAGCGGTGAGGTGCTCAGGTGCTCGACCGGCCGGGACCGGGGCGCGGGGTGGTAGAGCGCCATGGCGCCCAGCACCCAGAAGAAGCCCACCGCGTAGCCGGCCACCACGTCGGAGATGTGGTGCACGCCGAGCAGGATCCGGTCGGCGCCGACCAGCACGATCAGGCCGCACCAGAGCCAGATCAGCCCGCGTCGCAGGCCGCGGCGGCGTACCAGCATCACGGTGAGCACGATCGCCACGCCCATCGCCGAGGCGATGCCCGAGGAGTGTCCGGACGGGAACGCGTAGGTGCTCAGGTGGTGCACCGGCTGGTCCCAGACCGGACGGTCGCGCTCGAAGACCCGCTTGAGCACGTAGGTGGTCAGTGCCGACCCGAGCATCACCGCGACCACCCAGTACGCCGCTCGCCGGTGCCTGCGCAGCCACAGCGCCAGCACCACGACCGCGGTGTAGACCGTCATCGCCGGGGTGTCGAAGACCAGCTCCACACCCTCGAGCACCGTGCGGGCGGTGTGGTGCTCCACCGTCCACGCCTGCGGAGGCCGGCCGAACCAGGTGTCGAAGGCATCCAGCCCGGCGTGCTCGAACGCGACCAGCGTCGAAAGCACCACGAGCACCGCGAGACAGGTGCCTGCGCCGATCAGCAGGTTGCGCTGCGCGGTGCGGCTGCGGGCGCTGGCGGACACGGCTCTCCGTCCGGGGGCTGGTGTTCCGGGACGGGGCCCGGGCGTTCGGGGGGTCGCCGCCCAGTATGACCCGCCGCCCCAGCCCGCCCGGTCGGCGGTGCAGGCCAGACCCGCCCGGCCGGTCGAGCACCACCCCGGCCGGTCGAGCGCCACCCCGGCCGGTCGAGCTTGTCGAGACCGCGCGGATCGGTTATCTGGTCGTAGCGCGCGAAGGGCGGCAGATATCCTCGACGGGTGATCGACCCCAGACTGCTCCGAGACGACCCGGACCGCGTGCGAGCCGGACAGGCCAAGCGCGGCCTGTCCCCGGACGTGGTCGACGCCGCGCTGGCCGCCGACGAGCGCCGCCGCTCCTCCATCGCGGAGTTCGAGCGGCTGCGTTCAGAGCAGAAGAAGCTGGGCAAGCAGGTGGCCCGGGCCGCCGGCGACGAGAAGGCCGCCCTGCTGGAGCAGACCCGCGCCCTGGCCGGCGAGGTCAAGAAGGCCGAGGCCGCGCAGAACGACGCGGACGCGGCGTTCCACGACGTGATGATGACCATCCCCAACGTCGCCGCCGACGAGGCGCCCGGGGGCGGCGAGGACGACTTCGCGCTTCTCGAGCACGTCGGCACCCCGCGCGACTTCGCCGCCGAGGGGTTCGAGCCGCGCGATCACGTGGAGCTGGGCCGGATCCTCGGCGCGATCGACGTCGAGCGCGGCGCGAAGGTGTCGGGGTCGCGGTTCTACTACCTCACCGGGGTCGGCGCCGACCTCGAGCTCGCGCTGGTCAACATGGCGATGGACCAGGCCCGCGCGGCCGGCTTCACCACGATGATCCCGCCGGCGCTGGTCAACCCGCGCGCGATGGAGGGCACCGGCTTCCTCGGTCAGGCCGCCGACGACGTGTACCGGATCGAGGGGCAGGAGACCTACCTGGTCGGCACCTCGGAGGTCCCGCTCGCGGCGTACCACGCCGACGAGATCCTCGACGGCGCCACGCTGCCGCGCCGCTACGCCGCGTTCAGCCCGTGCTACCGCAAGGAGGCCGGCTCGCACGGCAAGGACACCCGCGGCATCATCCGGGTGCACTGGTTCGACAAGGTCGAGATGTTCAGCCTGACCACGATCGAGGAGTCGTACGCCGAGCACCGGCGGCTGCTCGCCTGGGAGCAGGAGTGGCTGGGCAAGCTCGAGCTCGCCTACCGGGTGATCGACGTCGCCGCCGGCGACCTGGGGCTGTCGGCGGAGCGCAAGTTCGACTGCGAGGCGTGGATCCCCACCCAGGGGCGCTACCGCGAGCTGACCTCGACGTCGAACTGCACCGACTTCCAGACCCGCCGCCTGGACATCCGCGGCCGGTTCGAGGAGGGGGTGCGCCCGATCGCCACGCTGAACGGCACGCTCGTGGCGGTGCCGCGCACCATCGTGGCGATCCTGGAGACCCACCAGCAGGCCGACGGCTCGGTGCGGGTCCCGGCGGCGCTGCAGCCCTACCTGCAGGGCCGGGAGGTGCTCGAGCCGGTGGCCGGCGCCGGTGCCGCCCGATGAGCGGTGTGCCGGCGAGTGGTGACCCCGTGAGCGGTGCGCCGGCGGGCTTCGCGCCCAAGCTGCTCGCGCTGGACATCGACGGGACGCTGTTCGTCCCACACCCGGACACCGGCTTCAGCGACGACGAGGTGAGCGCGACGGTGCGCGAGGCGATCGACGCCGCCGTCGCCGCCGGCTGCCACGTGGTGCTGGCCAGCGGCCGGTCGCCGCTGAGCATGAGCACGGTGCTTCGCCACCTGGACCTGCCCCGCGACCTGCACACGGGGGGCCAGGCGCTGGTGGTCGCCTCCAACGGCGCGGTCACCTTCACGTTCCCGCCGATGAAGGTGATCAGCGAGGTGACCTTCGACGCCCGCCCGGCCGTGGAGGCCGTGCTCGAGCACGTGCCGGACGCGATGGTGGCCGTCGAGGAGCACGGTGTCGGCTACCGGGTGAACCGGCACTTCCCCGACGGCGAGCTCGACGGGGAGATCATCCTGACCCCGGTCGACGACCTGGTCGCCCGCGAGGTGAGCCGCGTGATCATCCGCGACCCGCAGTCCACGCCGGAGGACTTCGTCGCGCTGGCCGAGCGGCTCGGGCTGCAGGGCACCAACTACTTCATCGGCTGGACCGCCTGGCTCGACCTCGCCCCCGAGGGAGTCAGCAAGGCCAGCGGGCTGGAGGAGGTCTGCGCGCGGCTGGGGGTCGCGGCCGAGCACGTGCTGGCCATCGGCGACGGGCGCAACGACATCGAGATGCTGCGCTGGGCGGGCCGCGGGGTGGCGATGGGGCAGGCTCCGGACGAGGTGAAGGCCGCCGCGGACGACGTGACCCTGCCCGTCGAGGAGGACGGCGCCGCGGCGGAGATCCGCCGCTGGTTCTGAGGTCGTCGGCGTTGGCTAGCCTGGCGCCGTGCTGAAGCTGGTGGCGACCGACCTGGACGGGACCCTGCTGCACACCGACGGCAGCGTCACCCCCCGCACCCGCCGGGTGCTGGCCGCCCTCGAGGAGCAGGGCGTGCTGGTCGTGTTCGTCACCGGGCGGCCGATCCGCTGGATGGACGACCTGTGGGAGCACGTCGGCGGGCACGGCGTGGCGGTCTGCTCCAACGGCGCCGTGGTGTACGACGTGCACGCGCGCCGGGTCGCCCGCGCGCGGACCCTCGACCCGCGGGTGGCCGTCGAGGTCGGCGGGCTGCTGCGCACCACGATCCCCGGTACCAGCTTCGCGGTGGAGAACGCCCACGGCTTCGCCCGCGAGCCCGGCTTCATGCCGCGGGTCCCGCCGCCCGACGGGGTCCGGGTCGCGCCGTTGGAGCAGATCGCCGCCGCCGACACGGTCAAGCTGCTCGCCCGCCACGAGGAGCTCGACCCGCAGCGCTTCTGGGAGCGCGTGGAGGAGCTGGCCGGCGACCGGGTCACCACCACGTGGTCCTCGACCGGCGCGCTGGTGGAGATCAGCGCCGCCGGGGTGACCAAGGCGAGCACCCTGCAGCTGCTGTGCGACGAGCACGGCATCGGCCCCGACGAGGTGGTGGCCTTCGGCGACATGCCCAACGACCTGCCGATGCTGGCGTGGGCGGGCACGGCGTACGCCATGGCCAACGCCCACCCCACCGTGTCCGCACTCGCGAGCCGGCGGGCCCCGTCGAACGAGGACGACGGTGTCGCCGCGGTGCTCGAGGAGCTGTTCGGCCTGGGGTAGTCCGGGCGCGCCCCCTTCCCGAACCGGGAAATCCGCGCCAGACTCGGGACAGATGTGATGTCGATCACCCGAGTGGAGGGCACGATGGCTGCACAGGACGCGGTGGGGGCCACCCGCGAGGCGCTGACCTCGCTGGCCGCGGCGGTGCTGCGAGTGCGGCACGAGTACGGCGACACCCTGGGCGTACGCCGCCTCACCAGCGACGTGGACCGGCTGCAGGAGGACCTCGACGAGCTGGGCAGCCCCGCGCCGGGCCACCGCCCCGGGGTCAGCCCCGACGAGGTGATCACCATCCCCGACGACCCCTACGACGAGAGCATGTGGCAGGACGCCCAGTCCGAGGCGCAGCACGCGCTCTGAGGGGGCCGCAGCGATGTCAGCGACGGGGGTCAGCAGCCCCGGACGAGCCGAGGTCGGCGGCCGCACCCTGCGCCGGGACACGTGGTGGTGGCCGCCGCTGGTGACCTTCGTGGTCTTCGCGGCGTTCGTGGTCTACGCGACCGTGCGGGCGTTCATGGGCAGCGACTACTACGCCGCGCCGTACCTGTCCCCGTTCTACTCGCCGTGCCTGGCTGCATCCTGCGTGGAGGGCAGCTCGGACCTGGGGCAGCCGATCGGGGGATGGTGGCAGCTGAGCCCGGCGCTGATCATCCTGATCCTGCCGCTCGGCTTCCGGCTGACCTGCTACTACTACCGCAAGGCCTACTACCGCGCGTTCTGGCTCTCCCCGCCTGCGTGCGCGGTCGCCGAGCCGCACCGCCGCTACTCCGGGGAGTCGCGGTTCCCGTTGATCCTGCAGAACGTGCACCGCTGGTTCTGGCTGGCCGCGGTCCTGGTCGCGGTGGTGCTCAGCATCGACGTGGTGCTGGCCTTCCGCGACGCCGACGGCGCGTGGGGCCACATGGGGCTGGGCACCCTGCTGATGCTGGTCAACGTGGTCCTGATCTGGCTCTACACGCTGGGCTGCCACTCCTGCCGGCACATCATCGGCGGCCGGCTGCGGCACTTCTCCAAGCACCCGCTGCGCTACCGCGCGTGGGGCGTCGTGTCCAAGCTGAACGCCCGGCACGCGCAGTACGCCTGGGCGTCGCTGATCTCGGTGGCGCTGGTCGACCTCTACATCTACCTGCTCGCGATCGACGCGTTCTCCGACCCGAGGTTCTTCTGATGGCTGACTTCGAGACCCACGACTTCGACGTGGTGGTGATCGGCGCCGGCGGGGCCGGGCTGCGTGCCGCCATCGCCGCCCACGACGCCGGTGCCAAGGTGGCGCTGGTGTGCAAGTCCCTGCTCGGCAAGGCGCACACGGTGATGGCCGAGGGTGGCATCGCCGCGTCGATGGGCAACCTCTACCCCGAGGACAACTGGCAGGTGCACTTCCGCGACACCATGCGTGGCGGGAAGATGCTGAACAACTGGCGGATGGCGCAGCTTCACGCGCAGGAGGCCCCCGAGCGGGTGCTCGAGCTCGAGGAGTGGGGCGCGCTGTTCGACCGCACACCCGACGGACTGATCTCCCAGCGCGACTTCGGCGGGCACCGCTACGCCCGCCTCGCGCACGTGGGCGACCGGACCGGGCTGGAGATGATCCGCACCCTGCAGCAGCGCGCGGTGGCGCTGGGGATCTCGGTGTTCATGGAGTGCACGGTCACCGAGATCTTCACCGAGGGGGTCCCGACAGGTTCAGGGCGGGTCTCGACAAGCTCGACCGGCCGGCGGGTGGCGGGGGCGTTCGCGTACTGGCGGGAGAGCGGGCGCTTCGTGGTGTTCCACGCGCCGGCGGTGGTTCTGGCCACCGGCGGGATCGGCAAGTCCTACCAGGTGACGTCGAACTCCTGGGAGTACACCGGCGACGGGCACGCGCTCGCGCTGCGGACCGGGGCGAGCCTGATCAACATGGAGTTCGTGCAGTTCCACCCGACCGGGATGGTCTGGCCCCCGTCGGTCAAGGGGATCCTGGTCACGGAGTCGGTGCGCGGCGACGGCGGCGTACTCAAGAACTCCGAGGGCGAGCGGTTCATGTTCGACTACATCCCCGAGTACTTCAAGGCCGAGACCGCCGACACGATCGAGGAGGCCGAGGGGTGGTACGCCGACAAGAAGGCGCACCGCCGCCCGCCCGAGCTGCTGCCGCGTGACGAGGTGGCCCGCGCGATCAACTCCGAGATCAAGGCCGGCCGCGGCTCACCGCACGGCGGCGTCTTCCTCGACATCGCCTCCCGCCGGGACGCGGAGTTCATCCAGCGCCGGCTGCCCTCGATGTACCACCAGTTCAAGGAGCTCGCCGACGTCGACATCACCGCCGAGCCGATGGAGGTCGGCCCGACCTGCCACTACGTGATGGGCGGGGTGGAGGTCGACGCCGACACCGAGCAGTCCACGGTCACCGGCCTGTTCGCCGCCGGCGAGGTCGCCGGAGGCATGCACGGATCGAACCGGCTCGGCGGCAACTCGCTGTCCGACCTGCTGGTCTTCGGCCGGCGCGCGGGACACAACGCGGCGTACTACGCCCACCGCTCGCGCGAGAGCCGGCCGCAGGTGGCCGAGGACGACGTACGCCGGGCCGCCGAGGAGGCGCTCGCCCCGTTCACCGCGGCCGAGGCGTCGGACGGGGAGAACCCGTACACCATCCAGAAGGACCTGCAGGACGTGATGCAGCGGCTGGTCGGGATCATCCGTCGCGCCGACGAGCTGCGCGAGTCGCTGGGGGAGATCGAGGCGCTCAAGCGGCGAGCCCAGCACCTCAGCGTCGAGGGGCACCGGCAGTACAACCCCGGCTGGCACCTCGCCCTGGACCTGCGCAACATGCTGATCGTCTCGGAGTGCATCGCCCGCGCTGCGCTGGAGCGCGAGGAGTCCCGCGGCGGACACACTCGCGACGACTTTCCCGACCCGGACCCGGAGTGGGGCGCGCTGAACCTCGCGCTGACCTGGCGCGACGAGCACGTGCACCTGGCCCGGCAGCCGCTGCCGCAGATGCCCGACGAGCTGCGGGTGCTCTTCGACGAGGCCAAGGGGTGAGCCGATGACCTACCAGCTGTCGATGCGGGTATGGCGCGGGGACGCGAGCGGGGGCGGCCTGGACGACTTCACCGTGCCGGTCGAGGAGGGGGAGGTCGTCCTCGACGCCATCCACCGCCTGCAGGCCACCCAGGTCGGCGACCTGGCCGTGCGCTGGAACTGCAAGGCCGGCAAGTGCGGCTCGTGCAGCGCGGAGGTCAACGGCCGGCCCCGCTTGATGTGCATGACCCGTCTGTCGGACTTCGAGCCCGAGGAGACGATCACGGTCACCCCGATGCGGGCCTTCCCGGTGATCCGGGACCTGGTGGTGGACCGAAGCGCGCTGGACCGGATCATCCAGGCCGGGGGGTTCAT
>DASSVD010000152.1:0-16344 GCA_035706365.1 Nocardioidaceae bacterium
GCCGGCCACCGCCACCTACGCACTGCGCACCGCGCCGAGCACCGGGCGGCGCACCGCGACGGTGACCACGCTGCGCTTCGGCAAGCGCCGCTGAGCCACCGACGGCTCAGCGCGCGCGGGTGCGACCGAGCAGGTGCGGGGCGCCCGTGCGCGGGCTGGACAGCGAGAACGCGTAGTCGCGCAGCCCCGCGGCCCGCCCGCCGGAGTCGACCGGGCGGGACCCGAAGGCGACGGTGCCGGGCCGCAGGATCGGCTTCTTGAACGCGACCTGGACCTCGACCGCGTCGGGCAGCCGTCCCTCCAGGGCGGCCAGGCAGCGGGCCTTCGACCACATCCCGTGCGCGATCTGCCGCGGGAAGCCGAAGGCCTTCGCGGTCAGCCCGTAGAGGTGGATCGGGTTCCGGTCGCCGGACACGGCCGCGTAGCGCCGCCCCAGGTCGCCGCCCAGTCGCCAGGTGGTGCCGGAGCCGGGCACCTGCTCCAGGTCGGTTCCCGCCGGGGCGTCCGGGTCGCCGTGGCCGCGGCGCAGGAACGTCGAGGTCTCCTCCCAGACCAGCTCGCCGCGCGAGTGCACCACGGTGACGATGTCGAAGACCTGCCCCTTGGGGTGGGCGCGCAGCCCGTCGGCGTGCACGCTGAGCTGCAGCGGCTCCGCCGGGGAGATCGGCCGGTGCTGGGTCAGCGCGTTCTCCAGGTGCACGGTGCCGATCGCGGGGAAGGGGAACGACGGGTCGGTCATCAGCTGCATGTGCAGCCCGAAGGCCAGCACGTGCGGGTAGGTCACCGGCAGCTGCTCGCGGAGCCCGAAGCCGCAGACCTCGGCGTACGCCGCCACGTGCGCGCGGTCCACCTCGACGTCGTGGCGGACCAGGGTGATCCGGGGCAGGGAGTCGCCGGTACGGCGTAGCCCCGGCAGCTGGTTCACGCCGGGCACCGCCGGGAGCGCCGCCTTGACCATCAGCGGCAGGCCGGCCGGGTCGCCGGAGATCTCGCGGGTTCGGGTCACCTCAGGCCCCCAGCATCATCTGGCCGCAGACCCGCACCACGTTGCCGTTGACCGCGGTGGAGCCGGGGCTGGCGTACCAGGCGATGGTCTCGGCCACGTCGACCGGCAGGCCGCCCTGCTGCAGCGAGTTGAGCATGCTGCCGATCTCGCGGGTGAGCAGGGGCGTCGCGGCGGTCATCTTCGTGTGGATGAAGCCGGGGGCGACCGCGTTCACGGTGATCCGGTCGGGCAGATCGTCGGCCAGCCCGTTCACGAGCCCGATCACCCCGGCCTTGGAGGCGGCGTAGTTGGTCTGCCCGGCGTTTCCGGCGATGCCCGCGATCGAGGAGACGCCGATGATCCGGCCGTTGGGGCGGATCACCTTCTGCGCGAGCAGCTCCTCGGTGATCCGCTTCGGCGCCTCGAGGTTGACCGCGATGGTGGAGGTCCAGCCGTCCTCCTTCATGTTGGCCAGCTTGCGGTCGCGGGTGATCCCGGCGTTGTGCACCACGATGTCCACGCCGCCGTGGTGCTCGGTGAGGTGCCGGGCGATCCGCTGCGGGGCGTCGCCGGTGGTGATGTCCAGCGCCAGGTGGTCGCCGTCGATCTCGCCCATCACGGTCTGCAGGTCGCCAGCGGCCCGGGGCACGTCCACGCCGACCACGGTCGCGCCGTCCCGGTGCAGCACCCGGGCGATCTCGGCGCCGATGCCGCGGCTTGCGCCGGTGACCAGGGCCACCGTCCCGGCCAGCGGCCGGGTCCAGTCGGCCACCGGCTCTGCGGTCGTCTCGCGGCTGCCGATCCGGATCACCTGGCCGGAGACGTAGGCCGACTTGGGGGAGAGCAGGAACCCGAGCGTGGAGGTGAGCGCAGCATCCGCGGCCGGGGCGACGTAGACCAGCTGCACCGTGCCGCCCTTGCGCATCTCCTTGCCCAGCGAGCGGGTGAAGCCCTCCAGGGCGCGCTGGGCGATCCGCTCCTCGAGGGAGTTGGTGGCCTCCGGGGGCGTGCCGAGCACGACGATCCGGCCGCACGCGTCGAGGCGGCGCAGTTGTGGGGTGAGGAAGCGCTGCAGCTCGACGAGCCGGTCGGGCGCGTCCAGACCGGTCGCGTCGACCACGATCCCCTTGACCCGTGCCGGCGCGCCGCCAGCCGGGGAGCCCGGGGCGGCCTGTCCCGGGGCCTGCTCGGTCGCGATGCCCAGCTCGTCGAACGCGGTGACCAGGGTCTTGGCGAGCCGGCCGCTGCCGCCGAGGTCCCCGACCAGGACGGTGCCGGTGACCAGCGGGCTGCCGGCCTGGTAGCGCTCGAGCGGCGTCGGATTGGGCAGGCCGAGGTTCTTGGCCAACAGCTGGCCGACCGGGGTGCGGATCAGGGACTGGTACCTGCTGGCCATGGATCGATCCTCCTGCGGATGGGGCTGTCGGATGCGTCGGTTCGGTATGTAACCGTGCGTGTAACCCGGAGTCCACTTTTCGTGACGTGGCCCTCAAAAGTTTCCTTCCCCGCACGGTTCGCGCAAGGATGGGCACCCACAAGGTTACCGACCAGTATCCAGGAGCTGAGCCGCCATGCAGTCCACCACCCGTCGCGTCGCCGTGGTCGGCGGCAACCGGATCCCGTTCGCCCGGTCCAACACCGCCTACGCCACCGCGTCCAACCAGGACATGCTCACCGCCGCGATCGACGGCCTGGTCGCCCGCTACGGGCTGGAGGGCGAGCGGCTGGGCGAGGTGGTGGCCGGCGCGGTGCTCAAGCACTCGCGCGACTTCAACCTGACCCGCGAGTGTGTCCTCGGCTCGCGACTGGCGCCCGAGACCCCGGCGTACGACCTCCAGCAGGCGTGTGACACCGGACTGCAGGCGACCATCGCCGTGGCGAACAAGATCGCGCTCGGTCAGATCGAGGTCGGCATCGCCGGCGGGACCGACACCACCTCCGACGCCCCGATCGCGGTCAACGAGAAGCTGCGCAAGATCCTGCTCGAGGCCAACCGCGCGAAGAGCCTGCAGGGCCGGCTCGCGGCGCTGGCCAAGGTGCGCCCCGGCCACCTCGCGCCGGCCGTCCCGGCGAACAAGGAGCCGCGCACCGGGCTGTCGATGGGGGAGTCGGCGGCGCTGACGGCCGTGGAGTGGGAGGTCGGCCGCGAGGAGCAGGACGAGCTCGCGGCCGCGTCCCACCAGAAGCTGGCCGCGGCGTATGAGCGGGGCTTCCTCGACGACCTGGTCAGCCCGTTCCTCGGCCTGGAGCGCGACCAGAACCTGCGGCCGGACTCGACGGCGGAGAAGCTGGCCGGGCTCAAGCCGGTCTTCGGGCGCGGTGCGGCCGCGACGATGACGGCGGGCAACTCCACGCCGCTGACCGACGGCGCCTCGGCGGTGCTGCTGTGCTCGGAGGAGTACGCCGAGCAGCACGGTCTCGAGGTGCGGGCCTGGCTCACCGACTACGAGACGGCCGCGGTCGACTACGTGCACGGCGGCGAGGGCCTGCTGATGGCCCCGGCGTACGCGATGGCGCGGATGCTGCAGCGCCAGGGCAGCGACCTGCAGGACTTCGACTTCTACGAGATCCACGAGGCGTTCGCCTCGCAGGTGCTGGCCACGCTCAAGGCCTGGGAGGACCCGATCTTCTGCAAGGAGCGGCTCGGACTGGACGCGCCGCTGGGCGCGATCGACCGCGACAAGCTCAACGTCACCGGGTCGTCACTGGCCGCCGGGCACCCGTTCGCGGCGACCGGGGGCCGGATCGTGGCCACCCTGGCCAAGCTGCTGGAGGAGAAGGGCTCGGGCCGCGGCGTGATCTCGATCTGTGCGGCCGGCGGCCAGGGGATCACGGCGATTCTGGAGCGGTGACTCCGACGGCCATCGCCAGGCTGGCGGCGACCATGTGCTCCTTGACCTGGGCCGGTGAGAGCGCGGCCACGGTCGGCACGCCGGGCGCCGCCTCCTTCACGAGCATGCCCACGCGGGCGAGCTGCATCCCGCCCAGGCCGGTCGCGTAGAGGGTGTTGGCGAGCAGGTCGGGGTCGTCGGTGTGGAAGGTGCCGCGCTCCACGCCGGCGCGCAGCACCTCGGCCACACGCCCGAGGCAGGTGCTGATCGCGCTGCCGAGCCGGTAGACGGCAGCTTCGCTGATCTCTTCGAGAAGCTCGGGGCCGGTACGCCGCATCAGCGTCTGCGCGAGGTCGACGAACGGTGGATGCTCGAAGCCGAAGTCGATGAACGCCTCGGTGATCCGGCGCAGGCGCTCCCGAGGCCCCGCGTCGGCGTCGTCGGCCGCGGTCAGCGCGCCCTCGAGCTCGTCGAGGTAGCCGACCAGGGTGAGCGCGAACAGCTCCTCCTTGCCGGTGAAGTGCCGGTAGATGATCGCCCGGTTCACCCCGACCGCCCGGGCGATGTCCTCGATCTGCGCATCCCGCACGCCGCGCGCGTCGAACAGGTCGCGGGTGGCGGCCAGGATCTCCTGCTCGCGGGCGCGGCGCCGTACGGCGGCGGCCGGGCGCCGGCCGTCGGAGGTGCGGCGAGGCGTGCGCCCGGGGGTACGTCGTCCGGCTGCGGTATCGGTCGCCTCGGGCTGCGCGCTCATGGCGTCATGCTACGGCGACGGCCGACGCCTGCACGGGCGTGCTGTCGTCGCGGGACCTCCGCCTTGCCGCGACCGGGTGGACGTGTGATCGTGCACGCATGCTGACACTGGGATCGATCGTGCTGAACGTGGCGGACCTCGACCGCGCCGGCCACTTCTGGTCGCGCGCGCTCGGCTACGCCCGCCAGCGGGACAACCCCGCGTTCCTGGCACCCGAGGACGGACGCGGCGCGCGGCTGCACCTGGACACCGAGGACCGCACGCATCTCGACCTGTGGGCCGAGGACGGAGCCGAGCAGGAGGCCGAGGTCGACCGTCTCGTCGCTCTCGGCGCGCGGCGGGTCGAGTGGGACTATCCCGACGACGCGGACTTCGTGGTCCTGGCGGACCCCGACGGCAATCTCTTCTGCGTCATCGACGCCAGTCAGTAGCGTCCCGGCGGCTATGTCGGCTTCGGCCTACGCTTCAGGCGTGCAGAACAACGGGGTCGAGGTTCCTGCGCTGTTCCGTGGGTACCGCAACGACCGGACGGCATCGACCGTGTCGGCTTCGTCCGGCCCCTTGTCGTCGCGGTAGCGCAGCACGCGGGCGAAGCGAAGCGCCATCCCGGCGGGGTAGCGCCGCGAGGTCTGGATCCCGTCGAAGGCGATCTCGACCACCTGCTCGGGCCGCACGTGCACCACGTGGCCCTCGCGGTGCGTCTCGAGCTCCAGGAACCGCTCGGTCTGCCAGGCCAGCATCTCGTCGGTCATCCCCTTGAACGTCTTGCCCAGCATCTGGAAGCCGCCGTTGTCGGGATCACGGGCACCGAGGTGGATGTTGGACAGCCAGCCCTGCCGACGGCCGCTGCCCCATTCGACGGCGAGCACCACCAGGTCGAGCGTGTGCCGCGGCTTCACCTTCACCCAGCCGGAGCCGCGCCGGCCGGCTTCATAGGCGACGTCGAGCGCTTTGATCACCACGCCCTCGTGCGCTTCCGCGACGCTGGTGGCGAAGAAGTCAGCGGCTTCCTGCGGATGGCCGGTGACCAGCCGCGGGACGACCAGCGAGTCGGGCAGCAGCGCGGCGAGGCGGGCGAACCGGTCGTGAGCCGGGGCGTCCAACAGGTCCTCTCCGTCGTGGTGGAGGACGTCGAAGAAGTACGTCGTCAGCGGCACCTGCGCCCGCAACGTCGCCACGTCCTGCCTGCTCGCCGTGCGCGCACCCGTCTCCTGGAACGGGCGCGGCCGCCCCTCGGCGTCCAGCGCGATCGCCTCGCCGTCGAGCACCAGGGAGGTGGCCGGCAGCGCGGCCACCGCCTCGACCACCTCGGGGACGCGCACAGTGATGTCGTCCAGGCTCCGGGTGAAGACGGTGACCTGGTCGCCGGCCTTGTGCACCTGCACCCGGATGCCGTCGAGCTTACGGTCGACCGCGAACGGCCCGCCGTCCGCGGCTACCTTCCCCAGCGCCTCGTCGACGGTCGTGGCCGAGGAGGCCAGCATCGGCCGGACCGGCCGACCCACCTCGAGGCCGAAGCGTTCCAGGCCGGCCAGGCCCTCGGTGAGCGCGGCGACCGCGATCGGGACGGTGCCGCCCTGCAGCATGGCCGCCCGCCGCACCGCGGTGGCCGGGACACCCGCAGCCGACGCGACCGCCTCCTGCATCAGCCCGTCCAGCGCGCCCTGCCTCAGCTCTCCGGTCGCCAGCCGGACCAGGAACTCCTGCTCCTCGGCGGTCGCCCGGGCGAACAGGCTCTCGACCAGCCGCGTGCGTCGGTCCCGCGACCCGGCGCCGGACACGCCGGCGAGCTCCTCGAACGCAGCGTCCACCTCCAGCACGCTCAGCGTGCTGGTGCCGGCCGCAGGTGGCAGCTCCCGCAGGCTGCGCCAGCCGAGGCCGGTACGCCGCTGCCGCAGGGCGCCGGACAGGTACGACGCGGCGATCTCCACCTGTCCCGGGTCGCCGACCGAGCGGCGCAGCGCCTCGGCCAGCGCGGCGATCTTCGTGGTACGCGACCGCGTGGCCGCGACGGTGCGTGAGGCCTCGACCAGGTCCCGGAGCAGCATGTGCCCATTGTCCTCTGAGGTCGGCTGCGCCCGCGGTCCGGACGCCCCCGGCGCGCCGCGGGGTTACTGTGGGCGGCGCAATGCCTGCCACCCCCGCACCCACGCCAAGGTCCACGCCTGCGCAGTCGGCCGCCGCGGCTGGCTCGACTGTTCCGGCGCTCGAGCGGGTCTGGCGGCCGGCCTGGCCCTGCCCGGTCGGCGTGGTGCTGTCCGTGTCCCGGCGCGGTCCCGGCGATCCGACGTACCGGATCGACGAGGACGGCGCGATCTGGCGCGGGCACCGCACTCCCGACGGGCCGGTCACGCTCCGGATCGCAGCACGCCCACGGGCGGGCGAGGTGCACGCGAGCGCCTGGGGGCCGGGCAGCGAATGGGTGCTCGACCAGCTGCCGGCGATGCTCGGCGCGGAGGACGACCCGAGCGGTTTCGAGCCGCGGCACCCCGTGATCGCCGAAGCGCACGCGCTCCACCCGCACTGGCGGATCGGCCGCAGCGGTTTGGTGATGGAGGCGCTGGTTCCCGCGATCATCGAGCAGAAGGTCACCGGGCAGGAGGCGTTCGGCGGGTTCCGCAAGCTGGTGTACCGCTTCGGCGAGCGCGCCCCCGGCCCGGGGGCCGCCCGTGGCCTCTGGGTCCAGCCGGACCCGCACACCCTGCGCACCATCCCGTCCTGGGAGTGGCTGAAGCTGCACATCGACCCGGCGCGCTCGCGCACGGTGGTGCAGGCCGCCCGCGTCGCCGCCGCGCTGGAGCGGACGGCACCGCTGCAGGGCGACCCGGTCGACGCGCGGTTGCGATCCGTGCCGGGCGTCGGCGTGTGGACCGCGGCGGAGGTGCGCTTTCGCGCCCACGGCGACCCGGATGCGGTCAGCTTCGGCGACTACCACATCGCCAAGAACGTGACCTGGGCGCTGACCGGCCAGCAGGGCGACGACGCCGCGATGGCCGCGCTGCTCGAGCCCTACCGGCCCCACCGCTACCGCGTGCAACGGCTGGTCGAGCTGGCCCGGCTGCACCGCCCCCGCCGCGGCCCGCGGATGGCCCCGCGCACTCACTTGCCGCGCTGAGCCCGCGGCCGGGAGAACCGTCGCGGATCTGGACGAACCCTGGACGACCGCCCACCCGCGGCGGCAGTATCGGCGGCACCACACCGATCCGAGGAGGCAGTGGATGCGCAGCACCATGCAGGACGACTTCCCGCTCACCATCGGGGAGATCCTCCGGCACGGCACGACGGTCAACGGGGACGCCGAGGTGGTCACCGCGACACCGGAGGGCAGCCGCTCGGAGACGTACGCCGAGGTCGGTCGCAGGGCCGCCCGGCTGGCCAACGGGCTGCGCTCGCTGGGGATTGACGGCGACCAGCGGGTGGCCACCTTCCAGTGGAACAATGCCGAGCACCTGGAGGCCTACCTCGCGGTGCCGGCCATGGGCGCGGTGCTGCACACGCTCAACATCCGGCTCTTCCCCGAGCAGCTGACCTACATCGCCAACCACGCCGAGGACCGGGTCCTGATCGTCGACGACTCGCTCGTCGCGCTGCTGGCCAAGGTGCTGGACACCTTCGAGACCGTCGAGCACGTCCTGGTCGCAGGCCCCGACGCGGGCACCGTCGACCTCTCGGCGCTGCGCGGCACGGGCAAGCAGGTGCTGCTCTACGAGGACCTCCTCGCCGAGCAGGCCGACACCTTCGACTGGCCCGACGTGGACGAGCGCGACGCCGCGGCGATGTGCTACACGAGCGGCACCACCGGCAACCCGAAGGGCGTGGTCTACAGCCATCGGTCGGCCTACCTGCACGCGATGGCGGTCGGGCTCGGCGTGGTCGCCGGGCTGACCTACGAGGACCGGGTGCTCCCGATCGTGCCGATGTTCCACGCCAACGCATGGGGTCTCGCGTACGCGTCGGTGATGGCCGGCTCGACCCTGGTGATGCCCGACCGCTGGTTGCAGGCCGAGCCGCTGGTCCGGTTCATCCAGCACGCGCGACCCACCGTGTCCGGTGCGGTTCCCACGGTGTGGAACGACGTACTCGGACACCTGGACGCCTCTGGTGAGGAGCTGTCCAGCCTGCGGCTGGTGCTGTGCGGCGGATCGGCGGTCCCGGTGTCCCTGCAGCAGGCGCTGGGGGAGCGGCACCGCATCCACATGGTCCAGGCGTGGGGGATGACCGAGACCTCCCCGGTGGCCTCGGTGGCGCGCCCGCCCGCGGGAGTCGAGGGCGAGGACGTGTGGCACTACCGCGGCTCGCAGGGCCGGCTGCTTCCCGGGGTCGAGGGCCGGATCGTCGGCGACGCCGGCAGTCCGCTGCCCACCGACGGCACCGCGGTGGGGGAGCTGGAGGTGCGCGGTCCGTGGGTGACCGGCTCCTACTACAAGGACGACGACGAGGAGGCGCGGGCGAAGTTCCACGACGGCTGGCTGCGCACCGGCGACGTCGGCACCCTCGACGAGCGGGGCTACATCACGCTGACCGACCGGGCCAAGGACGTGATCAAGTCCGGCGGCGAGTGGATCTCCTCGGTCGAGCTGGAGAACGCGCTGATGGCGCACCCCGACGTGGTCGAGGCAGCGGTGGTCGGGATCCCCGACGAGAAGTGGCAGGAGCGCCCGCTCGCCTCGGTGGTGGTGCGTGAAGGGGCCGACCTCACCCCCGACACGCTGCGGGACTACCTGGCGCAGAGCTTCGCCAAGTGGCAGCTGCCCGACGCCTGGGCGTTCATCGAGGCGGTGCCGCGCACCTCGGTCGGCAAGTTCGACAAGAAGGTGATCCGGCGCTGGTACGGCGACGGCCGGCTCGACGTGCACCAGGGCGACTGACCGGCCGGCGCGTCACTCCCGCCTCCTGCGTCCCGGCTGCCAGTAGTTCACCAGGGTATGCAGGCGATTGCCCCCTGCCCATGGCGAATTCACCGAGGGAAGGGGGCGATCGCCATGGGCAGTGCCGGCCCCCCGGCCCGGCTCCGACGACGCGGCCGCTCCCGCGCCGGCCGCCGGCGTACTCACAGCAACGGGCGCAGCGGCGCGAGCACCAGCTCGGTGAACTTCTTGTGCACCCCGCGGGCGCTCCACTCCTCGGCGGTGAGCTCGACGCTGTTGGACAGGTCGGTGCGGAAGATCCGCTCCATGGTCCGCGCCTGGTCCTGGTCGATGAACTCCATGTTGATCTCGTAGTTGCCGGTCATGCTGAGCCGGTCGATGTTGGCGGTGCCCACCGTGGACCAGTGCCCGTCGATGGTGGAGGTCTTGGCGTGCACCATCGCGCCCTGGAACCGGAAGATCCGCACGCCGGCTGCCAGCAGTTCGCCGTAGTAGCCGCGGGAGAGCCAGTCGGCGACGACGTGGTTGGAGGTGGCCGGCACGAGCAGGCGTACGTCGACCCCGCGGCGGGCGGCTGCGACGAGGGCGTCGACGAAGTCCGAGTCGGGGATGAAGTAGGCGTGCGTCATGTAGATGTGGTGCGAGGCCCGGGCGATGGCCTCGAGGTACATCGTCCGGATCGGGAACATCCACAGCCGCGGCACGTTGCGGTGCACCCGGATCCGCGGCTCCCACTCCGAGGCCGTCTCGAGGAGCAGGGGCCGGCCGTGCCGGGGCCGGCGGTGCAGGTTCCAGAAGTCGGCGAAGGCGCGGGTGACGTCCCAGACCCCCGGCCCGGTGATCCGCACGTGGGTGTCGCGCCACTCGGTGGCGTAGGCGGCGCCGATGTTGTAGCCGCCGACGAAGGCGACGTCGTGGTCGACGACCAGGATCTTGCGGTGGTCCCGGCCGTAGCGGCGCAGGTCGAAGAACCGCCAGCCGGCGTTGTAGACGGGGAACTCCAACACGCGCATCCGGGGGCTGAACCGCTTGAACAGCGGCGAGACCACCAGGTTGGCGAAGCCGTCGTAGATCGCGTAGACCTCCACGCCGCGGCCGGCGGCCTCGGCCAGGGCCCGCTTGAACCGCTCGCCGACGGCGTCGCCCTTCCAGATGTAGGACTCGAAGAGCACCTGGTGCCGCGCGGAGGCGATGGCGGCGAGCATGTCGTCGTAGAGGTCCTGGCCGTACACGTAGGTGGTGACCGTGCCGTGCCCGATGGTGACCGGCTCCGGCGTGGTGACCGGGAACGGCTTGGGCCGCTTGCCGCGCCGCCGGTAGGAGTCGACCAGGGTGAGCACCAGGGCCAGCAACAGCTGGAAACCGAACACCCCCAGCAGCGTGCGACGCAGGAGGCCACCGAGCCGGGAGGGGTCGGAGAGAAGCCTGGTACGACGTTTGCTCACAGGGCTCAATCTAGCCAGTGGGCGCACACTCGTCCCGCCAGGACTGTCGGCGCCCCAACGTAGGCTGGCAAGCATGAGGCCCGTCACCGATCTCGAGCGCAGCGTCGCCCCCTTCAAGGTCGTCTCCGACTACCAGCCCAGCGGCGACCAGCCGACCGCGATCGACGACATCGAGCGCCGGATCACGGCGGGCGAGCAGGACGTGGTGCTGCTGGGTGCGACCGGCACCGGCAAGACCGCGACCGTGGCGTGGGTGGCCGAGCGCCTGCAGCGACCGATCCTGGTGATGCAGCCGAACAAGACCCTCGCCGCGCAGTTCGCCAACGAGCTGCGGCAGCTCTTCCCGGACAACGCGGTCGAGTACTTCGTCTCCTACTACGACTACTACCAGCCCGAGGCGTACGTCCCGCAGACCGACACCTACATCGAGAAGGACTCCTCGATCAACGAGGAGGTCGAGCGGCTGCGGCACTCCGCGACCAACTCGCTGCTCACCCGGCGCGACGTGATCGTGGTGTCCACGGTGTCCTGCATCTACGGCCTGGGCACCCCGCAGGAGTACGTCGACCGGATGGTGCGGCTCAAGGTCGGGGAGGAGACCGACCGGGACACGCTGCTGCGCCGGCTGGTGGAGATCCAGTACACGCGCAACGACATGGCCTTCACCCGGGGCACCTTCCGCGTCCGGGGGGACACCCTCGAGGTGTTCCCTGTCTACGAGGAGCTCGCGATCCGGGTCGAGTTCTTCGGCGACGAGATCGAGCGACTGATGACGCTGCACCCCGTCACCGGCGAGGTGGTCACCGAGGACGCCGAGCTGCACATCTTCCCCGCGACCCACTACGTGGCCGGCCCGGAGCGCATGGAGCGGGCGATCAAGGGGATCGAGCTCGAGCTCGAGGACCAGCTGGCCACCTTCGAGAAGCAGGGCAAGCTGCTCGAGGCGCAGCGGTTGCGGATGCGGACGACGTACGACATCGAGATGATGCGCCAGGTCGGCTCCTGCTCGGGCATCGAGAACTACTCGATGCACATCGACGGGCGCAGCCGCGGGTCGGCGCCGAACTGTCTGCTCGACTACTTCCCCGAGGACTTCGTGCTGGTGGTCGACGAGTCCCACGTCGCGGTCCCGCAGATCGGCGGGATGTACGAAGGCGACATGTCGCGCAAGCGCAACCTGGTCGACCACGGCTTCCGGCTGCCCAGCGCGATGGACAACCGGCCGCTGCGTTGGGAGGAGTTCCTCGAGCGGATCGGGCAGACGATCTACCTCTCGGCCACGCCCGGCGACTACGAGCTCGACAAGGTCGGCGGCCACGGAAACGTCGTGGAGCAGATCATCCGCCCCACCGGGCTGGTCGACCCCGAGGTGCTGGTCAAGCCGACCAAGGGGCAGATCGACGACCTGATCCACGAGATCAACACCCGCGTCGAGCGCAACGAGCGGGTCCTGGTCACCACGCTGACCAAGAAGATGTCGGAGGACCTGACCGACTACCTCCTCGAGGCCGGAATCCGCACCCGCTACCTGCACAGCGAGGTGGACACGCTGCGCCGGGTGGAGCTCCTGCGCGAGCTGCGGATGGGGGAGTACGACGTCCTGGTCGGAATCAACCTGCTCCGCGAGGGCCTCGACCTGCCCGAGGTGTCGCTGGTGGCCATCCTGGACGCCGACAAGGAGGGCTTCCTGCGCTCGGACAAGTCGCTGATCCAGACCATCGGACGAGCGGCGCGCAACGTGTCCGGCCAGGTGATCATGTACGCCGACAAGGTCACCCCGTCGATGGAGCTGGCCATCGACGAGACCAACCGGCGCCGCGAGAAGCAGATCGCCTACAACACCGCCAACGGCGTCGACCCGCAGCCGCTGCGCAAGAAGATCGCCGACATCACCGAGATGCTCGCCCGCGAGGACGAGGACACCGAGGCGCTGCTCGGCGGGGCGGGCAGGCAGCAGTCGCGGGGGAAGGCCCCCGTGCCGGGGCTCTCCTCGCACTCCAAGGACGCCGGGCGGCACGCCGCCGACCTGGCCGGGCTGCCCAGTCAGGACCTCGCCGATCTGGTCCAGCAGCTCACCGAGCAGATGCACACCGCCGCCGCGGAGCTGCAGTTCGAGCTGGCCGCCCGGCTGCGTGACGAGATCTCCGAGCTGAAGCGCGAGTTGCGGCAGATGGTCGAGGCGGGCGCCCGGTGACCCCGGAGGAGATCCTCGCGCACTGCCTGACCAAACCAGGGGCCTGGGCCGACAACCCGTGGGAGCACGAGCACCCGGTGGTCAAGGTGCACGAGAAGATCTTCGCCTTCGTCGGCGCCGACTCCGTGGGGGTCAAGGCCGGCGCCACCCGCGACGAGGCCGACGCCTGGCTGGAGCGGTTCCCCGACGACGCGTCGGTGATGGCCTACATCGGACGCTCCGGCTGGAACGACCTCGCCCTGACCGGCCGGATCTCCGAGGAGGAGCTGCGGGAGGCGGTCGACGACTCCTACGTGCGGGTCGTGTCCCGGCTGCCCCGCAAGCATCGCCCCGAGGGCTGGGACGCGGTCTGACCGGCCCGACGGCCCGACGGACCGACGGACCGACGGACTGACCGGCCCGACGGCTCTCAGTCCGGGGGTACTTCGGCGTGCCGCGCCTGCCACCGTCCGAGGAACCGTCCGAGCAAGGGCGCGGCCAGCAGCATCGCGAACACCCGGATCACCTGCACGGCGAGCACGTAGGTGACATCGGAGCCGCTGTCGGCGGCTGTCGCCAACACGGCATAGAGCCCGCCGGGCGTGGTCGCCAGGTAGGCGGTGAGCGGGTCGACCCCGGTGACCCAGGACAGCACGGCACCGAGCCCCGCGCACGCCGCGATCACCGCCAGGATCAGCCCGATCGCAGCCGGGAGCAGCCCGGCGATGCTGCGCAGGCTGGCCCGGGTGAACCGCAGGCCCACCTGCAGGCCGACCAGGGCGTAGCCGGCGCCGGCGACCAGGGGTGGCACGGCCGGCACTCGCAGAAGGTCGGTCGCGGTGAGCAGCACCGCCACGAGCAGAGGACCCAGCAGGGTGCCGGCCGGCAGCGGGGTCCAGCGCGCGACCGCGAGGCCGGCGACCAGAGCGAGGAGCGCATAGACCACGCCGGCCGGGGTGCCCGAGACCACGACACCGAGCAGGCCCGAGACCGCGGCCCCGGTCGTGTCCGTGCCCGGCCCGCCTGGGCCGCCGCTCGCGGCCGAGCCGCCGCCCGTGGAGGGGATCGCAGCACCGGCCGGGCCCGTCCCGGCGCCGGGATGGAAGACCACCGCCGTGACCAGCGGCATCGCCAGGAGCACGAGCAGCACCCGCAGGTACTGCACCACGGTGACCACCCGGTCGTCCGCGCCGAGCTGGTGGGCCAGCGCCACCACGCCGGACGCCCCGCCGGCGACCAGCGCGAACGCGCCCGTGGCCAGGGACACGTCCCGTCGCACCGCCAGCAGGCGGCCCGCCGCGACGCTGATCACGAGGGTGCCGACGGTGACCAGCAGCACGGAGACGCCGTCGTTGACCAGGCGTTGTAGCGCCGGCGGGCTCACCATCGCGCCGATCGTCACGCCCACCACCGCCTGGCCCAGCGTGAACGCCGGCCGGGGCAGCTTCGGAGGCTCCGAGAGCGACAGCGCGCACGCCATGCCACCGAGCAGGGTGCCGAACAGCACCGGGGAGGGCAGGTCGGCGAGGGCGAGCAGCCCGGTGGCGACCGCGCTGACCGCCAGCACCACGGACCAGCGACCGGCGGTCCGGACGGGCAGCGCGGGCATCGGCGTCAGCCTAGTGGGCACATTTGGTGTGCACGGGCACGCTCTGGGAGACTGGGCGCCGCGTGGAGGGGAGTACTCCCTCGCGGCGTCGTCGTCATCACGGGGTCACCACCCCCGGCGGCGCCGGTCCCCGGATCTCACCGTCGTCCTCGACCTCGGTGGGCGGGGGCGGAGGAGACCTCCGGAGCGTGTTCCTGCCCTGGCGCCGTGCGGTGCCCCGACAGCCCTCCGGAGGAAGTTTCGTGGACCGGTTCCTGGGTGACTCCGTCGCCTCGCCCCTGATCTGGGTGGTCACCCTCGTGGTCACGATCGGCGTACTGCTGATCGACCTGCTGGTGATCGCCCGGCGGCCGCACGAGCCGACGATGAAGGAGGTCAGCCGGCACCTGGCGTTCTTCATCGGCCTCGCGGTGCTCTTCGGGCTGGCGCTGTGGGTCTTCGCCGAGCCACACGCACTCAGCCCGAACCCCGGGGCGGAGTTCTTCGCCGGCTGGCTGACCGAGTACTCGCTGTCGGTGGACAACCTGTTCATCTTCCTCATCATCATGAGCAAGTTCCAGGTGCCCCGGCAGTACCAGCAGACCGCGCTGATGATCGGCATCGTGATCGCGCTGGTGATGCGCGGCATCTTCATCTTCGTCGGCGCCGCCGCGATCAACGAGTTCAGCTGGGTCTTCTACGTCTTCGGCCTGTTCCTCGTCTACACCGCCGTCAAGCTCGCCAAGGAGGCCGGGGAAGAGGACGAGGAGGACTTCGAGGAGAACCGGCTGATCCGGTTCGTGGAGAAGCGCTTCCCCGCCACCAAGGAGTACGACGGCACCAAGCTGATCACCAGCGCACACGGCAAGAAGCTGATCACGCCGATGTTCCTGGTCGTGCTCACCCTGGGCACCACCGACCTGCTGTTCGCCCTGGACTCGATCCCGGCGATCTACGGGCTCACCCGGGACCCCTACCTGGTGTTCACCGCGAACATCTTCGCGCTGATGGGTCTGCGCCAGCTGTACTTCCTGATCGGCGGCCTGCTCGAGCGGCTGATCTACCTGTCCTACGGCCTCGCGGTGCTGCTGGGCTTCATCGGTCTCAAGCTGGTGCTGCACGCCCTGCACGAGAACGAGCTGCCGTTCATCAACGGCGGAGAGCCGGTGCACTGGGCACCCGACATCCCCATCTGGATGTCTCTGGTGGTCATCGTCGGCACTCTCGCCGTGACCACCGTGGTCAGCCTGACGGTGTCCCGGCGGCGGGAACGCGCCCAGCGCTGACCAGCGTGGCGACCCGGTGCGGTGCCAGCGGGGCGTCCTCGATGCCACCACCGGTCTCCGGTGCGTGCAGCATCCACCGGGTGCCGTCCGCCCCCACGGGCCGGCTCGCGAAGCCGACGTGGTAGATCCGCTCGCCCGGGCGGGCGAAGAAGTAGAGGTCGCCGGGGCGCGCCGCGTCCAGCGGTACCGGCTCCACCGCGTCGGCCTGGTCGAAGGCGTCGCGGGGGATGTGCCGGCCCAGAGCGCGGTGCACCAGGTGCACCAGCCCGGAGCAGTCCAGGCCCCACGCACTGGCACCACCCCACAGGTAGGTGAGCCCCAGGAACCGGCCGGCGGCCTCCAGGGCCGCGAGGCCGGCTGCGGGTCCGTCCTGGACGTCGGCGCGCTGCGGGTCGTGACACGCGATGTCGACTC
>DASSVD010000153.1:0-31289 GCA_035706365.1 Nocardioidaceae bacterium
CTACTGGCGGCAGGGCCGCGCGGAGGGCTGACCCGGGACCGGCCGTGGCAGAATCGCGCCGGCTCGCGCGTCGTCGTCGGAGGTGGCTGGTCCCGTGCAGGGAGTGCTGGAGGGCTTCGCCACGATCGGCGCGATCATCGCGCTGGGCATCCTGCTCGGCCACCTCGGCGTACTCGACCTGGCCAGCCAGGTGATGCTCTCCCGCCTGTCCTTCTTCGTCGCCTCGCCGGCGCTGATGGTCACCGTCCTCGAGGACGCCGACGTGGCCCGGGTCTTCTCGCGCAGCCTGGCCGCCTCGGCCGGGGCGGTCCTGGTCACCGGTGCGTGCTACCTCGCGGTGGCTCGCTGGTGGTGGCGCAAGACGACCGGCGACGCGACGATCGGCGTACTCTCCGCGGTCTACGTCAACGCGGGCAACCTCGGCCTGCCGATCGCGGCGTACGTGCTCGGCGACGCCGCCCTGGTGGCCCCGGTCCTGCTGATGCAGCTGCTCACCATGCAGCCGGCGGCGCTCGCGGTCCTGGACAACGCCGCGTCCGCACACGCCTTCTCCTGGCGGCGGACGCTGACCCGGGTCTGCACGAACCCGCTCACCGTGGCCTCGGTGCTCGGCCTGGTGCTGGCGCTGACCGGGCTGCGGCTTCCGCAGGCGGTGCACGACCCGCTGGACCTGGTCGGCGGGATGGCGGTGCCGGCCATGCTGCTGGCGTACGGCGTCTCGCTGCGGCTCGGCCCGCTCCCCGGCGCGGGGTCACCCGGGGGCGAGCTGGGGGTGATCGTGCTGCTCAAGCTGGTGGTGCAGCCGGTCGTGGCAGCGCTGCTGGGCCGCTACGTGCTGGGGCTGGACGGCACCGCGCTGCTGGCCGTCACCGTGCTCGCGGCACTGCCCACGGCCCAGAACATCTTCGTCCACGCCACCCGCTACGACCGCGGGGTGGTGCTGGCCCGCGACTCGATCTTCGTCACCACCATCCTGTCGGTGCCGGCGCTGTTCGTGATCGCCGCGCTGCTGGCCTGAGTCCGAGGCGCGGGACGGGCGGGGATCCGCGGAATGGCACCGGCGCCGCCGGCGTTGGCACCGGCAATGTCTTCCTCCCACGACGCGCGGCGGGTGTCGGTGCTGGTCGGGCTGCTGTTCGGGCTCGCCGGCATGGGCAGCTCGTCGGCTGCCATCGCGCTTCCGGTCCTCGCCCAGGACCTGGGTGTGAGCACCGGTGTGAGCGCGTGGGCGATCAGCCTGTACGCGCTGATGCTCGCAGTCACCACCGCCGTCTACGGCCGGGTCTCGGACCTGGTCGGCGCGCGAGCCCCGCTGATCGCCGGCGTCGGCCTGATGACGGCCGGCGCCCTGGCCGGCGCGCTCGCCCCCGGTTTCGGGACGCTGCTGGTCGCCCGGATCCTCCAGGGGGCCGGCGCTGCCGCCGTGCCCACGCTGGGCGTCGCGGTGATCAGCGCCCGCTACACCGGCCGCGTCCGTGCCGCGGCGTTGGGTCGCGTGGCGGGAGTCGCCGCCGCGGTCAGCTGCCTGGGACCGCTCGCCGGCGGCGCTGTCGAGGGGCTGCTCGGCTGGCGGGCGGTGATCGCGCTGCCCATCCTCGGCGTGCTGATCCTGCCAGCGCTGCTCCATGCTGTCCCCAACGAGGGCAGCGGAGCCCGGCTCGACCTCCCCGGGGCCGTCCTGGTCGCGGCCACCGCCGCCGGGGTCGTGCTCCTGGTCCAGTCTCCCTCGACCGGTGTCGTCGTGGCCGGGATCGGTGCCGCGCTGGTGGTGCTGGGGGTGCCCGCCGTCACCATGTGGGTACGCCGCAGGCCGCACGGGTTCCTGCCGCTGTCGGTGATCCGCAACGGGGCGGTGGTCGGCAGCGCCGTGGCCGCGGCAGCCGTCCCCGCCGCCTGGTTCGCGCTGCTGATCGCGGTACCAGCCGTCCTGGTCGGGGAGGGGTGGGCGCCCTGGCAGGTCGGCGTGGCGCTGCTCCCCAGCGCCGCCGCAGGCCTGTTGGCGCCGCGCTTCGCCGGCGCGCTGCTGGACCGGGTCGGCCCGACCCGGTCGCTGGCGCTGGCCGCGGTGACCGCCTCGATCGCGATGCTGGTCGCCGCCACCGGCGCCCGCTCGGCCTCGGCGGTGCTGCTGGTGGTCGCCGTGGTCGCGGTGACCTGGGCGTTCGGGCTGGGTCAGCCGGCGTTGATGGCCGCCGTGGGCGAGGCGGTCCCCCGTGACGTCCGTGGCGTGGCGCTGGGCGTGGCCACGCTGATGTTCATGGTCGGGGGAGGCGTGGGGTCCGCGGTCGTGGGCGGCCTGGGCGACGTACTCACCATGCCCGGTGCGCTGCTGCTGCTCGCCGCCCTGCCGCTGCTGGGCGTGCTGGCGCTAGCGCTACCGGCTCGGCGCGCCAGAGGCGCGGACCGCCCGGCGCCGCAGCGCTCGTAGCGCTCAGCCGCGCCGGGCCCTCGGCCGGGCCCGCTCGACCCTCAGCCGCGTCGGGCGCGAGCGGCCGCCTTGGCCCGCTCGTTCTGGTCCAGGGCGACCTTGCGGATGCGGACCGCCTCCGGGGTGACCTCGACGCACTCGTCCTCGCGGCAGAACTCCAGGCACTGCTCGAGGGACAGCTTCTTCGGCGGGATCAGCTTCTCGAAGTTGTCGGCGGTGGAGGAGCGGACGTTGGTCTGCTTCTTCTCCTTGGTGATGTTGACGTCCATGTCGTCCTCGCGGGAGTTCTCCCCGATGATCATTCCCTCGTAGACCTCGGTGGTCGGCTCGATGAACAGCACCCCGCGCTCCTGCAGGTTGGTCATCGCGTACGCCGTGGCCGCGCCGGACCGGTCGGCCACGAGCGACCCGCTCGCCCGGGAGCGGATCTCGCCGGCCCACGGCTCGTAGCCGTCGAACACGTGGTGCGCGATTCCGGTGCCGCGGGTGTCGGTGAGGAACTCGGTGCGGAAGCCGATCAGGCCGCGCGCCGGGACCAGGAACTCCATCCGCACCCAGCCGGTGCCGTGGTTGGTCATCTGCTCCATGCGGCCCTTGCGTACGGCGAGCAGCTGGGTGATCGTGCCGAGGTACTCCTCCGGCGCGTCGATGGTGAGCCGCTCGACCGGCTCGTGCACCTTGCCGTCGATCTCGCGGGTGACCACCTGCGGCTTGCCGACGGTCAGCTCGTAGCCCTCGCGGCGCATCTGCTCGACCAGGATCGCCAGCGCCAGCTCGCCACGGCCCTGCACCTCCCAGGTGTCCGGCCGCTCGGTCGGGACGACCTTGAGCGAGACGTTGCCGATCAGCTCCTTGTCCAGCCGGTCCTTGACCAGCCGCGCGGTCACCTTGGTGCCCTTGGCGCGGCCGGCCAGCGGGGAGTTGTTGGTGCCGATGGTCATCGAGATGGCCGGCTCGTCGACGGTGATCAGCGGCAGCGCGACCGGGTTCTCGGGGTCGGCCAGCGTCTCGCCGATCATGATGTCGGGGATCCCGGCGATGGCGACGATGTCCCCGGGCCGGGCGGACTCGCCGGGCTTGCGCTCGAGCGCCTCGGTGACCAGCAGCTCGGTGATCTTCACGAACTGCTTGGAGCCGTCGCGCTTGATCCACGCGACGTTCTGGCCCTTGGTCAGGGTCCCCTGGTGCACCCGCACCAGCGCGAGCCGGCCGAGGAACGGGCTGGCGTCGAGGTTGGTGACGTGGGCCTGCAGCGGCGCGCCCTCGGTGTAGGCGGGGGCGGGCACCGTCTCGATGATGGTGCGGAAGAGGTCCTCGAGGTCCTCCGTGTCGGGGAGGCCGCCGTTCTCCGGCTGGGTCAGCGAGGCCCGGCCGGCCTTGGCGGAGGCGTAGACGACGGGGAAGTCGAGTGCCTCGGCGTTGTGGCTGTCGTCGAGCAGGTCCATGAACAGCTCGTAGGTCTCGTCGACGACCTCGGAGATGCGGGCGTCGCTGCGGTCGACCTTGTTCACCACCAGCACCACCGGCAGGTCGGCGTTGAGCGCCTTGCGCAGCACGAAGCGGGTCTGCGGCAGCGGTCCCTCCGAGGCGTCGACCAGCAGCACGATGCCGTCGACCATGGACAGGCCGCGCTCGACCTCGCCGCCGAAGTCGGCGTGGCCGGGGGTGTCGATGATGTTGATCACCATGTCCTGGCCGTCGGCGGCCGGGCCGCGGTAGTGCACCGCGGTGTTCTTGGCCAGGATGGTGATGCCCTTCTCCCGCTCCAGGTCGCCGGTGTCCATCGCACGCTCCTCGACGTGCTGGTGGGCGCCGAACGAGCCGGACTGGTGCAGCATCGCGTCGACCAGCGTGGTCTTGCCGTGGTCGACGTGGGCGACGATCGCGACGTTGCGCAGGTCGCTGCGGAGCGTCGTACCGGTGGTGTCGCCGGCGTTGCTGCTCGGGGTGCTGCTGGGGGTCTGCTCAGACATGGCGGTGCCGGATTCGCTTTCGGGAGGGGAGGCGCAGCGTGGAGACGCGCGCGGGCAGCCACGAACTCTACAGAACCCGGCGCCCTCAGGTGTGTGCGCAGGCGCAAAGGTTTGGCTTGCCCAGCACGCGGGCACTACCGCGCGGTCCAGGCGAGCAGCGCCGTCGAGTACGCCGCTCGCCCCGCACCAACCGCGCAGGAGGTGCCGCGATGCCCTTCGAAGCATCCGACTTCGTCCCGGTCGCCCTCGGCTTCTTCGGTCTGGGCACCGGCTACCTGATCTGGGGTCCGCAGGAGCTGTTCGGCTGGCCCGAGCGCGACCCCGCGGTCGACCGGGCCACGGGCATCTGGGGGCTGTTCCTTCCCGGCCTGTGCCAGCTGGTCACCGGCGTCCTGCTGTTCGTCGGACTGACCTGGTTCCAGGTGTTCACCAACGACGCGGCGCTCTACATGGCCGCGGTCGCGTTCTCGGCGTACGGCATCCACTGGTTCGCACTGGGCTGGAACCGTCACTCCGGCAACGACCCGCGGCCGAACGCCGGCATGTCGGTTGCGTTCACGATCCTGTCCGTGACCGGCCTGCTGGTGTTCTTCGACGCCGGCGTGTGGCCGGTCGGGCTGCTGTTCGTCGGGCTGACCTGGGTCTACGTCGCCGAGTTCTTCGTGGGCCTGGGCAGCAAGGCGTTCGAGCGGGTGCTCGGCCTCGCGCACGTGGTCACCGGGCTGTGGCTGATGTACCTCACCTTCGCCTCGGTGATGAACACCGCCTCCGGGTGGAACCTGCCGGTGTGACCGCGGGCGGCGAGTCATCGTTCGGCGCGAACGGCACCCTGTGCGGCAGGCGAGGGGTGCCGTTCGCGCCAAACGCGCCGTCCCGACGGCCCCAACGGCTGGAGAGCCCGAGTCAGGCCAGCACGAAGTAGCGCAGCACGACGTAGACCCAGGAGATCGCGATCGTCACCGCGGCCACGACCATGCCGTACTTGGTGAACCGCCAGAAGCTGATCGGGTGGCCGTTACGGGCGGCGATACCAAGGATCACCACGTTGGCACTGGCGCCCACGGCCGTGGCGTTGCCGCCCAGGTCCGCCCCGAGCGCCAGCGACCACCACGCGGCCTGGGCTCCGGTCGCACCGTTGCCGGCCTGCACCAGGTCCTGCACCAGGGGCGCCATCGTGGCCACGTAGGGGATGTTGTCCACGATCCCGGACAGCACGCCCGAGCCGAGCAGCAGCACCGAGGACGCCAGCAGGTAGCGGTCCCCCAACGCCTCGGTGACGTTCGAGGCCAGCGACTCGATCACGCCGACCTCGACCAGCGCGCCGACCATGATGAACAGCCCCATGAAGAAGACCAGGGTCGACCACTCCACCTCGGCGAGGTAGTCCTCGGGGTCGACCCGGGAGATCGCGACCAGCGCGCCGGCGCCGAGTAGCGCGACCAGCGAGGGCTCCAGGTGCAAGACGCTGTGCAGGGTGAAGCCGACCAGGACGGCGAGAAGCACCACGCTCGAGCGCACCAGGAGACCGCGGTCACGGATCGCCTCGCGCTCGTTGAGCGCCATCAGCGCCTCCACCCGCTCGGGACGGTAGACCAGCTGGCGACCGAACATCAGCTTGCACAGGCCGATCAGCACGACCATCAGCACGATCACGATCGGTGCCAGGTTCAGCACGAAGTCGTTGAACGTCAGGCCGGAGCGCGAGGCGATGATGATGTTCGGCGGGTCGCCGATCAACGTCGCGGTGCCGCCGATGTTGGCGGCGAGCGCCTCGGCGATGAGAAAGGGGATCGGCGGGGTGTCGATCTGCTCGCAGACCAGCAGGGTCACCGGCGCGATGAGCAGCACGGTCGTGACGTTGTCCAGGAGTGCGGAGGCGACCGCGGTGATCACCAGCAGCATCACCATGATCAGGAAGGGCCGGCCCCGGGCCCGTTTCGCCGCCCAGATCGCGACGTACTCGAACACCCCGGTCTGGCGCACGACGCCGACGATCACCATCATCCCGAGCAGCAGGAAGATGACGTTCCAGTCGACCCCGGTCTCTTCGCTGAAGAACGCCACGTGCACGTCGACGACGCCGAGCACCACCATCGCCGCGGCGCCACCGAGCGCCGCTGCGACCCGGTGGATCCGCTCGGTGGCGATCAGGACGTAGGCGCCCGCGAAGGCGACCACCACCAGCAGGGTCGTCATCGCGGCGCGTCCTCCCCGCCACGCAGATCGTCGGGTACGCCGTCGTCGGGGAACATCACCTCGAACAGCCGGCTCACGGTGATGGCTCCGAGCACGCGGCCCTCCTCGACGACGGCGACGACCGGACTGTGCAGCCGGGCCATCAGGGCGGCGACCTCGACCGTGGTGGCGTCCGGCTCGACCATCGGCAGGTCGTCGCGGTCCTGCGGCTCGGGCAACAGGTCGTGCACGGTCTTGCGGGCGAGCTTGCGCCAGGTCTCGTCGCTGGTCGGCTCGTCGTACACGCGCGCCAGCGTCGGATCGTCCTGCACGTAGCGGGGGACCAGGAACCGCAGCACCTGCGAGCCCGGGAGCACGGTGTGCGGAGTGCCGTCGTCCTCGCAGACGATGATCCCGGGGCGGCGCTCGCGGCCCATGGTGAGGACCGCGGTCAGCGCGTCGGTGCCCAGGTGTACGACGGGGAAGTCCTCGGCGAGGTCACGGGCGCGCACGGGTCCTCCTGGGTACTGCGGTGGCTGGGGTCACCACCTTTTCACGGCGCGAGCCCCGGGCCTGGGGACGGGGCCGCCACGCGGGATGGCCCGCGCGACGTGGGCTGCGTCCGCTCGCAGCTCTTTACGTCTGTCGGTGCCGCCCGGTAGGTCTGGACCCCATGAGCTGCCACTTCATCCCGCCCTACCTGCTCGCTCGCGTCGCCACCGTGCAGCACGACGTCGAGGTGGCCCGGTGCGGCCACGCCACGCTGGCCATCGACGAGACGCTGCGCTCCCGGCGGAGCGTGCCGCCGCCGCAGGTGGAGCGTGCCGTCGCCGGCCCGCCCGGGGCGCCGCCCGCTGGCGTCGACGCCTGGGTCGTGCACAGCGCGGACCACGGCTCGCAGCTGCCGGGGCGTCCGGTCCGGGCGGCCGGCGAGCCGACCTCGGGCGATCCCGCCGTCGACGAGGCGGCCGCCGGAGTGCGTGCGTCGCTGGACCTGTTCGCGGACGTCTACGCCCGCGACTCGTTCGACGGCCGGGGCGCCCCGGTGATCGCCACGGTGCACTACGAGCGGCGCTACGACAACGCCTTCTGGGATGGGCGGCAGCTGGTCTTCGGCGACGGCGACGGGCGGGTGTTCGACCGGTTCACCAAGCCCGTGGACGTGTGCGCGCACGAGTTCACCCATGCGGTCACGCAGTACACCACCGGCTTCACCTACGCCGACCAGTCCGGCGCCCTCAACGAGTCGGTCTCCGACGCCTTCGCCTCCTGCGTGAAGCAGCGGCTGCTCGGCCACGGCCCGCAGGAGGCCGACTGGCTGATCGGCGAGGGCATCTTCACCTCCGCGGTGCAGGGGCGGGCGCTGCGCTCGATGGCGCAGCCGGGCACGGCGTACGACGACGAGACGCTGGGGCGCGATCCGCAGGTGGGGCACATGGCCGACTACGTGCACACCCGCGAGGACAACGGCGGGGTCCACCTGAACTCCGGCATCCCCAACCGAGCGTTCTGTCTGGCCGCGACCGGGCTGGCCGAGCGCGGGCTGGCGGCGACCAGCCACGAGGGCGCCGGGCGGATCTGGTACGCCGCGCTCGTCGACGGCGGGCTCACCCGCGACGCCGGCTTCGAGGCCTTCGCGGCGGCGACCGTCGAGGCCGCCCCGGTGGTCGACGACCGGGCGCGGGAGATCGTTGCGTGGGCATGGGGCGAGGTCGGCGTGAAGGTGCTGGTGCCGTCCGCCGGAGGTGCCGTGTGGTCGGGAAGATCCGCGACGCCGTCGCCACGCTCGACGCCCTCGCCTCCGGCCGACCCCGCCGGCGTGCCGGACGACGATCGCGTGATCGTCCGGCGCACCGGAGGCTTCGCCGGGATCGAGCGGCGTGGCGAGGTCCGGCTGGGTGACGACCCCCGCACCCCGGAGGTCGAGCAGCTGCTCGCCCACATCGACCTGCGGGCCGTGGTGGCGACCGAGCCGCAACCGGACCGGTTCGTCTACTCGTTCCGGCTGCGCGGGCAGCAGGTCACCCTCGCCGAGCAGTCATTGACCCCCGAGCTCGAGCAGCTGGCCCGGCTGGTCCTGGAGTGACTCCGGTGGCCCCGCGCGACCGGCCCGCCCCGGCCGTCGCCGCACCGGTCAGGGGTCGACGCGGTGCACCTTGTGCTGGGCGGCCTGCGCGCGCGGGCGGATCACCAGCTCGTCGATGTTGACGTGGGTAGGGCGGGTGACGACCCAGGCCACCGCGTCGGCGATGTCCTCGGCGACGAGCGGCTCCGCGACCCCGGCGTACACCGCCTCCGAGCGCTCACGGTCGCCGCCGAAGCGGTTGAGGCTGAACTCCTCGGTGCGGACCATCCCGGGCGCGATGTCGCTGATCCGCACCGGCTGGTCGTAGAGCTCCAGACGCAGCGTCTCGGTCAGCACCTGGGTGCCGTGCTTGGCTGCGGTGTAGCCGCCGCCTCCCTCGTAGGCGATCCGCCCGGCGGTCGAGGTGATGTTGACGATCACCCCGGCTCCGCTGGCGATCAGCGCGGGCAGCAGCGCCTGTGTGACGCGCAGGACGCCGAGGACGTTCACCTCGTACATCGAACGCCACGCGTCCGGGTCCGCCTCGGCGACCGGTTCCGCGCCGATCGCGCCGCCGGCGTTGTTCACGAGCACGTCGAGGTGCCCGGCGCCGAGCACCGCCTCGCGCAGCGCGGCGACGTCGTCGGGATCGGTGACGTCGCAGCGCAGCGCCGTACCCCCGATCTCCGCGGCGAGCGCCTCGACCCGGTCGAGGCGACGCGCCACACACCACACGTGGTAGCCCTCGGCGGCCAGTCGGCGGGCGGTCGCCTCGCCGATACCGCTGCTGGCGCCGGTGACGACCGCGGTGCGGGCCGAGCGGGAGGGGCCTGGGCCGGGACTGGTGCTGGTCATGTCGGGCATTCTCCTACCGGGCTGCTCGGGCGGCTCGGACGGACTCGCAGAACCGGACAAAACACTTGTATCCTGACCGAGCCCGCCAGTCGACCTCGGGAGAGCTGTGATTTCACGACCCGGACCCGTGGGACTGCTCGCGCCCTCGTGGCGCCGCGCGGGCACGGCCCTCACCGCCGCTGCACTCGTCCTCAGCCTGGGCGCGTGCGGCTCGGACGAGCCCGCCTCGGGCAGCGACGAGCCGCTGCCCACGCTGAGCGACTCGCCGAGCGCGAGCGCCAGCACCGGCGAGCAAACCGATGGCGGGGTTCCGGAGGCGGTGCCGACGACGGCACCGGACGAGCCCGCGCGGGCCGACAAGAAGACCGACGTGGGAGCCAAGGCGTTCGCGAAGTACGCCCTCTCGACCTACTGGTACGCCGCGAGCCGCCAGGACATCGAGCCGATCCTGGCGCTGACACCAGACGGGAGCTGCCCGACGTGCGCGGAGACCAAGGAGAACTTCGCCGCCACGCCGGAGAGCTACGAGGTGCCGGACCACACGCCCCGGGCGGACAAAGTGTCGATCTACCTCAAAGAGGGCAGTATCTGGCACGTGTCGATCCGCTACGACCTGCCTGACGGCACCCGTTACTTCACCGATGGCCGCGATCCCGAGCCGATCAGCGGCGAGGACGACGACGTGATGGAGATGGACCTGCAATGGGGGAACGGATCATGGAAGCTCGCGCAGTACCGCTTCCCGGACCGGTCGTGAACGTACCTCGCCGGCGGCAGGGCCGTCGCCGCGGTGCGGTCGTGTCGGCGGCGACCATGGTGGTGGCCGGGCTGCTCCTCGCGGCCGGCCCGGCCCACGCGGGCGACGACGGGTACACCGATGGCCACGCCGAGGACGACACCGTCACCGTCACCGAGGGGTGGCACAACGACGGCGGGGAATCCAACGGCGGCCAGGACACCGACACCACGCCGGTCAGTACCGGCACCGTGGGCGAGCCGCAGCCCTGGCAGCAGCACCGCTACATCCCCTCCTGCGACGTGAACCGTCCAGAAGGCGGGCCAGACGCGCTATGTGGACACGCCGTGAACGCCTGTCCCCGCGAGGACGGCAACATCCGACTCCTGATGATGCACTGGGTGCGCTGGGTCTACCCGGACGGCACCAAGGGCACCTGGGAGTTCGTCGGCAACGAGTGCCGCGGGCCCGATGACCCCGAGCCGAAGCGCCCCGAGGCCACCCCGGAGGCGGTGACCACCGAGGCCAAGCAGGTCGCACCGCCCTCGCAGGTGCACGTCGAGCCGGAGGCGCGGACCTACGTCAACGTGCCGACCAACTTCTACGCCGACGACGAGTCGGTCACCGTGAACGTCTACCCGCCGGGTGGCTGGACCGTCGCCGTGCACTTCGCGCCCAGCGAGTTCAGCTGGGACTTCGGCGACGGCCACACCGGTAGCGGTGCCGGAGTGCAGAACGCTGAAGTCGGCCAGGCCGGCGCGGTCGAGCACGGCTACGAGCGTGGCGGCGACTACGCGGTCACGCTGACCCGCACCTACACGATCTCCTTCACGCTGCCCGACGGCACCACGCACACGATCCCCGGCGTGGTGTCGAGCACGAGCGAGCCGTACCCGCTGGCCGTCGGCGAGGTGCAGACCACGGTGCAGGACGTGGGCTGAGCCCGTGCGCGTCACGGTGACGGTGATCGACCCGGTCACCGGTGACACGGCTGACGTCGTGCTCGAGGTCGGACCCGACACCACCGTGCGCGAGATCTCCGGCCGGCTCGCGGCCCGCGTGGGCGTCGGTACGCCGGCCGTGACCTCCGGGGTGACCGCCCCCGCAGCGATGCCGGCGGAGGTGGCCCTACGTCCGGTCGACGACGGCAGCCTCGCCCCCGAACAGGAACGCCGGCCGGCCCTTCGCCTCGTCCCGGACAGCGACCCGAACGCCCCTGACGGCGAGCCTGACGGCGCGCCCGACGGCAGCCCGGACGACCCGCCTCGCGGTGGAGCGGCCGAGCGGTGGGCCGAACGGCTCGCCGCCGCGCCGCCGGTGTCGCTCTACGTCGCCGGCGAGCTGCTCGACCCGGAGCAGCCGGTGGTCGACTCGCCGTTGCGCGAAGGCGCACTGGTCAGCGTCGAGGACCCGGCCGGCTGCGTGCTTCCCGAGCCGCACGGCCTGGTCGAGGTGCGCGTGGTCGGCGGCCCCGGCGCGGGCGCGGTGCACCGGCTCGGGGTGGGCACTTTCGAGGTCGGGAGTACGCCGCACGCCGCGGTGCCGGTCGAGACGCAGCACGACCCGGACGCGCTGCTGACCCTCACCGTCGATGTCGAGGGCCACGCCGTCGTCCGCCCCGGTGACGGCGTGGAGGCGCTGCTGGACGGCGAGCCGTTGGACGGCGCCGAGGGCACCGGAGGCACCCGAGGCACCGGCGGCAGCCGCGGCGCGGGGGGGATCCAGGAACCTGACGGTGCGGGGGAGGGAGTCTCCTGGCCACCCGGCGCCCAGATCGCCGTGGGCGGGGTACTGCTGGAGCTCGACCGGCCCCAGGAGGCCGACGCCGCGCTGCAACCCTCCGAGGACGGCGCCGGTCTGGACTACAACCGCCCGCCGCGGCTGCTGTCCCCGGCGCGGACCACCGGCTTCCGGCTGCCCTCGCCGCCCGCCGAGCAGGACAAGCGCCCGCTGCCGCTGCTGATGGCGGTGCTCCCGGTCGTCATGGCCGTCGCGATGGTGCTCGTCTCCGGGCGGCTGTTCTACCTGCTGTTCGGGCTGATGACCCCGCTGATGCTGTTGGGGAACTTCTGGCAGTCGCGGCGCGCGGGCAAGCAGAGCTACCGGCGCAAGCTCGCCCAGCACCGCGAGCAGGTCGCCCAGATCGAGGCGGACGCGGCGGCCGCCGTACTCGCCGAGCGGGACGCCCGCCGGCACGACTGCCCCGACCCCGCGTCGCTGCTGCTGACCGCCACCGGACCGCGCCGTCGACTCTGGGAGCGCCGGCGCTACGACGAGGACCACCTGCTGCTGCGCTTCGGCACCGCCGAGCAGCCCTCGGAGGTCACCCTCGACGACCCCACCCAGCTGCACCACCGCAAGCAGGTGGTCCGCACCGTCCTCGACGTCCCGGTCACCGTGCCGCTGCGCGAGCGTGGCGTGGTCGGCGTCGCCGGCCCGCCCGAGGTGGCGCAGGCCCTGGCACGGTGGGCGGTCGCCCAGCTGGCCGCCCTGCACAGCCCGGCCGACGTGTCGGTGTGCGTGCTCACCGAGCCGTCCGCGAGCGAGCGCTGGGAGTGGGTGCGCTGGCTTCCGCACAACCGGGCCGCCCCGGACCAGAGCGCGGTGAACCTGCTCGGCAACGACACCGACACGGTGAGCCGCCGGATCGCGGAGGTCTCCGCGCTGGTGGCCGCGCGCACCCAGGCGCGTGCCGAGGCCGGCGCCGGGCGGGCCGAGTTCGAGGACGGCGACCTGGTGGTCGTGGTCGACGGGGCCCGCCGGATGCGCGCGCTGCCCGGCATGGTGCAGATCCTGCGCGACGGGCCCGCCGTCGGCGTCTACGCGCTGTGCATCGACGCCGACGAGCGGCTGCTGCCCGAGGAGTGCCACGCGGTCGTGGTGCAGGACCCGGACGGTCTGCGGGTGCAGCAGCAGCGCGGTGACGTGCTGCGCTCCGTGCGACCGGACCTGGTCTCGGCGTTGTGGTGCGAGCGGCTGTCCCGCGCGCTCGCGCCGGTCCGTGACGTGAGCGGCGCGGAGGAGGAGGCCACCGTGCCCACGTCGAGCCGGCTGCTCGACGTACTCGAGCTGGAGCCGCCCACCGCCGACGCGATCGCCGCGCGCTGGCACCTCGGCGGACGCACCACCGAGTTCGCCGTCGGCGAGTCGATCGACGGCGCCTTCGCGCTCGACCTGCGCCGCGACGGGCCCCACGGCCTGGTCGCCGGTACGACGGGCGCCGGCAAGTCCGAGCTGCTGCAGACCATCGTCGCCTCCCTCGCGGTGGCGAACCGGCCCGACGCGATGACGTTCGTCCTGGTCGACTACAAGGGCGGCAGCGCCTTCAAGGACTGCGTGCAGCTGCCGCACACCGTCGGGATGGTCACCGACCTGGACACCCACCTGGTCAGCCGTGCCCTCGAGTCGTTGTCGGCCGAGCTGCGCCGCCGCGAGCACCAGCTCGCCGAGGCCGGGGCCAAGGACATCGAGGACTACACCGATCTGCTGCCCCGCAACCCGGACCTGGCGCCGATGCCCCGGCTGCTGATCGTGATCGACGAGTTCGCCTCCCTGGTGCGCGAGCTGCCCGACTTCGTCACCGGCCTGGTCAACATCGCCCAGCGCGGCCGTTCCCTGGGCATCCACCTGCTGCTGGCCACCCAGCGACCCTCCGGCGTGGTCTCCCCGGAGATCCGGGCCAACACCAACCTGCGGATCGCGCTGCGCGTCACCGACGCCACCGAGTCGCAGGACGTGATCGATGCGCCGGACGCCGCGCGCATCTCCAAGGCCACCCCCGGTCGCGCCTACGTCCGGCTCGGGCACACCTCGCTGGTGCCGTTCCAGGCCGGCCGGGTCGGCGGCCGGCGACCGGGCACACGCGGGCCGGTGCGCGTCGAGCCCTGGCTGGCCGAGGTCGGCTGGAAGCGGCTGGGGCACCCGCCGCCGCAGCGCCCGCGCCCGGCCGAGGACGGCGGCGACGCCGAGGTCACCGACCTGTCCGAGCTGGTGGCCGCGATCCGCGAGGCCGACCGACAGCTCGACCTGCCCCCGCAGCACAGCCCGTGGCTGTCGGCGCTGCCCGAGACGCTGCTGCTCGACGAGCTCGAGGAGCCTGACGAGCTCGACCAGCTCGGCGGCGACGACGGGGCGGACCCGGCCGCTGCGCCGTACGCCCTGGAGGACCTGCCGGCCCGGCAGGAGCGGCGCGCCGCCGGCATCGACCTGACCACCTTCGGCCACCTCTACGTGGTCGGCTCCCCGCGCAGTGGCCGCTCGCAGGTGCTGCGCACCATCGCCGGGTCGCTGGCGCGGGCGCGCAGCTGCGCCGACGTGCACCTGTACGGCATCGACTGCGGCAACGGTGCGCTGCTGCCGATGACCGAGCTCCCGCACTGCGGCGCCGTGGTCACCCGCACGCAGACCGAGCGCGCCACCCGCCTGATCGGGCGGCTGGGCGCCGAGGTCTCGCGGCGCCAGGAGACGCTCGCCGAGCAGGGGTACGCCGACCTCACCGAGCAGCGCACCGCCGCCGCGCGGGACGGGTCCGGCGAGGAGCCGCTGCCGCACCTGGTCGTCCTGCTCGACCGGTGGGAGGGGTTCACCGGCAGCCTCGGAGAGATCGACAACGGCCGGCTGACCGAGGAGGTGCAGCGGCTGCTGCGCGAGGGCGCGAGCGTCGGCGTGCACCTGGTGATCGCCGGTGACCGGACGCTGCTCTCGAGCCGGATGGCCACGTTGACCGAGGACAAGCTGGTGCTGCGGCTGGCCGACCGCAACGACTACAGCCTGGCCGGCCTGAACCCCAAGAAGCTGCCCGACCAGCTTCCCCCGGGGCGCGCCTTCCGCGCCGAGTCCGGCGTGGAGACCCAGGTCGCGCTCCTCGCGCCGGACGCCTCGGGCCAGGGCCAGGCGGCGGCACTGACCGACATCGCCGCCCGGGTGCGCGAGCGGGACGAGGGCGTGCCGCGGAGCCGGCGACCGTTCCGCGTCGACGTGCTGCCCAAGCGGCTGGACTTCGACCAGGCCTGGCAGATGCAGACCGAGGACCACGGGCCGCTGTGGGGGCTGGTCGGCGTGGGCGGTGACGAGCTGGCCGCGGTCGGCCCCGACCTGGGCGCGGGCGCGTCCACCTTCGTGGCCGGCGGGCCGGCCAAGTCCGGGCGCTCCACGCTGCTGCTCACCATGGCGCGCTCCCTCCTCGACGGCGGGGCGGCGCTGGTCGTCGTGGCGCCCCGGCCCTCCCCGCTGCGGGAGCTCGCCGGGCACCCCGGCGTGGCGCAGGTGATCACCGACGCTGACCTCGGTGAGGAGCAGCTGCACGACGCGGTGAGCGCCGCTCGCGGGCAGGGCGGAGGCGCCGGCGGGGCCGCGGGCGAGAGCGCCGGCGCGGCGGCTGGCGAGGACGAGCAGGCCGGTGGCGCGCGCCCGGTCGTGGTGCTGGTCGACGACGCCGAGCTGCTCAAGGACTGCCCCGCCAAGGACGCGCTGCGCGACCTGGTGCGCACCGGGGGCGACCGGGGGGTCGCGCTGGTGGTCGCCGGGGTCACCGAGGAGGTCGGCGGCGGGTTCAGCGGCTGGCTGGTGGACGTGAAGAAGAACCGGCAGGGCGCGCTGCTGTCCCCGCAGAACCCGATGGACGGCGACCTGCTCGGCGTCCGCCTGCCCCGGAGCATGGCCGGCCAGCCCGTGCAGCCGGGCCGGGCGCTGGTCCACCTCGGCGACGGGGAGCTGCGCACGGTCCAGGTCCCGGCGACTGCGCTGCCGGGGCCGGGAGTTTCCCAGGGGATGTAGCCGAACCCGCGCTTCCCACGGTGAACTCCGCCGGGGAAGTGCGGGATCGCCATGGGAAGTGCCGCGGCATCGCCAGGGGAGTCCCGCAGCAGGCCAGGGGAGGTGTCCGGTGGGCGGACGCTGCGGACTACCGGAGAGCCGAAGAGGGCGCTAACCTGAGACCGTTCCGGGCCGTTTGTCTCGGTTCGGGGGAGTTCGACCGGAGGCGGTGCGCTGCAACAGCGGCGCCGGGCCGTCGGCGGACGACCAGACACACACGACCGCGCGGGGCGGCCGGCCAGCCGCCCACGCCCGCCGATCCAATGGCCGAGGAGCGACATGAGCAGCAACGTGAACGTCACCTACCAGGAGATGCGCGACGCCGCGACCCGACTGACCAACGGGCAGTCCGAGATCGAGCAGAAGCTGCAGGAGCTGCAGTCGTTCGTGCAGAACCTGGTCAACTCCGGCTACGTCACCGACGCCTCCAGCAAGGCCTTCGACGCGTCGTACTCGGAGTTCACCCACGGCGCGAAGCAGACCATCTCCGGTCTCGAGGGGATGTCGCAGTTCCTCAACGCCGCGGCGCAGACCTTCGAAGAGGCCGACACCCGCCTCGCCAGCCAGATCGGCAACTGAGCGCCCGCACCGGCGGCTTCGGCGCCGCCGGAGCACGACGCGTGCCAGCGGTACGACGCGTGTGACGGGGCGTCTCATCGACCGATGGGGCGTCCCGTCCTGCTGAGGAGGACGACACCACATGGGCTACGACCTGCAGGTGCCCGGCGAGACCCTCGAGGAGGCCGGTGCAAGCCTCGGGCGGGTAGCCGCCGAGCTCGAGCACGCCGAGGACAACGCCGGCGTGGTCGCCGACGCGGTCGGCCATCCCGGGTTGGCCGGTGCGCTCGACGACTTCGCCGGGAACTGGGACGCCAGCCGCGGCGAGATCGTGGAGGCGATCGGCATCCTCGACGACGTCGCCACCGCTTGCGCGGACACGTTCGCGCAGATCGAGCAGAAGCTGGTCCAGGCACTCGAGGACGCGCACAGCCAGGCCACGCAGGACGCCCGCGAGGCCGCGTCGTGAGCCGGCCCAGCGACTGGTCGCCGCTCGCCGGCTACGACCCGGTCCCCGGCGACCCCGACCAGGTGCGCGCGTCGGCGCGGCAGTACCGCGACACCGCCGAGGCGATCCGCACCGCCGCCGCCCGGCTGCGCGAGATCACCGACGGCACCGCTGATGCGCGCGGGCAGTACATCGAGGCCTTCCGCACCCAGGCCGACGGCGTGGCCGACAAGGTGGAGAAGGCCTACGACCGCTACGACAAGACCGCCGAGGCGCTCGAGGGCTACGCCCCGGAGCTGGAGCGGGCGCAGGACACCGCCGACCGCGCGTTGCAGCGCGCGAAGGACGCCGAGGCCGAGGCGCAGCAGTGGGAGGCGAGCAGCCCGTCGTGGGACGGGCCGATCCCCGGCTCGCCGGGCGCGATGGGCCGCGACATCGACCAGGACGCCTGGGACGACTACCGCGCGGAACGCGACCGGGTGCAGGGCCGGGTCGACGCTGCCCGAGGCGAGATCGAGGCGCAGCGGCGGGTGATGGAGCAGGCGGTCGCCGACCGTGACGACGCTGCCGACCGGGCCCGCCGGTCGATCGAGGACATCATCGAGCACGACGGCCTCGAGGACAGCTGGTGGGAGAACGTCAAGCAGGGGCTGGCCGCGGTCGCCGACATCGCCGGCACGATCGCCACCTGGGCCGGCGTACTCTCCCTGGCCGTAGCCTGGATCCCCGGCATCGGCCAGGCACTCGCCGCCGTGCTGGGCACGGTGGCGTTGATCGCCGGCGTGGTGTCGCTGGCGGCCAACATCGTGCTCGCCTTCTCCGGTGACGCCTCGTGGGGCGACGTCGCCTGGGGTGCGGTCGGCGTGCTGAGCTTCGGCGTCGGGCGCGCCGCGGGCGCGGCGGTCAAGCTGGGCTCGCGCCTGGGCCGCCTTACCGCCGTCGGCTCGCGCACCGCCGCGGGCTCGACGATGCGCGGGATCGCCTCGGGGTTGCGGGGCAGCCGGGTCGCCGGCAACGCCCGCGTCACCTCCGTGGCGCGCTGGCTCTCCGGACGCGGTACGGCGATTCGCGGCAACGGGATCGGCACCGCCTGGGACGACACGGTCGGGGCCACCCGGACCTTCGCCCACAAGGGCTACGCGACCGCGTTCCGCGGCCAGCACGGCCTGCGGCACAGTGTCGACGAGGTGTTCCAGGGGCTGCGCAACCCGAGCCGGATGGTGCACATCCAAGACGGCGACCTGCTGCAGATCGCGCGCACCCAGGGCTGGGGCGACGCGGCCACCAAGGCCTACCTCGCGAACTACCAGGGCAACCTCTACGAAGGCGCGGCCTCCTGGGTTGCCAACGTCAACTTCGCGCAGTCGCAGTTCTCCACCGTCGACTCGGTACAGTCGCAGTTCGCACCCGCCCCGGGCGCGATCGGTCACTAGGAGGGGTCGAGCTGAGCCAGCCGGAGGACGCGACGACGGCTCGGGAGGTCCCGTCCGGGCCCGCCGACGACCCCACCGGCAGGGTGGCGACGCTCTACGCCAACGGCCACTACGGCGGTCGCGGGCGCGGCGCCGCCGGCCCACAGGCTTGGTTGCGCGCGGCCGCTGACGGCCTGGAGGCGCACGACCACGACGGTTCGGTACGCCGCTTCGCTCCGGGCGAGCTGGACCGGCTGCGGATCGTGGCCTCCACCAAGGACGCCCCCCAGCCCTCGGTGGGGGAGGCGACCGACCCGGCCCCGACCGCGGTGCGCACGTGCGGCCGCGCGCAGTTCTGCCGCGGCGAGGAGGTGCTGCTCGCGCTCGACCTCGACGTGTGGGGAACCGGACTGCCCTACGCTCCGTGGAGCCCGGCGTGGGACCCGGACGCACCCGCGACGGCCACCGGAGTGGCCGCGGTGGCCGACGTGCTGGGGATTCCGGTCGAGCGGGCGGAGCGCCGGCTGCCGGAGTCCCGTCGGACGAGGGCGCTGCTGGCACGCCCGCTGCGCCGGCTGGACACCGCCCTGGTCGTGCTCTTCCCGCTGGCTTTCCTGAACATCATCGCGCTCTTCGTGGCACTCCAGCTCGACGGGCCGGCACCGGACGACCTGGGCAGCGTGTTCGTCAGGATCTTCGCTGCGACGACCGGGCTGCAGCAGCTGGCCGGCCTGGTGGTGATCGCGCTGGCCGACATGGTCGCCGCCCGTCGACGCGCGCGACGTGCGACAGAGGGGAAGCCGGTGCTCGCCCCGCGACCGGTCGGCCCCGCACCCCGTGATCTGGTGCAGCGTGCGCGGGTGCTGCGCTGGAACGACCGGCTGCTGGTGCAGGGTGCCGACGGCCAGGAGCGCGTCGTCCCGGCGGCCACGGACCGCAACGGCCCCGTCTCGGCGTCGCTGCGCGGGCGCGGCCGCGACGACGCGCGGACACCGGCCCGCTTCCAGCTGCGCGACGCCCGCGGCACCGTGCTGGTCGACCTGGACTGGGCGGACTGGTTCGGCGGGGACCCGGACGGCGACGGCGTGCGGCGGCTGTGCGAGGCCGCGGGTGTCGAGCCGCCCGACGCGGAGGTGCTGCCCGACGACCTCCCCGAGGACGTGCGCCCGTGGGGTGGGGCGCAGGCCGGTCGGGCGGAGCCCGCCGTCGGCTGGTCGCGCTACATCTTCTCGTGGCTGGCCGTGCTTCAGGTCGCCCACGCCGTCACGGCCGGGCTCGTCCTGATCTGGCCGGTGGTCTGGCCCTCCGACGCGGCCGTGGTGGTGATGGTGCTCACCGGCATCCTCCCGTGGGCGGTGCGCCGGGTGCGGGGGCGGCAGCAGGTCCCCGCGTCGGCGGTCGTCGCAGCCCAAGCGCCCGCCGAGGATCGCTAGGGTGAGCGGTCTACACCAGTCGAACGGGGGACCCCTGCCCATGACGAGCCCGCCCGTGGCCGCCGCGTCGTACACCCTGGTCACGCCTGCGGAGTGGTGGCGGATCCCCCTGCAGCCCGAGGAGCGCCGGCACGCCTCGGTGGCCCGGCTCGTCGAGCGGCAGTTCCGCGGCGTCGACGACCAGCCGTTGCTCAAGCGCGACACCGCGCAGCGGCTGCGCTCCAGCGCCGACGAGGCGGCCCAGCAGGCCGGGGGGCTCGAGCTGTTCGTCTCCACGCAGCTGATCGCCGGCGTACCCCTCGGCGTCTCGCTCCTGGTCAGCATGCTTCCCGCCGGCGCGATGAGCTCGCTGGACCGGCTCCACGACGCCCTTGCCGGCGGTGCGACCGACGGGCCTCCGGAGCTCGCCCGCGAGACCATCCACGCCGGCCCGGTGCTGCGCCGGCGGCGCACCGTGCGGCCGGGTGCCGACGACCCGGCCCAGGAGCTGCCACGCAGCGTCGTGGACTACTGGGTTCCGGTCCCGGGCGACGGGGGGATGCTCCAGCTGTCCTTCAGCACCCCGATGCCCGACCAGCTCGCGGAGGCGATGGTGGAGCTGTTCGACGCGGTCACCGCCAGCCTGCGCTGGAAGCAGCCCACCACCCCCGAAGGGACCCCCCGTTGACCGAGATCGCCTGCGCGGCCGACCTGCCGCAGGACTGGTTCCCGCTGCCCCTCGACGAGGACGCCGACGCGTTCGGGCGCCGGTTCGCCGAGACGGTCAGCCAGGACCTCCGCGAGCAGGCGCAGATCGAGCTGTCCGCCGACCACGTGGTCGACCTCGCCCACGACGTCACCGCGTTCACCCGGCACGCGCAGGACATGGGGGCCGCGTTCGCCGCGGTCCACGTGCCCGACCCGACCGGGCCGGTGGTCGCGGTGGTCGAGTGCCTGGCCGTGGACACCGACGAGGCCGGCTGGTCCCACGACCTGGCCGAGCTGGCCCGCGAGGTGGCCGCGCCCGACGAGACCGTCGCCCGGGCCGACGTGGACCGGGTCGAGCTGCCCTGCGGACAGGCGGTCCGCGTGCACGAGATCACCGCGCGGTCAGAGCCAGGCGGCCGCGAGGTGCAGGGCACCGCGGTGGAGAAGGTGATGCACTACCTGCCGAGGCCGGAGCAGGGCGCCACGGTGGTGCTGGTGACCAGCTGGGCGGCGCTGGGCCTGGCCGAGCAGCTGGTCCCGATGGCCGACCGGATCGCGGCCAGCCTCACCGTGGACTGAGCCCGCGAGGGCCCCCGAAGCCTCATCGAGCTGTCCCGGGGCGGTGTCCGGGCTTCCCGGGGCCGTGGAGCCCGAGCACTCGTTTTCGGTCCCCGCCGGACCCGGTGGTCCGAAACCCGGGACGACCGGCTTTGCGCCCGGTGTCCCCGCACTTACACTGAGCGTGCTCACCTGGACAAATGCGACATCTGCGCACGACATCGACGGGGTAACCGGTGACCACCAAGACCAACGGCGCGACGCGCCAGGACCAGCAGCGTGCGCGCGCCGACCGCGGGATCCGCTCGGCGTCGACCGCCGCGCTGGCCGGCTCGCGCGGCGTGCCCTCCCCGCCGCGGCGCCGCCGCCCCGCCCTCGCGGCCCTGGCGGTGCTGCTCATCGTCGGTGGGGCGGTGCTCGCGGCGCTGCTGGCGATCCGTGTCGACGAGCGGCGCCCCGTCCTCGTGGTCAACCGTGACGTGGCCGCCGGCACCCGGATCACCCAGGGCATGCTGGCGCAGACCAGCGTGGCCAGCGAGGGACTCAGCCTGATCCCCGCCGACCGCGCCGAGGTGGCGATCGGCACCTTCGCCCGGGTCACCATCGCCCGCGGTCAGCTGCTCGACGAGAAGATGCTCACCACCGCCGAGCCGGTCGCGGAGGGCCGGGCGGTCGTCGGCGTCCCGCTGGCGCCCGGTCGTGTGCCCCCGGGGCTGCGCGACGGCGACCAGGTCCGCCTGGTCCGGCTCAGCGACGGTACCGAGCCGGCCGTGCCGCTGGCCACCGCGCTGGTCCTGGACACCAGCGCCACCAAGGCCGACTCGCTGTCCGGCGGCGGCGGTGGCTCGGTGGGCACCCTGCTGGTGCCCGAGGACGCCGCGGACGCGGTGGTCGACGCCGCCGGCAACGACGTGCTGGGCGTGGCGCTGCTCGAGCGTGGCGTGCCGGTCGACGAGGCCGACCTGGAGACCCTCGGCTCGGGGGGCTCGGGGGGCTCGGGGGGCTCGGGGGGCTCGGCGGGCTCGGGGGGCTCGGGCTCCGGCGGCTCCGGCGACGCGGGCGGGAACGGCGACTGATGGCGCTGATCGCACTGGCTTCGGCCAAGGGCGCTCCCGGGGTCAGCCTGGCGGCGGCCGGCCTGGCCTCGGTGTGGCCGCGCCGGTGCGTCGTGGCCGACCTGGACCCGGCCGGAGGCGACGTACCCCTGCGCTATCGCGGCGAGGACGGCGACCCGCTGGACCCCGACACCGGTCTGCTGTCGCTGGCCGTGGCCGTGCGCCGGGGCACCCAGGGCGACCTCGAGGAGCACCTCCAGCGCACTGCGGCCGGGATGGAGACCCTGGTGGGGGTCAGCACGCCCGGCCAGGTGCAGGGCCTCGGCGCCGCGTGGCCGTTCGTGGCCGCCGCGATGCGGGACCTGTCCGACGCCGACGTGCTGGTCGACCTGGGCCGGGTCACCCCGGGATCCGCGGTGCTACCGATCCTCGAGCGCGCCGACGGCCTGGTGATGGTGACCGGCCCCTCCCTGGAGGAGGTGGCGCACCTGCGCGAGCGGCTGGGCAACCTCAAGGAGCTGCTCGGCCTGGGCAACGTGGATGGCATCCCGGTCGGCGTCGCGGTGCGCACGTCGGCGCGCGACACGCGCAGCCTCGACGACACGGTGCGGCTGCTGGAGTCCTCCCGCCTGCCGGTGACCGGTCTGGGCGTGGTGGCCGAGGACGCCAAGGCGGCCGAGGTGGTGCGCACCGCGTCCGGGCGGTCGATCCGCCGCTCGGTCCTGCTGCGCTCGCTGACCGACCTGGCCGGCGCGATCGAGACGATGGTGACGTCGGCGCGCAGCGTGCGCTCCGGCGTCTTCTAGCCGAGGGGAGGGGACCCATGGACCAGCAGCTAGTCCGCCGCCTGCGCGAGGAGGTGGCCGACGTGCTCGCCCGGCAGCGCCGGGAGGACGCCACCAACGGCCTGCCGCCGATGACCAGCGAGGACGAGCGGCAGTTCGCCCGCGCGGTGATCTCGCGGGTGCTGGAGAGCCACGCGCGCTCCGAGATCGCTGCCGGCCGTACGCCGCCCTCGCCCACGGAGGAGGAGGAGCTCGCCGACGGCATCCACGCCGCGTTGTACGGCGTGGGTCGGCTGCAGCCGCTGCTCGACGACCCGATGGTCGAGAACATCGACATCAACGGCTGCGACAACGTCTTCGTGGGCTATGCCGACGGGCAGGAGAAGCGGCTCGACCCGGTCGCCGAGAGCGACGACGAGCTGATCGAGCTGGTCCAGGTGCTCGGCGCCTACTCCGGCCTGACCAGCCGGCCGTTCGACTCGGCCAATCCCCAGCTCGACCTGCGCCTGCCCGACGGCAGCCGGCTGTCCGCGGTGATGGGGGTGTGTCAGCGCCCGTCGCTGTCGATCCGGCGTGCGCGGCTGAGCCGGGTCTCCCTGGACACCCTGGTCGACGGCGGCTCGATGACGCCGGACCTGGCCTCGTTCCTGTCCGCCGCGGTCGCCGCCCGCAAGAACATCATGATCGCCGGCGCCACCAACGCCGGGAAGACCACGCTGCTGCGAGCGCTGGCCAACGAGATCCCCCCGCAGGACCGGTTGGTCACCGTGGAGCGGGCGCTGGAGCTGGGGCTGGGCGAGTTCGAGGACCTGCACCCCAACGTGGTCGCGTTCGAGGAGCGGCTGCCCAACTCCGAGGGCCAGGGCGCGATCGGGATGGCCGACCTGGTCCGCCGCTCGCTGCGGATGAACCCCAGCCGCGTCATCGTCGGCGAGGTGCTCGGCGACGAGATCGTCACCATGCTCAACGCGATGAGCCAGGGCAACGACGGGTCGCTGTCCACCATCCACGCGAACTCCTCCCTGGAGGTGTTCAACCGGATCTGCACCTACGCCATCCAGTCGGTGGAGCGGCTGCCGGCCGAGGCGACGATGATGCTCATCGCCGGCGCGATCGACTTCGTCGTGTTCGTGGAGCGACGCAACGAGTACGCCCAGGGCGGCGGCCTGCGCCGGCTGATCACCTCCGTGCGCGAGGTGAACGGCGTGGACGGCCGGGTGCTGTCCAGCGAGGTGTTCGCCGAGGGCCCGGACGGCGTCGCGGTCCCGGCCGCCCCGGTCAGCTGTCTCGACGAGCTGCTGGCGGTGGGCTACCAGCCGACCGCGATGGCGGGGTGACCGGTGCTCGGTGCCATGTCCCCGACCGTCTGGCTGATCGCGCTGCTCGGCGCGCTGGTCGGTGCCGGCGTGCTGCTGCTGGTGCGGGCGCTGACCCCGCGCGAGCCGGCGCCTCCCACGGCCGGGCACTCGCGCCTGGTCGCGGAGCTGCGCGCCTACGGCTCCCGGCTACCGCTCGCGGTCGGTGCCGGCCTGGTGATCCTGGTGCTCACCCGGTGGCCGGTGCTCGCCGCCGCGACGGGCCTGCTGGTGTTCTTCGGCCCGGCGCTGCTCGGCGGGGCCGCAGCCGAGAAGCGGGCGATCGCGCGGCTCGAGGCGCTCGCGGCGTGGACCGAGTCGCTGCGCGACACGATCGCCGGTGCCGTCGGCCTGGAGCAGGCGATCCCGGCCACGTCGTACGCCGCCTCGCCGGCGATCTCGCGCGAGCTGGGCCTGCTCTCGGACCGTCTCCGGGTGCGTACGCCGCTTCCGGTCGCGCTGCAGCGTTTCGCCGACGACCTCGACGACGCCAGCGCCGACCTGATCGTCGCCGCGCTGATGCTCAACGCCCAGCTGCGGGGGCCCGGCCTTCGTGACGTGCTCACCTCGCTCGCGGAGTCCGCCCGTGAGGAGCTGGAGATGCGTCGACGGGTCAACGCCGGCCGGGCCAGCACCCGGCGCAGCGTGCAGATCGTTGTCGGGATCACCGTCTTCTTCGTGCTCGGGCTGGTGCTGTTCAACCGCGACTACGTCGCGCCCTACACCTCTGCGGCCGGGCAGGTCGTGCTGTTGTTCGTGCTGCTGTTCTTCGCCGCCGGGTTCTTGTGGATGCGGCGGCTCTCGGCCTTCGAGCTCCCCGACCGGTTCCTGGTCTCCGGCTCGCGCGAGACCTCCGGCGGCGGGGGACGGCGATGACCCTGATCCTGGTCGCCGGCGCGCTGGCCGGACTCGGCGTACTCACCCTGGTGCTCCAGCTCGACCGCGGCAGCGGCACCGGCGCCGCGGAGCTGGCCCGTCTCGACGCCGCCCGGCAGCGGGTGCGCCGCGAGGCCGGGCTCGGTGCGGACCGGCGGCACCAGGCGGAGTCGATGCGGATGCGCCGCCTCGGTGCCCTGCTCCGCGACGCGCTGGAGTCGCGCGGCTGGCAGCTGCCTGCGCCGCTGCGCGCGGACCTCGCGGTGATGGGCCGATCCGTGGAGACCCACCTGGCCTCCACGGTGATGACCGCGGTCGCCGGCCTGTTCGCTCCGACGATCATGCTCGCGCCGTCGGTGTACTTCTTCGGCACCAGCCCGACCACGCCGGTGTGGCTGGCCCTGCTCGGCGCGCTGGTGGCCGGACTGCTGCCGACCTTGCAGCTGCGCTCCACGGCGGCGGACCGGCGTCGCGACTTCCGGCACGTGGTCAGCGCGTTCCTGGACCTGGTCGCGATGAACCTGGCCGGCGGGCGCGGCGTGCCCGAGGCGCTGTCCTCGGCCGTCTCGATCAGCGACGGCTGGGCGATGGTCCGCATCCGCGACACCCTGCAGACCGCGCGGCTGCAGGGGATCACTCCGTGGGCCGCGCTCGGCGAGCTCGGCGAGGAGATGGCCGTCGAGGAGCTGCGCGACCTCGCCGCCACCCTGGCCCTGGTCGCCGAGGACGGCGCCAAGGTGCGCGACTCGCTGCAGGCCCGCGCCGGGTCGATGCGGCAGCGCGAGCTCGCCGACGCCGAGAGCCGGGCCGCCGCCCGGTCCCAGTCGATGCTCATCGCCCAGCTGCTGCTGTGCGTGGGCTTCCTGCTGTTCCTGACCTATCCCGCCATCTCCCAGATCCTCGGGATCTGAGCCATCAGCGTCCGCCCCCAGTCCCGTCGCACACCCGGAGGAACGATGAACCACAGCACCACACCGACCGCGCCGTCCACGCCGGCCGTCCCGACCACACCGCTGCAGGTCCTGGTCAGCCTGCTGGGCCTGCGCGTGCGCGCCGCCCGCTCCCGCGCCCGCACCGAGCTCGGCGCCTCGGCGGTCGAGTGGGTGATCATCGCCGCGATCGTGGTTGGCATCTGCATCCTGGTCGCCGGCATCCTGCGCAACGCGCTGCAGGGCGAGGCCCAGGAGATCGGGAACGAGATCCAGAACCAGTGACCCTCGCAGCGGGACTGCCGCGGTTGCCGGTCCGGTTGCGGGCCGGCAGCCGCCGCGATGACCAGCGGGGCACCAGCATCATCGAGCTGGTGCTCTACATGCCGCTGCTCATGACCGCGATCCTGCTCGCGGTGCAGTTCTCGCTGATCTACCTGGGCAACCAGGCCGCCTCCGCCGCCGCGCGGGAGGCCAACCGGGTGGCCCGGGTCACCGGCGACCAGGTGCAGGGCCGCCAGACCGGGGTCGCCTACGCCGCGCGCATCGGCGGCGGCATCCTGGAGAACGTCGACGTACAGGTGAACGTGGCCGGCGGCGCCGTCGCCACCACCGTCGTCTCCGGCGAGGCGCAGCAGCTGCTGCCGTTCCTGCCCCCACCGCGGGTGAGCGAGCGCGTCGAGGGGCCGGTCGAGCGGTTCGTGGAGGACCAGTGAGGCGCCGGCCCGGCCAGTGCTGCCCGCGCCGCGAGCGCGGCCAGCGCGGTTCGATGGCCGTCGAGGTGGTGCTGCTGACCCCGGTCCTGGTCGCGTTCACCATGCTGGTGGTGGCCGGCGGCCGCTACGTCAGCGTGCGCGGCGACATCGAGGCCGCTGCCCGTGACGCGGTGCGTGCGGCCTCCTACGAGCGCTCGTACGCCGCGGCTACCTCCGCGGCGGCCCAGGCCGCGGCGGCCTCCCTCGACGAGTCCACCGACTGCGCGGTCGCCGACCTGTCGGGAGACTTCGCGGCCGGCGGGACCATCCGGGTCCGGCTGCACTGCCGCGTCCCGCTGGACGGTCTCGGGCTGGTCGGGCTCTCCGGGTCGTTGCCGGTCGACGCCGACAGCGCAGCACCGCTGGACACCTACCGGAGGACCGGATGAGCGCGGCCGGTGGCGTTATCAGCCGGTGCATCAGCCGGTGCATCAGCCGGGGCATCAGTCGGGGCGCCCGGCGAGGCAGCCGGCCGGGCAGCCGGCGGCGCACCGAGCGCGGATCCGCCGCCGTGTTCGTGATCGGCTTCGCGATCGTGCTGTTCGTCGCGGCCGGCCTGGTGATCGACGGCGGTCTCGCGCTGAACGCCCGGATGCGGGTGGCCGACGACGCCGAGCAGGCGGCCCGGGTCGGGGCCGACTCCCTCGACATCGACGCCCTGCGCCAGAGCGGCGAGATCACGATCGACAGCGGGCTGGCCCAGCAGCGCGCCGCCCAGTTCCTGCTCACCGCCGGCTACTCGCCGGCGCAGTTCGCCGTGGCCGTCCAGCCGGACCAACAGGGGGTCCGGGTGGAGGTGCAGGACACGGTGCCCACCGGGCTGCTCGGCCTGGTCCAGATCGACGAGTTCGAGGTCAACGCCAGCGCGGTCTCCGCGCCGCAGACCGGAGACGAAGGGTAGGACGAGATGACCGACCTCTCGCAGGCGCCGCAGGACCGCGCCGGCAGCGACGTACGCGGCACTGACGTGGGCCGGGAGACTCCCGACCCCGGGCGGTTCGGCGGTCAGTCCGCGCCCGGGCCGCGCCGCAAGCCGCTGGAGGTGCTCGGCGCGGCGGCCGGCCTGCTCGCACTGGTCGTCGGGGTGCCCGCGCTGCTGATCGGGTTGGGTGCGCCGTCCCCGATCCCCACCGGCCTGCCGGACCGCGACGCGCTGACCCAGCCGATCACCACCGAGCTGCTGCTGACCGTGCTGGTCGCGGTGGTGTGGCTGACCTGGCTGTTCTTCGTGGTCTGCGTCGTCGTCGAGGTCGCCGCCGCGCTGCGCGGGGGGCTGGCCCGCCCGATCCCGCTGGGCGGTCCGCTGCAGCAGCTGGCCCGCGTCCTGGTCGGCACCCTGATCATCGGCGGCGTGCTGGCCGGGCCGGCCAACGCCGCCACGGTCGCCACCGCGGACGCGCAGGCAGCCCAGGGCCACCGTGACGTCGCGACCGCCACGGTCGAGCGGGCCGGCGACACCCGGAGCGGACCGGCAGCAGACGCGGGGGCCGCGGTCACCGGCGAGACCGGGCCGCACGCGCGACACGGGCACGGCGAGGCCACGCACCAAGCCGACGGGCGTGACCGCGCGCATCAGCACGCCGACGGGGCTCGTGCCGGCGACCAGGAAGGCGACCTGGTCGACAAGAAGGTCTACACCGTCAAGGCGCCCAAGGACGGCTACCACGACAACCTGTGGGACATCGCCGAGCGGCACCTCGGCGACGGCCGGCGCTACCACGAGATCTTCCGGCTCAACCAGGACCGCGTGCAGCCGGACGGTCGCACCCTGGACCTGGCCCGGCTGATCCAGCCGGGCTGGACCCTGGTGATGCCCGCCGACGCCGTCGGCGTACCCCGGGTGAGCGCACCGGAGGCGCCCGTCCCCGCCGACCGGGCCGGCCACGCGCCCGGCGACGCGCGCGCCGGAGCGACTGACGGGGCCGGTGGTCTCGAGTCTGGTGTCGAGGCCGGCGCCGTGGGCGGGGTGCAGGCGGACGCGCAGACCGACGCGGTCGCCGACCCGGAGGCGGATGACGACTGGGCCGCTGCGCTGGCCGATCACGCGGGTCCGGTCACGGCGTTCGGACTCGGCGGTGCGGGGCTGCTGGCCGCCGGCCTGGTCGGCGCCCTGATCGCCCAGCGCCGTCGCCGGACCGGACGCGAGCCGGACCCCGAGGCCGCCGAGGTCGAGGAGGCGCTGCGCGTCGCGGCGACCCGTGAGCGCGCGTCCTGGCTCGACCGTGCGGTGCGGGAGCTGGCCGCCACCTGCCTGGAGGAGAACGTCCCGCTGCCCGGCATCGTCGGCGCCACGGTCGACGAGGAGGCGGTCGAGCTGATGCTGGCGCCGCCGCGGACCGACGCGCCGAGCCTGTGGGAGCCGGTGGAGGAGGGACGCCGTTGGCGGCGTACCGACCCTGCGACCCGGGCCCAGGCGCCGGTCTCGCCCTATCCGGCGCTGGTCAGCCTCGGCCTGGACGAGCAGGGCCGCGACGTGCTGGTCGACCTCGAGGCGGCCGGCGGCGTGGTGTCGATCCAGGGCGCCCCGCACGTGGCCGCCGAGGTCGCCGCCGCGCTGGCGGTGCAGACCGCGACCAACGCCTGGTCGGACTCGGTGGCGGTGACCGCGACCAAGGTCCCCGGCGAGCTGGAGGAGGTCGGCGACCGGCGGATCCGCGTGGTCGGCGAGCTCGACGAGGTGCTGCCGGAGCTCGAGTCGCGGCTGGGCGCGCTGCGCCAGGACGTGCTCAGCGGCCGGATGTCACGCCGTGGCTCGATCGGCTCCCACCTGCTGGTGTGCGGCTCGGCGCCGGACCCGGCCCTCGCCGAGCGGCTGGCGGCGCTGACCGGATCGGCCCGGCAGGCGCTCTCGGTGGTCGTCGCCGGGGCCACCCGCGGCGCCCGCTGGCAGCTGCGGGTCGACGAGAGCGGCGTGCTCACGTTGCCTGCCCTGCACCTGACCGTGGTCGCCAACCGCGTCAGCTCGCGCACCACCGCGGCGGTCGCCGAGCTCTTCGCGGCCGCCCGCACGCAGTCGCCCGACACCGGTGACCAGCCGGCGCTGCCGGCACCGGGGCACGAGGTCGACGACGCCGCCTGGAGCACCGCGGTACGCCGCATCGGCGTGCTGGGCCGGCTCGCTGTGCAGGGGCCGGGCGCGCTGGAGCCGCGCCGCCAGGAGCTCGCCGAGGAGATGGTCACCTTCCTCGCGCTGCACCCCGAGGGTGTGCACCCCAACGTGCTGGCCGCCGCGGTGTGGCCGCGAGGCGTGCCCGCAGCGGTCCGCGACAACGCGATCGAGCGGGTCCGTGGCTGGCTCGGCACCGGCCCGGAGGGCCACCACTACCTGCGCAGCGACGCCGAGGGGCGGCTGCTGCTGGCCGATGACGTCGTCCTGGACTGGGACGTGGTGCTCACCCTGCTGCAGCGGGCACGCCGCGCCCCGTCGTCGCGGGAGGAGCGCGACCTGCTCCGGCGGGCTCTGCAGCTGGTCCGCGACGAGCCGTTCACCGCGCACCCCGAGCACCGGTACGGCTGGCTCGCGCGCGCCCACACCGAGCGGACGGTACGCCGGGTCGTGACCGCGGCCGCCCGTCGCCAGGTCGAGCTGTGCCGCGGCGAGGGTGACCACGAGGCGGCAGCCGCAGCGGCCGTGGCCGGTCTGCGGATCGACCCGGCACACCAGCCGCTGTGGCGCGACCTGCTCAGCGTGCGGCACGCCTCCGCGGGGGCGGCCGGGGTGCACGCGGTGCTCGACGAGATGGGCGCCCGGCTGGGCCCGGTCGAGCTGGACCCGGAGACCGAGGCGCTGATCGAGGAGCTGCTCCCGGACGACTCGGCCGGACCGGTGTCGTCGGCGGGCTGAGCCGCCCGGTGGCTGGTCGCCCGGTGGCTGGTCCCCCGGTGGCTGGTCCCCCGGTGGCTGGCCACCCGGTGGCTGGTCACATCCGTCACGCGGCAGACTGCACGTCATGACTGCGCGGACGACGGCAGCGATCACGGCCACGGTCGGCGGGGTGCTGTGGATGGCCGCAGCGCTCCTGGTGCTGCTCGGGGACGACCCGGGCGGCATCGGCCTGGGCGCCGACGGGCTCTGCTTCGCGGCGGGCGCGGTGATGCTCGCCGCTGCCGCGGTGACGGCCGGCTACGCGACGGTCGCGCAGGCGCCGCTCTGGCTGCGCGTCCTGGTGCCGGTGGCGGTGCTGCTGTTGGCCTGGATCCTCTACGCGAGCCTGGCGACCGCCGCGCGTGCCCTCGCCGACAGCGAGCGCGCCGCGGACGGTGTCCTGGTCGGCGGCTGCGGCGTGGTGGCGGTCGTCGTCGGGGTGGTGCTGGGGGTTGCGCTCCGACGAGCGGGGCCCGGCCGGCGGGGGCGCGCTTCGGGTGCGCGCGCCGCGGGTGGCGGCCGGGCGG
>DASSVD010000154.1:0-4180 GCA_035706365.1 Nocardioidaceae bacterium
AGCATCGCGGTCTCCACCGCGGCGGCGTCCGGGTCGGCCGCCCGGGAAGGGCCGGCCGGCAGGTCAGGACGCCTTGAGTCCGGAGGCGCCGGGGTCACCGTCGTCGCTGCCGTGGTCGCTGCCATGCTGGGAGCCGGGGCCGCCGTCGGGGTCGCTGCCGTGGTCGCTGCCGGGGCCGCCCTTGGCGTCGCGGGCGGCGCGGTCGAGGCGCTTCTGCTCCTCCTTGGCCCGGGTGGCGTACAGGTCGACGTACTCCTGACCGGAGAGGCGCATGATCTCGTACATGATCTCGTCGGTGATCGAGCGCAGGATGTAGCGGTCGTTCTCCAGGCCCTCGTAGCGGGAGAAGTCCAGCGGCTCACCGAACCGGACCCGCGGCCGCGTGAGCGAGCCGAACTTCTTGCCCGGAGGCGCGATCTGGTTGGTGCCGAGCACGGCGATCGGGATGACCGGCACCTGGCTCTCCAGGGCGAGCCGGGCCACGCCGGTGCGGCCACGGTAGAGCCGCCCGTCGTGCGAGCGCGTGCCCTCGGGGTAGATCCCGAACAGGTCGCCCTGGGCGAGGATCCGCTTGGCGGCGCTGAGCGCCCCCTCGGCCGCCGACGCGCCGGACCGGTCGATCGGCACCTGACCGGAGCCGGAGAAGAACTTCTTCTGGAACCAGCCCTTGAGGCCCGGGGTGTTGAAGTACTCCGCCTTGGCCACGAACGTGACCCGCCGCGGCAGGGTCAGCGGCATGAACAGCCAGTCCGCGTAGGAGAGGTGGTTGCTGGCCAGGATCGCGGGTCCCTCCAGCGGCACGTTCTCCGCGCCCTCGATGCGTGGCCGGAACACCAGCCGCAGCCAGGGCCCCACGAAGACCCACTTGAGCAACCAGTAGAACAACCCGTCACCTCCCGTCCGCTGGGCACACAGTAGCCGCCCCGAGGCCCGCGTGCGACGATGCAGGCCACGCGCACCGACCAGGCAGAAGCAGGAGGCCGTCGTGCCACTGGACCCGACCGCCGCACCCTACGTGTCCGAGGGCGACCCCGACCGCACCGGCGGGCGCCGGGTCGGCGTGCTGCTGTGCCACGGCTTCACCGGCTCGCCGGCCTCGATGCGGCCCTGGGCCGAGCACCTCACCGAGCAGGGGTACGCCGTGGCGGTGCCGCGCCTGCCCGGCCATGGCACCAGCTGGCAGGAGCTGAACCGGACCACCTGGTCGGACTGGTACGCCGAGGTGGAGCGCGCCTTCGAGAAGCTGCGGGCCGACTGCGAGCAGGTCGTGGTCGGCGGCCTGTCCATGGGCGGCGGCCTCGCCCTCGCACTGGCGGCCGAGCACGGGGACGACGTCGCCGGGGTGGTGCTGGTCAACGCCGCCGTGGCCAACGCCGACCGCCGGCTGGTGGCGCTGCCGGTGCTCAAGCACGTGGTCCCCTCGCTGGCGGGCCTGGGCAACGACATCAAGAAGGAGGGCGTGGACGAGCACGGCTACGACCGCACCCCGCTGCGGGCGCTGGCCGCGCTGGTCACCGCCTGGCGGCAGCTGCGAGAGGACCTGCCGAAGGTCACCCAGCCGATCCTGCTGTTCCGCTCCGCGGAGGACCACGTGGTCGATCCGTCCTCGGCCCGGATCATCCGCGAGCGGGTCTCGTCTCGGGATGTGACCGAGCGCGTGCTGCACAACAGCTACCACGTGGCTACGCTCGACAATGACGCCCCGGCGATCTTCGCCGAGTCCACCGACTTCGTCCGCAAAGTGACAGGCCCATGACGCACGAGCCCGACCGCCCCGATCCGGAGGAGCACGGACGCCAGCTCGACGAGGACGCTGCGTGGCGGGCGATCGTGGACAACTACGGCGACCAACCGAACTTCCCCGACCTCGAGCTGCCCGACCCGGACGACGCACCGGACACCCGCGAGGCCGCCCCGGTCTTCCCGAGCCTGGAGCGGCGGTGGGAGGACCCGCTGCAGTCGGAGGCCAGCTGGGAGGACGAGGGCCATTTCACCCCGCCGGAGCCTCCTCCGCTGCCCAAGGTCGAACCGCATCGCAAGCTGGCGTGGGCCGGCCTGTTCGGCGCGCCGCTGGCGATGCTGCTGGCCGTCGTACTCGGCTGGACGATGCCGGGTTGGCTGGGGTTCCTGCTCGTTGCCGGCTTCCTCGGCGGCTTCGGCTTCCTGGTCGCCACCATGCCGCGCTCGCGCGGTGAGGACGGCGACGGTGACGACGGGGCGGTTGTGTAGCCTCCCCGGTATGCACGTCAACGAGACCGTCGAGGTCACCGGGCACCTGATGGACAGCGGCATCCTCTCGCGGGTGCTCGACGACATCCGTGAGTACGGCGGCGACTACGTCATCGACCGGTTCGACGTGGGCAAGGACGCCGGCGACCCGTCGCACGCCCGGATCACCGTCTCCGCCGAGGATGACGAGGCGCTGCAGCGGTTGCTGATGCGGCTGCAGACCCGCGGGGTCAACCAGGTCGACCCGGGCGAGGCGGAGACCACCGAGTGCGCGCAGGACGGCGTGTTCCCCGACTTCTTCTACTCCACCACCAACCTGGACACCCGGGTGCGGATCGGCGGGCGCTGGGTGCAGGTGGAGAACCCGGAGATGGACTGCGGCCTGATCGTCGACGACAGCGGCGAGCGGGTGCACGTCTACACGCTGCCGATGGCCGACGTGAAGGCCGGGATGAAGGTCGTGTGCGGCGCCTCCGGGATCAAGGTGACGGTGCCGGTGCCGGACAAGAACGACGCGACCTTCGGCTTCATGGAGTCCGACGTGTCCAGCGAGAAGCCGCAGGCGGTGCTGGTGCGGCAGGTGGCCGACGGGATGCGCCAGGCCAAGGAGGACGGCAAGAAGGTGCTGTGGGTCGGTGGTCCGGGCGTGGTGCACACCGGCGCCGCGCCGGCCATGGTGGCCCTGGTGCACGCCGGCTTCGTCGACGTGCTGTTCGCCGGCAACGCGCTGGCCACGCACGACATCGAGTCGGCGCTCTACGGCACCTCGCTCGGCATCGACCTGGCCCAGGGCCGCGGCGTGGAGCACGGCCACGAGCACCACATCCGGGCGCTGAACACCATCCGCGCGGCCGGCTCGATCAAGGACGCCGTCGACTCCGGCGTGCTGACCGGCGGGATCATGCACGCCCTGGTCACCCACGACAAGGAGTTCGTGCTGGTCGGCTCGGTCCGCGACGACGGCCCGCTGCCCGACGTCTACACCGACGTGATCGAGGGGCAGCGCGCGATGCGCTCGAAGCTGACCGACGTCGGCTTCTGCCTGATGGTGGCGACCATGCTGCACTCGGTGGCCACCGGCAACATCCTGCCCGCCTCCATCCCGCTGGTCTGCGTGGACATCAACCCGGCCACGGTCACCAAGCTGGCCGACCGAGGGTCGTCGCAGGCGCGGGGCATCGTCACCGACGTCGGCCTCTTCCTCGAGCAGCTGGCCGTGGAGCTGGTGCCGGAGTACCGCATCCGTCGCAGCTGAGGCCGCGCCGGCGGCTTCCTGTGCGGACCGGCCTCAGGGCAGCTCGAGCTCGGCGAGCACGGGCCGGTGGTCGCTGGCGCGCGCGAGCAGCGCCTCCGGTACGCCGGGGTCGCCGTGGTGACGGACCGTGACCTCGCCCCGCACGAGCAACGCGTCGATCCGGGCCTCCGGCTGCTCGGCCGGAAAGGTCATCCAGTGCGAGCCGCCGTGGTCGACGAACCCCGCCTGCGCGAGCCGCCGCCAGCACGGACCGCCGGGCTCCTCGTTGAGGTCGCCGGCGACGACGACCGGACCGCGCACGGCGCTGCACAGTTCGACGATCCGGTCGACCTGGCGCAGCCTCGTCACCCGGCGCAGGCTGAGATGGCACGACACCACCGTCATCGGCGAGCCATCCAGCAGCAACCGCGCCAGGGCGATGCCCCGGCGAGGTTGGAACCAGCCGGTCGGCAGGACCTCCTCACGCGTCGACGTCACGGTCACGCCGGGAGCCACGACGATCATGTTCGACCCGGCGGGCCGGCCGCCCGCAACGAACCGCAGCCCCCAACGCCGCGCGAGTCTGGGGCAGCGCCACCGCCACAGCAGCGGGTACTTCGGGGCCTCGTTGACCAGCACCACGTCCGCGTCCGCCCGGCGCACCGCCTCGTGCAGCGGCGCTCCCTTACGCCCGCCCATCAGGATGTTGTAGGTCAT
>DASSVD010000155.1:0-27733 GCA_035706365.1 Nocardioidaceae bacterium
GACCGTCGGCATGCTGGAGCCCCTCGCCGGTCAGCGTGGTGCGGCCCGCAGTGGCGCCGATCAGGAAGCCGCGGGCCAGCTGGTCGGCCATCGCCCAGACCGAGTCGCCGGTGCGCTGGAAACCGAACATCGAGTAGAAGATGTAGAACGGGATCATGTGCTCGCCGTGCGTGGCGTACGCCGATCCGGCCGCGGTCGCCGATGCCACCGCGCCGGCCTCTGAGATGCCTTCGTGCAGCATCTGGCCCTTCTCGGACTCCTTGTAGGCCAGCAGCAGCTTGCGGTCCACCGACTCGTACTTCTGCCCCGAGTGGCTGTAGACCTTCGCGGTCGGGAACATCGAGTCCATGCCGAAGGTGCGGTACTCGTCCGGTGCGATCGGCACGAAGCGCGCGCCGATCTCCTTGTCCTTCATCAGGTCCTTGAGCAGCCGGACCAGCGCCATCGTGGTCGCGATCGGCTGCTTGCCCGAGCCCTGCTTGAGCTCGGAGTAGACCTTGTCGCCGGGCAGGGTCAGCGGCTTGGCGCGCACGACCCGCTTGGGCAGGGAGCCGCCGAGGGCGTTGCGGCGCTCCATCATGTACTGGATCTCGTCGCTGTCCTTGCCGGGGTGGAAGAACGGCGCGATGTCGGCCTCGTCGATCTCCTTGTCCGAGATCGGCAGGTAGAGCCGGTCACGGAACTTCTTCAGGTCGTCCTTGGTCAGCTTCTTCATCTGGTGGGTCACGTTGCGGCCCTCCAGGGCGTCGATGGTCCACCCCTTGATGGTGTGGGCCAGGATCACCGTCGGCTGCCCGACGTGCTCGGTCGCGGCCTTGAACGCGGAGTAGACCTTGCGGTAGTCGTGGCCTCCGCGCGGCAGCTTGACCAGCTCGTCGTCGGAGAGGTGCTCGACCATCTTGCGCAGCCGCGGGTCGGTCCCGAAGAAGTGCTCGCGGATGTAGTCGCCCTTCTCGACCGAGTAGGTCTGGAACTGGCCGTCCGGGGTGGTGTTCATCCGGTTCACCAGGACGCCGTCGACGTCCTTGGCGAGCAGGTCGTCCCACTCGCGGCCCCACACGACCTTGATCACGTTCCAGCCGGCGCCGCGGAAGTAGGACTCCAGCTCCTGGATGATCTTGCCGTTGCCGCGAACCGGGCCGTCGAGCTGCTGCAGGTTGCAGTTGATCACGAAGGTGAGGTTGTCCAGCTCCTCGCGGGCGGCCAGGCCGATCGCGCCGAGCGACTCGGGCTCGCCCATCTCGCCGTCGCCCAGGAACGCCCACACGTGCTGCTGGGTGGTGTCCTTGAGCCCGCGGTTGTGCAGGTACTTGTTGAACCGTGCCTGGTAGATGGAGTTCAGCGCGGTGAGGCCCATCGAGACGGTGGGGAACTCCCAGAAGTCCGACATCAGCCGCGGGTGCGGGTAGGACGGCAGGCCCTTGCCGACGCCGTGCTGCACCTCTTGGCGGAAGTGCGAGAGCTGCTCCTCGGTGAGCCGGCCCTCGAGGAACGCGCGCGCATAGATGCCGGGGGAGCCGTGGCCCTGGATGAAGACCTGGTCGCCGCCGCCGGGGTGGTCCTTGCCGCGGAAGAAGTGGTTGAAGCCCACCTCGTAGAGCGAGGCGGCCGACTGGTAGGTGGCGATGTGGCCGCCGACCTCCAGACCCTTGCGGTTGGCGGTGGACACCATTACCGCGGCGTTCCACCGGATGAACGCGCGGATCCGCCGCTCGACGTGCTCGTCGCCGGGGAACCACGGCTCCCGCTCGGGCGGGATGGTGTTGATGTAGTCGGTGCTCCGCAGCGCGGGTACGCCGACCTGCTTCTCGCGGGCTCGTTCGAGGAGCTTGAGCATCACGTAGCGAGCCCGCGACTTGCCGCGTTCGTCGAGGAGTGCGTCGAGGGACTCGATCCACTCCTGGGTCTCGTCTGGGTCGATGTCCGGCAGCTGCGTGGGAAGGCCTTCGTGGATCACGGAGGGCGCTGCAGGGCGTTCAGGTGAGTTCGCCACGGTTCCTCTGCTCTCGAATTCTGGATGGTTCGGCGAGGCGAATCGGGTCACGATCCCTCGCTTCCATCGTGTCACGCCGCGTCGAATCGGGGAATTTACCGCCCAGTAGCGCGACGCGGCCGCCGCGGGGTTGCGCGCGTGTGGCTATTCGGGTGGACTACCCGACAACAAGCGGCACGACCGGGCGACGACCGGTCCCAACCAGCGGGAGGAATCAGTTGAGCGCGACCTCGGGTGGCCAGGACGGCACCGCCACCCAAACGCACGCCCACCGGCTCGGCATGACGTCGGGGATGGTGGTCCAGGAGCTCGGCTGGGACGAGGACGTCGACGACGAACTGCGGATCCAGATCGAGGACGCCATCGACGCCGACATGGTCGACGGGGACTACGGCAACGTGGTCGACGTCGTCCTGCTCTGGTGGCGCGACGACGACGGTGACCTGGTGGACGCTCTGGTCGACTCGCTGACCGACCTGGTGGGGGGCGGAGTGATCTGGCTGCTCACCCCAAAGGTCGGGCGGCCCAACGCCGTGGACCCGGCCGACGTCGCGGAGGCCGCCCCGATCGCGGGGCTGTCCACCACCACGACCGCGACGGTGAGCAAGGACTGGACGGCCACCCGGCTGGTCGCGCCCAAGACCGCGCACTGAGCCGGCGCACTGAGCTGCATGAGAGATCGTGATGCCGGCGCCCGGTCCGGCCGCTTCGCGTCCGCGGTCTCCTTGGCGCGCCACGAGCTGACCACGCTGCGAGTGCTCGGCACGTCCGGCGTCGTGCGGCCCTACTCGCCGCGCACCCTGGCCCGCCTCGTGTCCACGCTGCGCCGCTGGGGCCTCGGCCCCGCAGGCGGGTTCACCTCCCTCGCGCTGCGGCACCCCGACCGGGTCGGCGTCATCGACGAGCGCGGCGAGACCACATGGGGCGAGATCCACGCGCGCAGCAACGCGATCGCCCGCGGCCTGCGCGGGCTGGGGGTCCGCGAGGGCGACGCCGTCGCAGTGCTGTGCCGCAACCACCGCGGCTTCGTCGAGGGCACCATCGCCGTTGCCAAGCTCGGCGCCGACGTGCTCTACCTCAACACCGCGTTCGCAGCCCCCCAGCTCGGCGAGGTGTGCGGGCGCGAGGGCGTCGTGGCCGTCGTGCACGACGAGGAGTTCGACGGCCTCGTCGACCAGGCCGGAGTGCGGTGCACCCGCGTGCTCGCCTGGACGGAGGCGGACGGGGACGAGAGCGCCGGTGCCGGCCCGGGCACGCGTCCCACCCTGAACTGGCTGGCCGCCTCCAGCCCGACCGCCGACCTCGAGCCACCCGGGCGGGTCTCCCGCTCGGTGATCCTCACCTCCGGCACCACCGGGGCCCCCAAGGGCGCACCCCGCAGCGAGGGCTCCTTCGCGGCCGGCGTCTCGCTGCTGTCCCGGCTCCCGCTGCGCGCCGGCTGGCGCAGCCACGTCGCCGCGCCGCTGTTCCACACCTGGGGCTGGGCGCACCTGGCACTGGCGATGCTGCTGGGCACCACCCTCGTGCTGCGCCGGAAGTTCGACCCCGAGGAGTGCCTGCGTGCGGTCGCAGACACCCGCAGCGACTCGCTGGTGGTGATCCCGGTGATGTTGCAGAGGATCCTCCAGCTGCCCCCCGAGACCCTCGACCGCTACGACCTGTCGTCGGTACGCGTGGTCGCCTCGTCCGGATCCGCGCTGCCCGGGGACCTGGGCATCGAGTGGATGGACCGCTTCGGCGACACGCTCTACAACATCTACGGCTCAACCGAGGTCGCCTGGGTGACGATCGCGACCCCCGAGGACCTGCGGGCCCGGCCGGGCACCGCGGGTCGCCCTCCGCACGCCACCGACGTGCGCCTGTACGACGACGCCGGGAGCGCGGTCCCAGCCGGGGAGTCCGGCCGGATCTTCGTCGGCAACTCGATGCTGTTCGAGGGCTACACCGGCGGCGGCAGCAAGGACGTCGTGGACGGACTGATGGCGACCGGGGACGTCGGTCGCTTCGACGAGGGCGGTCGCCTGGTCGTCGAGGGGCGTGACGACGAGATGATCGTCTCCGGCGGGGAGAACGTCTTCCCCCAGGAGGTCGAGGACTGTCTGGCTCGCCACGACGCGGTCAAGGAGGCCGCGGCGATCGGGGTCGACGACCCGGACTACGGCTCGAGGCTGCGCGCCTTCGTCGTACCCACCTCCCAGGACGCCGTTACCGAGGACGAGCTGCGCGACCACGTCAAGCAGAACCTGGCGCGCTACAAGGTGCCGCGCGAAATCGTCTTTCTGACCGAGCTGCCGCGCAACGCCACCGGCAAGATCCTCAAGCGTGAGCTGGCCGACCGGGCCGACTAGGATCTCCGGGTCCACGCAAGCACCGCTCACGCACCGACCCCAGGAGACGATGATGACGGTCGAGATCGGCCAGGAGGCCCCCGACTTCGAGCTGCGCGACCAGCACGGCCAGGACCTGTCGCTGTCCTCGCTGCGGGACCAGAAGGCCGTCGTCCTGATGTTCTACCCCTACGCGTTCAGCGGCGTGTGCACCCACGAGCTGTGCGACATCCGGGACAACCTCGCCGACTTCGTGACCGACCGCGCGCAGCTGCTCGCGGTCTCGTGTGACCCGATGTTCTCCCTGCGCGCGTTCGCCGAGCGCGACGGGCTGAACTTCCCGCTGCTCTCCGACTTCTGGCCGCATGGCGAGGTGTCCCGCGCCTACGGGGTCTTCGACGACGAGCGCGGCTGCTCGCGGCGCTCCACCTTCATCCTCGACAAGGCCGGCGTGGTGCGGTGGTCGGTGCACAACGCGATGCCGCAGGCGCGCAGCCGGGTGGAGTACCGGCGGGTGCTGGAGGAGATCGGCGCGTGAGTTGCGGCCCGGCGGCGGCGTACCGAAAGTAAAGAATACGCATCGGTAACCGCTTTTTACGGCGTTCCCCTGACAAACCGGTCACCGGCTTGTTGACTAGTACCACTACGACCGCTGGTGACCCGAGACGCCAGCGGTCGTAGGCATTTCTCGTCCTGGACCGCCCCCGGCGGAGGACCCCGGCGCGATCGCCTAGGCTGTGCTGCGCTCCGGGCGCATAGCTCAGCGGTAGAGCGCTTGCCTTACAAGCAAGATGTCGCAGGTTCGACCCCTGCTGCGCCCACCACGCGTGCGTGGTCCCAGGACCACTCGAATGCGCTATCCCCACGGCAGCCCTGGGTTCGGACAGTGAGAGTGAGGCTCACTGACCGAGGAGGCGCAGCATGCGAAGGCTCATCGCGATCGGCGTCCTCGCCCTGGCCGGGTTGGTGTTCGCCGGCACCCTGGCGATCCCGGCGGCGGCCCAGGCGGCGGGTGACGACAAGGTCTACCTCAAGCGGGAGAACCAGTCCGGAGTGCTGGCGACGGTGGACGATTCCGACGACGACCCCGACTCGGCGACCGGCAACGGCACCAGCAAGGGGACCACCGCGAACACCAAGAACTCGAAGAACACGAAGAACACGAAGAACACGCACAGCAAGAACACCAAGAACACGCACAGCAAGGACAGCAAGAACAGCAAGGCGTCCAAGCACAGCAAGGCGACGCAGACCCACCCGAGCACGGCCTCGCGGCACTCGACCGGGTCCTGAGCGGCCGCCATGCGGGCAGCCGGAGGCGTGCCCGGTCAGCGTCGCGGTGACCGCCGCGGTGACCGCCGGGGGTCGCGCGAGGGCAGCGACGGGTGGCACTTCTCCGAGGGCGAGCCGATCACCGCGGAGCTCAGCGCGCTGCGGCTGCTCGGGGGAGGCACCGCCTACGAGGCGTGGCTGGCCTTCGACGAGGTCACCTACGCGGCAGTGGTGGTCAAGCTGCTGCGCCCGGGCCAGGTCGACGACCCGGTGTCCTTGCGCGGTCTGCGCCGCGAGGCGCGGACGCTCGAGCGGGTGAACCATCCCGCGATCGCCCGCAGCTTGCGAGCGGTCCTCGACGGGGACCGGCCGCACCTGGTCCTCGAGGCGCTCGACGGTCCGCGGCTGTCCACCTTGCTGCGCCGGTTCGGCCCGCTGGCGCCCCAGCAGTACCTGCTGCTGGGCATGGAGGTCGCCTCTGCGCTGCACTACCTGCACCGGATCGGCGTGGTGCACCTGGACGTGAAGCCGAGCAACGTGATCATGGCGAGTCCGGCCCGGCTGATCGACCTCAGCGTGGCCCGGTCGGTCGACGAGGCCGCACGGCTCGACCACGTGGTGGGGACCGAGGGGTACCTGGCCCCCGAGCAGTGCGACCCGCCGCACACGGGGATCCCGGGACCGGCCGCCGACGTGTTCGGGCTCGGGGTGACCCTGTTCCGCGCGATCAGCGGGAGGCGGCCGTTCCCCGACGACGAGCCGGCCGAGCCACGTCTCGACCTGCTGCCCGCCTCCGTCCCCGTCGACGTCGTCGATCTCGTGGCGGCCTGTCTGGCTGCCCGACCCCGGGACCGGCCGAGCCCGAGCGAGGTCGTCGAGGGACTGCGCCCCGCGCTCGACGACCTCCCGCCGGCCCGGCTCGCGGGGTTCCGGGTCCACTGATCCTCTACCCTCGCGGCATGCCTGCGTTGAGTGACCTGACCAGCTGGCTGGACCGCACCTACGACCCGCGTTGGGCCGAGGGCTGGGACGCGGTGGGCCTGGTCAGCGGCGACCCCGACCAGCCGGTGCGCAAGGTGATGTTCGCCGTCGACCCGGTCCCCGCCGTCGCGCGCGAGGCCGTCGAGTGGGGCGCGGACCTGCTCGTGGTGCACCACCCGCTGTTCCTGAAGCCGGTCAGCTCGGTGGCCGCCACCAGCCCCAAGGGGCGCACCCTGCAGACGTTGCTGCGCGCCGGTTGCGCGCTGTTCACCGCGCACACCAACGCTGACGTGCCCCCGCACGGCGTGAACGAGGCCCTCGCCCGGGCGGTCGGTCTCAGCCGCCCCCGCATCATCGAGCCGCTGCCCGCCGACGGCCTGGACAAGCTGGTCACCTTCGCACCGCACGAGTACGCCGAGGAGCTGCGCGCCGCCGTGACCGCGGCGGGAGCCGGGGCGATCGGTGACTACGACAGCTGCACGTTCACCGTCGAGGGCGAGGGTCGGTTCCGCCCGCTGGACGGCGCCACTCCCGCCATCGGCCGGATCGGTGAGGTGGAGGTCGTGGCGGAGTCGCGGATCGAGGCGGTCTACCCGCGCTCCCGGCGGCAGGACGTCGTGACGGCGATGAAGCAGGTGCACCCCTACGAGGAGCCGGCGTACGACATCCTCGAGCTGGCCGAGCTCCCCGGCGCCGCCACGCGCGGGCACGGCCGGATCGGAGAGCTGGCCGCACCGACGTCGTTGCGAGCGTTCGCCGAGCAGGTGCGCCAGGCGCTGCCGGACACGGCGCACGGCGTGCGCGTCGCCGGCGACCCCGACCGGCCCGTGCGCACCGTGGCGGTGGCCTGCGGTGCCGGGGACTACCTGCTCGACCGGGTGCTGCGCACCGACGCCGACGTCTACCTCACCTCCGACCTGCGCCACCACCGCGCCGCCGAGTTCCTCGAGCACGACGGCCCGGCGCTGGTCGACGTCGCCCACTGGGCCGCGGAGTGGACCTGGCTCCCGGTGGTCGAGCAGGCGCTGCTGAGCGCACTGGGGGAGCGGGGCGATACGGTGGAGACCCGCGTGAGCACGGTGAACACCGACCCGTGGCAGTTCCGGGTCTGACCGTGTCCGACTCACCTGCCCGAGCAGCCGTCGTGCCGACCGCGACGCCGCATCGACCCGAGGAGCCACGCTGAAAGCCGACCCCTTCGCCCAGCTCAAGCTGCTGGACGTCCAGGAGCTCGACTCCCGGACCGACCAGCTGCGTCACCAGCTCGCGCACCTGCCCGAGACCGCCGAGCTCGACCAGCTGCAGACGCAGCGCCGCGAGCTGGACGCCAAGGCCGGCGGCTTGCGGATCAGCGTCGACGACCTGACCCGCGAGCAGAAGAAGGCCGACGCCGACGTCGAGCAGGTCAAGGCTCGGCGCACCCGTGACCAGGACCGGCTCGACCGGGGGCAGGTCACCAACCCCAAGGACATGGAGCGGATGCAGCACGAGCTGGTCTCGCTCGACCGGCGCATCTCCGACCTCGAGGACCTCGAGCTGGAGGTGATGGAGCGCCTGGAGACCGCGCAGGGCGAGCTGGACCGGCTCGAGGCCGCCCTGGCCGAGGTGGACGAGAAGATCGCAGCCACCACGGCCCGCCGTACCGACAAGTCCGCCGGGGTCAACGACGAGCTGGCCTCGGTGGCCGCCGAGCGCGAGCGGACCGCGGAGGGGCTGCCCGAGGACCTGCTCCAGCTCTACACCCGGCTGCGCCAGCAGCACGGCGGCATCGGCGCGGCGCCGCTGCGCGCCCGACGTTGTGGCGGTTGCCGGCTCGAGCTCAACGCCGCCGACCTCGGCCAGATCGCCAAGGCACCCAGCGACCTGGTGGTCCGCTGCGAGGAGTGCAGCCGGATCCTGGTGCGCACCTCGGAGTCCGGCCTCTGATGGCTGCCGGCCCCACGTCGGTGCTGATCGAGGCCGACGGCGGTTCCCGGGGCAACCCGGGCGACGCGGCGTACGGCGCGGTGCTCAAGGACGCGCGGACCGGCGAGACCCTCGCCGAGCGCGCCGAGTGCATCGGCGTGGCCACCAACAACGTCGCCGAGTACCGCGGCCTCATCGCCGGCCTCGAGCTCTACCACGAGCACTCGCCCGGTGCCGAGCTGGAGGTCCGGATGGACTCCAAGCTCGTGGTCGAGCAGATGTCGGGGCGCTGGAAGATCAAGCACCCGGACCTGCGGCCCCTGGCCAGCGCGGCGCACCGGCTCGCGCCGTTCGGGACCAACTTCACCTGGATCCCGCGGGCGCAGAACGCCCACGCCGACCGGCTGCTCAACGAGGCACTCGACGCCCAGGCAGGCGCACCAAGCAGGCGCGCCGCCCAGACCCGCTCAGAGCCGGGGGAGCCGGGGGAGCCGGTCCGCGAGGAGGCCGGCGAGCGAGCTGAGGAGCCGTCTGGCGCGCGAAGCCGCGGTGAGGTGGAGGAGGTCGGTACGCCGACCACGCTGGTCCTCGTGCGGCACGGGGAGACCGACCACACCACCGCCAAACGGTTCAGCGGGACCGGCGGGTCCGACCCGGCACTGAACGAGGACGGGCGCGCCCAGGTCCGGGCACTCGCCGACTGGCTTGCTCCGCTGGGCGAGCAGGTCGATGCCGTGGTCACCTCCCCGCTGCGCCGCGCCCGGGAGAGCGCGGAGATCGTGGCCGCCCGGCTGGACCGGGCCGTGCAGGTCGAGGAGGGTCTGGCCGAGGCCACCTTCGGCACCTGGGACGGGCTGACCTTCCGGGAGGTGCAGCAGCAGTACCCCGACGACCTGGACGCCTGGCTCGGCAGCCTGGACGTGGCGCCCGGTGGCGGCGAGTCGTTCCGTGACATGAGCGTGCGGGTCCGGCGCGTGCGGGACCGGCTGCTGGCGTCGTACCCGGGCCGCACGGTCCTCGCGGTCACCCACGTCACGCCGATCAAGCTGCTGGTCGCGGCCGCACTGGGGGCTCCGCTGGAGGCGGTGTTCCGGATGGAGGTGGCACCGGCGTCGGTCACGGTGATCTCATGGTTCGCCGACGGCACCGCATCGCTGCGCCTGTTCAACGCCCGGTCGACCGAGTCGGCCTTCACGGGGAGGTAGGGATGCGCGCTTCCACGCAGCGCTGGGTCGTCATCGCCGTCGTGGCGGCGGTGATCGCCGTCCTCGCCGGAGGGGTGGTGGCGGGGCTGCGCAGCGGCGAGGGCAGCCCTGGCGCACAGCCGTCCCCGACGACGGCCGGCTCGCCCTCGGCGGAGGGGTCCGCACGGGGGCCCGGGGGCTGCAGCGCGCCGCCGCCGCTGCCCGACGACATCGGAGCCTGGTCACAGCCGCCGGACCCGGATCTGGCCACCGGTACGTGGCGGGCCACGCTGCACACCAACTGCGGCGACATCGTCCTCGAGCTCTACGGCGACAAGGCCCCGCAGACCGTGTCGTCGTTCGTGTTCCTCGCCCGGCAGGACTTCTACCAGTCCAGCCCGTGCCATCGCCTGGTCACTCAGGGCATCTTCGTCCTGCAGTGCGGCGACCCGACCGGCACCGGCACCGGGGGACCGGGCTACGGCTACGGCATCGAGAACGCGCCGGCCGACGGGCGCTACCCGCGCGGCACGGTGGCGATGGCGCGCACCGCGGACCCGAACACCAACGGCAGCCAGTTCTTCATCGTCTACGACAACACCCGGCTGCCGACCGCGGGCGGCGGCTACACCGTCTTCGGCCGCGTCGTGGAAGGGATGTCGATCGTGGACCGGATCGCCCGGCAGGGGACCGGTGGGGCGCTCGGTCCGGAGGCGCCGCGGCAGCCGATCAGCATCCTCGGCATCGAGGTCACCGAGCAGGGGTGAGCAGAGCCGGCGGCATCACAGGTCCGTGACCACCACGTCCCAGGTGGCGCCGGCACCGCCCGCGCCGCGGCTGCCGGGCTCGACCTTCCAGCCCAGGTCGGCGAGCAGTTCCGCGAGCCTGCCAGGTCGTGCGGGGTTCCGCCCGTCCTCGAGCAGTGCGCGCACGAGTCGGCCCTTCGTGGCCTTGTTGAAGTGCGAGACCACCGAGCGGGTGCCGTTGCTCTCGTGCAGGACGCGCAGCGCGATCACCTGCTCGGCCAGGTCCGGTGCGGGGCGCCAGAAGCCGGCGTACGTGCTCGACCGCAGGTCCAGCACGAGTCCGGAGCCCGCTGCCTCACGGACCGCCGCGTCCAGCCTCTGCCGCCAGAAGCTGGCGACGGGGCCCAGGTCCGGCAGGCTCACCGCCCCGGAGAGCCGGTACGCCGGCACCCGGTCACCCGGCCGGAGCAGGCCGAACAGTGCCGAGGTGATCGCGACGCGCGACGCAGCGCGCCGCTTGGCTGCGGGCGACAGGCTCGGCAGGTCCAGCGCCTCGTAGAGGACCCCGGTGTAGACCCGGTCCGCCCGCGCGGTGGGCGCCTGCGGCAACCGGGCGTTGCGGGCGACCTCGTCGGCGAGGGTGGGGCCGACGCCCAACGCGCGGACCGCCTCGTCGAGGGGGACCTCGTCGGCCCCGCAGAGCCGCACGAGCGCGTCCAGCATGGTGCGGCGGGCATCGGTCAGGGCTGGGAAGCTGAGCCGGTCCAGGTCGAGCGTGGCGCCGCGGGCCGGAGCGTACTTGCCTTCGGACGGAGGGAGCAGGATCAGCACCGGGTCACCCTATGCTGGGACGCGTCCGTCCCCGGCCGGGAGGAGTCCCGCAGTGCCCAGACGAGTCGTGCGTGTGCATCAGGCCGATGGGGACACCCTGCGCCGAGGCATCGCGGCCATCCAGCAGGAGATGGGGGTCAGTCCGGACTTCCCGGCCGAGGTCGAGGGTGCGGCGGCGCATGCGGCGGCGAACCCGAAGCTGCCTGAGCTGGACCGCACCGACCTGCCGCTGGTGACCATCGACCCGCCGCAGTCGCGGGACCTGGACCAGGCGATGCACCTCGAGCGCAGCGGTGACGGCTACGTCGTCTACTACGCGATCGCCGACGTGGCGGCCTTCGTGGAGCCGGGCAGCCCGGTCGACCTGGAGGCCAACCGGCGCGGGGAGACCCTCTACGGCGCGGACTCGAAGGTGCCGCTGCATCCGCCCGTGCTGTCCGAGGATGCCGCGTCGCTGCTCCCGGACCAGGACCGGCCGGCGCTGCTGTGGACCATCCGCGTCGACCCCTCCGGCGAGGGCACCGACGCGTTCGTGGAGCGCGCGCTGGTGCGCAGTCGCGCCAAGCTGGACTACGAGTCGCTGCAGCGCCGCGTCGATCAGGGCACCGGCGGCGGGGCTGGCGGGGCCGACACTCGGAGCGTGAGTACGACGGTCGCTGCGGCCGGGGGTGCCTTCGATGCCCCCGCCGGCCTGGACGACCTGCTCACCCTGCTGCGTGAGGTCGGGGAGCTCCGCAAGGCGCGCGAGGCGGCCCGCGGCGGGGTGTCGCTGCCCCTGCCGGAGCAGGAGATCAACGTCGACGGCGAGAACTGGAGCCTGGCGTTCCGCAAGATGCTGCCGGTCGAGGAGTGGAACGCGCAGATCTCCTTGCTGACCGGGATGGCGGCGGCCTCGTTGATGGTCTATGCCCGGGTCGGTCTGCTGCGCACGCTGCCGCCGCCGGACCCGCGCGACGTGCAGCGGTTGCACCGCACGGCGCGGGCGCTGGGGATCGACTGGCCGGCCGAGCTGCTCTACCCCGACTTCATCCGTTCCCTGGATCCGGGCCGGCCCGAGCATGCGGCGATGGTGCTGGCCTGCACGCAGCTGCTGCGCGGAGCCGGCTACGTCGGCTTCAACGGCGCGGTGCCTGCGCAGCCGGAGCACTCCGCGCTGGCCTCGGAGTACGCCCACGTCACCGCCCCGCTGCGCCGGCTGGTCGACCGCTACGCGCTGGAGATCTGTGTCGCGCTGTGTGCGGAGACCGAGGTGCCCACCTGGGTGCTGGACAAGCTGGAGGAGCTGCCCCGCACGATGGCCGAGTCGGGCCGGCGGGCCGGTGCCTACGAGAGCGCGCTGGTCAACCTGGTCGAGGCCGAGGTGATGCGCAAGCACGTGGGGGAGACCTACGCCGGGGTGGTCGTCGCGCTCGACGAGGACCAGCTGTCCGGGGACGTGGTGATCCAGGAGCACGCCATCGAGGGCAAGATCGCCAGCCCGGACCCCTCGCGACCGCTGCCGCTGGGCACCGACCTGCAGGTGCGGCTGGTGGAGGTGGACCTCGACCAGCGGGTGGTGCGCTTCGAGCCGGCCTGATCGAGGTGCCGTCGCGATGCGGCATCGACCGCTCGGCTGCCCTATCCTGGGCCGTGCGGATGAGCTGGCCGGGCGACCGCGTGAGGGTCGTGAGGTCCTCCCGAGGAAGGTCCGGGCTCCACAGGGCAAGGTGGTGGGTAACGCCCACCCGGGGTGACCCGCGGGACAGTGCCACAGAGAGCAGACCGCCGCTCCGGCGTGCCGGGGCGGTAAGGGTGAAACGGTGGTGCAAGAGACCACCAGCGTGCCGGGTGACCGGAACGGCTCGGTAAACCCCACCTGGAGCAAGGTCAAGAGGGTGGTGCTTCGGTGCCACCTGCGCGAGCGTTCGAGGGCGGCCCGCCCGAGCTCGCGGGTAGACCGCACGAGGCCACCGGCGACGGTGGTCCTAGATGGATGGTCGCCCCGTTCCCGTCAGGGAGCGGACAGAACCCGGCCTACAGGCCAGCTCATCCGCCTCTGTAGCCCGGTGCTGGCCGCGTTGTAGGGCTGAGCAGCCCCATGAGCCCAGAGCGCCCCAGCCGCCCCAGGCATCCCAGGCGCCCCAGCTTCCCCAAGGTCTGTTGGCGAAGCAGCGCATCCCTCGATGAACTCCGCGCGGGAAGTGCTGGAATGTCGTGGGAAGTCCCACCGACGGCCGTCGGCAGACCCGTGCTCGTACTCACGATGCTGGCCAGCGTCGCGTGGAACGTCGCCGGAGCTCGCGCGGAACGTCGCCGGGGCCTCCCGCGGAACGCTGACCGGGTCCCGCCGGGAACGTGCCCCGCGCTCGGCGCCGCGGCGTACTCCCCATGGATTTCTCGAACTTCCCGTGTGGAACTCCACCGGGGAAGTGCCAGTCCGCCATGGGGAGCGCCCGGGCACGTCGTGGGAAGTGCGGGTTCGTCTGCATACCTTGGGGAACTTGCCGCGAGCGCGCAGGAGACGGACCCGACGGCGTGGCCCTCGGGAATGGCGCCGAGTCCCGAGCCGTTGAATCGGCATGAGCATGGGTGCACCGTCGCGCGAGAACCACCCGGCCGACGTCTACCACGAGGCGTGGCGGCTGCTGGAGGAGCGAGCGCCGGCCGAGGCGCTCGCGCTGCTCGACCCCGCCATCGAGCAGGAGCCGGAGGCGACGAGCCTGCGCACCCTGCGCGCGTGGGCGTACTTCCAGACCGCCCAGCTGGCCAAGGCCGAGGCGGAGCTGCGTCGGCTGGTCGAGGAGTGCCCCGCCGACGTGTGGGCCCGGTTCGCGCTCGGTCGCGCACTCGAGCGCCAGTCGCGGTACGACGACGCGCTGCCCCACCTGCGCCTCGCCGCGGTGATGTCGGCCGACCCGGAGCATGAAGCGGGTGTGCTGCGCGTGGAAAGGCTCGCCGGCCGCCTCTGAGGCCCCGGACGTCCTAGGGGAGGGTGAGGATCTCCGCGCCCGAGTCGGTGACCAGCAGCGTGTGCTCGAACTGCGCGCTACGCAAGCGGTCCTTGGTGACCACGGTCCAGTCGTCGTCCCACATGTCCCACTCGTAGGTGCCCAGGCACAGCATCGGCTCGATGGTGAAGGTCATCCCGGGCTCGATCAGGGTGTCGTAGTACGGCGAGTCGTAGTGCGGCACGATCAGCCCGGAGTGGAACGCCTCGCCCACGCCGTGGCCGGTGAAGTCGCGGACCACGCCGTACCCGAACCGCTTGGCGTAGGACTCGATCACCCGGCCGATCACGTTCATCCTCCGGCCCGGTCGCACCGCGTTGATCGCGCGGCGCAGCGTCTCCTCGGTCCGCTCCACCAGCAGCCGGCTCTCCTCGTCGACGTCGCCGGCGAGGAAGGTGGCGTTGGTGTCCCCGTGGACCCCGCCGATGTAGGCGGTGATGTCGATGTTGACGATGTCGCCGTCCTCGATCACCCGGCTGTCCGGGATGCCGTGGCAGATCACCTCGTTCACGCTGCTGCACAGCGACTTGGGGAAGCCGCGGTACCCCAGCGTGGAGGGGTAGGCGTCGTTGTCGACCAGGAACTCGTGACCGATCCGGTCCAGCTCGTCGGTGGTGACGCCGGGGGCGACGTGCTTGCCGACCAGCTGCAGCGCCTGGGCGGCCAGCCGACCGGCGACCCGCATCCGCGCGATCGTGTCGGCGTCCTTGACCTCAGAGCCGGTGAACGGCGCGGGCGCCTCCTGGTCGACGTACTCGGGGCGCGGGATGTGCGCGGGGACGGGGCGGCGCGGCGAGATGGTCCCGGGAACGATCGCAGTCACGCCGCCGAGTGTAGTTTGCGACCCGTAGGGGACGATGCGCCGGAGCCGTCCGCCACCGGAGGAGGAGTGCTGCGATGGGTGCCACCGACGAGGAGTACTGGTTCTGCCTCAAGCACCACGAGGTCGAGGGTGAGCAGGGCTGCCGCAACGCGGACCGGCTCGGCCCCTACCCGACCCGCGAAGCCGCCTCGCGCGCGCTGGACAAGGTCGAGGAGCGCAACGAGGACTGGGAGCACGACCCGAAGTGGAACGACGACCCGAGCTGAACCGCGCCCGACGCGGTGGCCCGGCTGCCCGGCGCGGGAGCCCGACTGCCCGGCGCGCCGACCCCGCGTCGCGGCCCGCGCCATGGGTCGGCCTGGCCGGTCTCGCCGCGACCGGCTTCCTCTACGGCTACACGGCCGTGGTCACCCCCGGCTGGGTGACCTCGCTGCTGCTCCCGCTGCTGTGGGTGGGACTGGTCGCGCTGGGTGTGCGGTGGTTCCTGCGCCGGCCCGGGTGGGTGCCGCTGCTGGCCGTGCTGGCCGTCGTGGTGTGGTTCGCCGCCGTACTCGCCTGAGCCGCCCTACCCTGGTGCCGTGAGCGACCACGTCACCGCCCGCCGGGGCTCCGGCTGGGCCCGGTTCGGCGCCGTTGTCGGCGTGCTGCTGCTGTTGGCGACGCTGCCCTTCTACGCCGCCTCCGGCCTGGTCGCGCCGCTGTGGGCGATCGTGCTGCTGCTCGCCTTCTGGCTGTGGCTGCTGGTGATGTGCGTGCGGTGGTGGCGCGCGCACCCGCTGCGGGTGCTCACGGCGCCGCTGCTCGCGGTGCTTGTGTGGTACGCCGCGCTCACCCTGGGCGAGGCCGTCCTGGGCTGGACGGCCTGACCCGCCCGCCACCCCCACGGGCACAGGCGGCTCAGGAGAACGTGTGCTCCTCACCCGGGAACGAGCCGGAAGCCACATCGGCCGCATAGCTGCGCGCGGCGTCGAGCAGCACCCCGTGCAGGTCGGCGTACTGCTTGACGAAGCGCGGCATCCGGCCGGTCCGCAGCCCGGCCATGTCCTGCCAGACCAGCACCTGGGCGTCGCACTGCGGCCCTGCCCCGATGCCGATCGTGGGAATGGCCAGGGTCCGGGTGATCTCCCCGGCGACGTCGCCGGGCACCATCTCCATCACCAGCGAGAAGGCGCCGGCCGCCTCCAGTGACTTCGCGTCCGCGAGGAGCCGGGCCCCGGCCTCGCCACGGCCCTGCACCCGGTACCCGCCGAGGTTGTGCTCGGACTGCGGGGTGAAGCCGATGTGCGCCATCACCGGGATGCCGGAACGGGTGAGCAGCTCCACCTGGGGCGCCACCTCCGCGCCGCCCTCGAGCTTGATCGCGTGCGCGCCGGCCTCCTTCATGAACCGCACCGCGGTCTGGAACGCCTGCTCCGCGGACGCCTGGTAGGAGCCGAACGGAAGATCGGCGACCACCAGCGCATGGTGCGCGGAGCGGCTGACCGCCCGCACCAGCGGGATCAGCTCGTCCACGGTCACCGGCAGGGAGGTGTCGTTGGCGAACACGTTGTTGGACGCCGAGTCGCCGACCAGCAGCACCGGGATCCCGGCTTCGTCGAAGGTCTGGGCGGTGTACATGTCGTAGGCGGTCAACATCGCCCACTTCTCGCCGCGCTCCTTCATCGCGCGCAGGTGGTGGGTGCGCACCCGCTTCGGCGGCGCCGCGGCCGCCTCCGGGCCGGCGCCGTAGGGTGCAGGGGTCTCGCTCATCTGCTCTCCGAACTGCTCTCGAGGCTCCCGCGGAGTCCCCGGACGTGTGTCGGTCTCGGCGGCCGGGCCCGGTTCCGGCCGGTCAGGCCCGATTCCGACTGGCCGAGCCGGATCCCAACTGGTCGAGCCGGATCCCGGCTAGTCGAGCCTGTCGAGACCGATCCCGGCTGGTCGAGCCTGTCGAGACCGATCCCGGCTGGTCGAGCCTGTCGAGACCGCCCGCCTCGTGCCCAGGCTAGTACCGGCCGGGCCCCCCGGGCCCTGTGTCCCTGGTCACGTGCGGGCGGCCCTTCGTGGCAGACTCGCAGCCGTGGACTTCGCCTCTGCCTACCGCCATGGGTTCGCCCGCGTGGCCGCCTGCACGGTGCCGGTCGCGCTCGCGGACCCCACGACGAACGCCGAGCGCATCCTCGCCGAGGCGCGGGCTTGCGCGGAGGAGGGCACCGCGGTCGCGGTCTTTCCCGAGCTGGCCCTGACCGGCTACTCGGTCGAGGACCTCTTCCTGCAGGACCCGGTGCTCGACCAGGTGGTCGAGGCCCTCGGCCTGCTGGTCGAGGCGTCCACCGACCTGCTGCCGGTGCTCGTGGTCGGTGCGCCGCTGCGGCACGGCCACCGGCTGTTCAACTGCGCCGTGGTGATCCACCGCGGGCGGGTGCTCGGGGTGGCCCCGAAGTCCTACCTGCCGACCTACCGCGAGTTCTACGAGCGGCGCCACTTCGCTCCCGGCGACGACCAGCGCGGCGCCACGATCACGCTCAACGGCGCGGTGGTGCCGTTCGGTCCCGACCTGCTCTTCAACGTGCGTGACGTGCCCGGACTGGTGCTGCACGTGGAGGTCTGCGAGGACCTGTGGGTGCCGGTGCCGCCCAGCGCGGAAGCGGCGCTGGCCGGTGCCACCGTCCTGGTGAACCTGTCCGGCAGCCCGATCACCGTGGGCCGCGCGGAGGACCGGCGGTTGATGGTGCGCTCGGCCAGTTCGCGCGGCCTCGCCGCCTACGTGTACGCCGCGGCCGGCCAGGGCGAGTCGACCACGGACCTGTCCTGGGACGGGCAGACGATGATCTACGAGTGCGGGGAGTGCCTGGCCGAGAGCGAGCGCTTCCCGGAGGGGCCACGCCGCTCGGTCGCGGACGTGGACGTGGACCGGCTGCGTCAGGAGCGCCTGCGCCAGGGCACCTTCGATGACAACCGGCGTACCCACGCCGAGCGCACCGGGCGGTTCCGCACCGTCGAGCTCACCCTCGACCCGCCTCAGGGCGACATCGGCCTGCGCCGCCGAGTGGACCGGTTCCCGTTCGTGCCCGACGACCCCGAGCGCCTCGCCCTGGACTGCTACGAGGCCTACAACATCCAGGTCTCCGGCCTGGAGCAGCGGCTGCGCGCGATCGGCAACCCCAAGATCGTGATCGGCGTCTCCGGCGGCCTGGACTCCACCCACGCGCTGATCGTGGCCGCCCGCGCGATGGACCGGCTGGGCCGGCCGCGCAGCGACATCCTCGCCTACACGCTGCCCGGGTTCGCCACCGGCGAGACCACCCGCAGCAACGCCACAAAGCTCTCCGAGGCGCTGGGGCTGACCTTCGAGGACATCGACATCACCCCGGCGGCCCGGCAGATGCTCGAGGACCTCGACCACCCGTTCAGCAAGGGCGAGCCGGTCTACGACGTCACCTTCGAGAACGTGCAGGCCGGGCTGCGCACCGACTACCTGTTCCGGCTGGCCAACCACCGCGGCGGGATCGTGCTCGGCACCGGCGACCTCTCCGAGCTGGCGCTGGGCTGGTGCACCTACGGGGTCGGCGACCAGATGTCGCACTACACCGTCAACGCCGGCGTCCCCAAGACGCTCATCCAGCACCTGATCCGCTGGGTGGTCGCCGAGGGGCTGTTCGACGACGACGTGAACCGGCTGCTCGACGCGATCGTGGACCAGGAGATCACCCCCGAGCTGGTGCCGGCCGAGGAGGGGGAGGGGCCCCAGTCCACCGAGGAGCAGATCGGCCCCTACTCGTTGCAGGACTTCACCCTCTTCCACGTGCTGCGCTACGGCTACGCCCCGAGCAAGATCGCCTTCCTGTCCTGGCACGCCTGGCGCGACGAGTCGACCGGCGAGTGGCCGCCCGGGTTCCCCGAGGAGCGGCGCACCTCCTACGACCTGGCCACCATCCGGCACTGGCTGGAGGTGTTCGTCCGGCGCTACTTCGGCTTCAGCCAGTTCAAGCGCTCCGCGCTGCCCAACGGCCCCAAGGTGTCGGCCGGCGGGTCGCTCTCGCCGCGCGGCGAGTGGCGCGCCCCCTCCGACGGCAACGCCGAAGCCTGGCTCGAGGAGCTGCGCCGCAACGTCCCCGCCGACGCCGGCTGAGCCGCACGCGCGACCGGCCTTGCCGATGCGCCATAGTGGGCGCCATGGGCAAACAGGAAGAGTTCGTGCTGCGGGCGCTGGAGGAGCGCGATGTCCGGTTCGTCCGGCTGTGGTTCACCGACGTGCTGGGCTACCTGAAGTCGGTGGCGATCGCGCCGGCCGAGCTGGAGGGCGCCTTCAGCGAGGGGATCGGCTTCGACGGGTCGGCGATCGAGGGGTTCGCGCGCGTCTACGAGGCCGACATGCTGGCCAAGCCGGACCCCTCGACGTTCCAGATCCTGCCGTGGCGCGGTGAGGGGCCGAGTACGGCGCGGATGTTCTGCGACATCGTGATGCCCGACGGCAGCCCGTCGTACGCCGACCCGCGCTACGTGCTCAAGCGCACCCTGTCCAAGGCGGGGGAGTACGGCTTCACCTTCTACACCCACCCCGAGATCGAGTTCTACCTGTTCAAGGACACCCCCGCGCCGGGGGTCGAGCCGGTCCCGGTGGACCGCAGCGGGTACTTCGACCACACCGCGCAGAGCTCGGGCGCGGACTTCCGCCGCGAGGCGATCACGATGCTGGAGTCGATGGGGATCTCCGTCGAGTTCAGCCACCACGAGGGCGGCCCGGGACAGCAGGAGATCGACCTGCGCTACGCCGACGCGCTGTCCACCGCCGACAACATCATGACCTTCCGCACCGTGGTCCGCGAGGTGGCGCTGAGCCAGGGGATCTGGGCCACGTTCATGCCCAAGCCGTTCACGACCCACCCCGGCTCGGGGATGCACACGCACGTGTCGCTGTTCGAGGGCGACCGCAACGCGTTCTTCTCCGCCGGGTCGGAGTACCAGCTGTCCAAGACCGGGCGTGCCTTCATCGCCGGCGTGCTCACCCACGCCGCCGAGATCACCGCGGTCACCAACCAGTGGGTGAACTCCTACAAGCGGCTGATGGGCGGCGGCGAGGCGCCCTCCTACATCTGCTGGGGGCACAACAACCGCTCTGCGATGATCCGGATCCCGATGTACAAGCCCAACAAGGGCCAGTCGACCCGCATCGAGCTGCGCACCATCGACTCGGCGTGCAACCCCTACCTCGCCTTCGCGGTGATCCTCGGCGCCGGCTTGAAGGGCATTGAGGAGGGCTACGAGCTGCCGCGCGAGGCCGAGGACGACGTGTGGTCGCTCAACGACCGCGAGCGCAAGGCGCTGGGCATCGACCCGCTGCCGCACACGCTGTCCGAGGCGATCGAGGTGGCGGAGAAGAGCGAGCTGCTGCCCGAGACGCTCGGCGAGCACGTCTACGACTTCTTCTTGCGCAACAAGCGCTCGGAGTGGCAGGAGTACCGCACCCAGGTCTCCAGCTTCGAGCGCGACCGGATGCTCCCGCTGCTGTGAGCACCGAGCACGAGGCGCCGGCAGGCCCGGGCGCCGGAACGCGGCTGCTGGTCGTCGAGCACGAGGCGGACTGCCCGCCGGGCTGGATGGGTGAGTGGCTGTCCGGGGCCGGCGCGCAGCTGGACGTACGCCGCCCCTACCGCGGCGACACCCTCCCCGCGACGCTGGACGACCACGACGGGATGGTCGTCCTGGGCGGGTCGATGGGGCCCGACGACGACGCGGCGTACCCCTGGCTGGGAGGGGTCAGGGACCTGATCCGGGGCGCCGCCCGCCACGCGACCCCGGTGCTGGGGATCTGCCTGGGCCACCAGCTGGCCGCGGTGGCGCTGGGCGGCGTGGTGCACCGCAACCCGCTGGGCAAGCAGATCGGGACGCCCCCGATCGGCTGGTTGCCCGCAGCCGCGCAGGACCGGCTGCTCGGCCCGCTGACCACCGCCCGGGTCGGGGTGCAGTGGAACCAGGACGTGGTGCACGAGATGCCGGCCGGCGCGCGGGTGCTGGCGCGGACCGAACGGATGGAGATCCAGGCGGCCTGGTTCGGCAGCCGGGTGTGGGGCGTGCAGTGGCACCCGGAGGCGGGGGCGGGCATCGTGCGGCGATGGGTCGAGGACAACCGCGACGCGGCACGCGAGACCGAGCTGGACCTGCCCGCTGCGCTCGGTCAGATCGAGGCAGCGGAGGCCGAGCTGCGCACGACCTGGCAGCCCCTGGCCACCGGCTTCGCCGGGCTGTGCCGCCGGGAGGCCCGGTGGTGAAGGGGCAACGCGTCTCGACCTCGGTCGGGGTGCTGGCCCGGCTCGGGTTCGAGGACGCCGAGGGGTCGCTGGCCGCACTGCGCACCCTCGGCGAGGCGGCCGACGCGCTGGTGGAGCCGGTCGCCGACACCGCGGACCCGGACCAGGCGGCGCGGACCCTGGCCGACCTGGCCGAGGTCGCCGACGACCGGGACGCGCTGCTGCACACGCTGGTCGACGATCCGGACGTCGCCCGCCGGCTGCTCTCGGTGCTCGGGGCCAGCAGCGCGCTGGCCACGCACCTGCACCGGCACCCCGAGCACTGGCACGAGCTGGTCGACCCGGCCCTGGCCAGCACCCGGCCGGCGGCGTTCGCGCTGCGCGCGGAGATGCTGCGCGCCGTGGGCGCTGACCCGGGCGAGTCCGCCCCGAGGGCCGGCGCCCACGAGCCGTTCGACGACGCCGCCGCCGTGGACGCGCTGCGCGTGTCCTACCGCCGCCTGCTGCTGCGGCTCGCGGCCCGCGACCTGACCGGGCAGGCACGCGTGGACGATGTCGCCGCGGAGCTCTCCGACCTGGCCGCCGGCACCCTGGAGGCCGCTCTCGCGGTCGCCCGGGCCCGGGTGGGGGAGGCGGCCGCCGACTGCCGCCTGGCGGTGGTGGCGATGGGCAAGTGCGGCGGTCGGGAGCTGAACTACGTCAGCGACGTAGACGTCATCTTCGTCGCCGAGCCGGCCGACGGTGTCGACGAGTCGGCCGCCATGCGCACCGCCACCCAGCTGGCCTCCCACCTGATGCGGGCCTGCTCCGACCACACCGGCGAGGGCACCATCTGGCCGGTCGACGCGGCACTGCGTCCCGAGGGCAAGGCGGGACCGCTGGTGCGCAGCCTGACCAGCCACGAGGGGTACTACCGGCGTTGGGCGAAGACCTGGGAGTTCCAGGCGCTGCTCAAGGCGCGTCCGGTGGCCGGCGACCCGTCACTCGGCCGGGCCTACATCGACACCATCTCGCCGATGGTCTGGTCGGCCGCCGAGCGGGACAACTTCGTGCCCGAGGTCCAGGCGATGCGCCGCCGGGTGCTCGAGCACATCCCGAGTCACCAGGCCGAGCGGCAGATCAAGCTCGGTGCCGGCGGGCTGCGCGACGTGGAGTTCGCGGTGCAGCTGCTCCAGCTGGTCCACGGTCGCGGCGACCCGTCGGTGCGCGACCCGGCCACGTTGAGTGCGCTGGCCGACCTGACCCGCGGGGGGTACGTCGGCCGCGACGACGGGGCGTCGCTGGAGGCGGCGTACATGTTCCTGCGCACGCTCGAGCACCGCGTGCAGCTGGCCCACCTGCGCCGCACCCACGTGCTGCCCGAGGACCCGGACGTGCTGCGTGCGCTGGCCCGGTCGATGGGGTTCCGCACGAACCCGGTCACCGAGCTGGACCAGGAGTGGCGGCGCCACCGCAAGGAGGTGCGTCGCCTGCACGAGAAGCTGTTCTACCGCCCCCTGCTCGCGGCGGTGGCCAAGATCCCCGGCGACGAGGTGCGGCTCACCCCGAAGGCTGCCCAGCAGCGACTGGCGGCGCTGGGGTACAGCGACCCGGTCGCCGCGTTGCGCCACCTGGAGGCGCTCACCTCCGGCGTGTCGCGATCCGCGGCGATTCAGCGCACCCTGCTGCCCGCGATGCTCGAGTGGTTCGCCGACGCCCCGGACCCCGACGCCGGCCTCCTCGGCTTCCGGCGGATCTCCGAGGCCCTCGGCACCACGCACTGGTACCTGAGGCTGCTCCGCGACGAGGGCCAGGTGGCCCAGCGGATCGCGCTGGTGCTGGCGTCCAGCCGCTACGCCACCGACCTGCTGCAGCGCGCACCCGACGGGGTCGCCTTGCTCGGTCGCGAGGGCGGACTAGTCCCGCTCGGTCGGGAGGCGCTGGTCAAGGAGATGCTCGCGGCGGCTCGCCGGCAGGAGGACCCGGAGGCGGCGATCTTCGCGGTCCGCGCGATCCGGCGACGCGAGCTGTTCCGGATCTCGGTGGCCGACCTGTGCGGGCTGCTGGAGGTGGTCGCGGTCGGCGACGCGCTGACCGACCTGACCCAGGCCACGCTGGAGGCCGCGCTGTCGGTGGCCACCGAGGCGGTCGCCACCCAGCGGGGTGCGCCGCCTCCGACCCGGATGGCGATCGTGGCGATGGGCCGCTTCGGTGGCCACGAGCTGGGCTACGGCAGCGACGCCGACGTGATGTTCGTGCACGAGCCCGACGACGGCGCGGATCCCACCGAGGCCGCCTCGGCCGCGCAGGCGATCGCCAACGAGCTGCGCCGGCTGCTCGCGCTGCCCGGCACCGACCCGGCGCTGGAGGTGGACGCCGGGCTGCGTCCGGAGGGCAAGCAGGGCGCGCTGGTGCGCACGCTGGACTCCTACGCCGGCTACTACGCCAAGTGGTCGGCGGTCTGGGAGGCCCAGGCACTGCTGCGCGCCGAGGCGTCGATCGGCGACCCGGGCCTGTGCGAGCGGTTCACCGCGTTGATCGACCCGCTGCGCTTTCCCGCGCGGGGCCTGAGCGCGGACGAGGTGTTGGAGATCCGCCGGATCAAGGCGAGGGTCGATGAGGAGCGGCTACCCCGCGGCGCCGACCCCGCCACCCACCTGAAGCTGGGGCGGGGCGGCCTCGCCGACGTGGAGTGGACCATCCAGCTGCTACAGCTCGAGCACGCCCACCGCGTGCCGGAGCTGCGCACAACCCGGACCGGGGAGGCGCTGAGCGCGGCGGTGGCGGCGGGCCTGCTGGGTGAGGACGACGCGGAGGCGCTCCGCGCGGCGTGGACCACGGCCAGCCGGGTGCGCAACGCGATCACGCAGGTCCGCGGGCGCGTGTTCGACTCGCTGCCCCGGGACCCACGCGAGAAGGCCGCGGTCGCCCACGTCTGCGGCTACCGGCCGGGCGAGTCCGACGAGCTGGTCAACGACTACCTGCGGGTCACGCGCCGGGCGCGCGCCGTGGTGGAGCGCGTGTTCTGGGAGTAGCCGGGCAGGCCCGTGGGGCCGGAGCCACGTGGGCCCCGGCCCCACGGCCGGTCGGGAGTGGGGCGCCGGGGATGAGCCGACGCCCGCGCTCAGCTGGTCACGTTGATCGATGTCACGGTGCGTCCGCCGAGGGCGGTGAGCACGGTGACCTGCCGCTCGTTGCCCGGTCCCGCCACGTTGCCGCGGTAGGAGAAGGCCCCGGTGGTGTCGACCGCGGCGGTGCCGATCAACCGGCCGGTGGGCTGGCTGCCGAGCACGATGGCCACCCGCTGGCCGGCCGTGATCGACGAGCTGCCCGAGATCCTCCACTCACCGCGGGTGCGGTAGCGGACCGACATGTTGTCGACCGTCTCCGGCTCCGGCGAGACCGTCACCTGCTTCGTGGCGGTGGTGCCGTTCACGCCGGTCGCGGTCACCGAGAACACCAGCGGGTCGTTGTCGTAGACGTAGCCGGCGTTGCTTCCCGACCCGGGCAGGACCATCCGCGGGAAGGTGAAGCTCGGCTTCGCAGCCGTGGCGTCGGACAGCGTGACCGGTGTGCCAGAGACCTGGGTCCAGGCCAGCGAGGTCACCCCGGTGCTCCCCGAGGCGTCCAGGGTGGCCTGGTTGCCGCGTCGTACCGTCTGGTCCGGCCCCACGACCAGGTCCACGTCGGTCGTGGCCCCCACCGTGACGGTGTAGCTGACCGGCGCGCTGCTGCCGCCAGGACCGGTGACGGTCAACGACACCGTGTGAGTGCCCGGCTCGGTCGGTGTGAACGAGATCGACGCGCTGCCCTGACCGGTGACCGCCGGCGAGCCAGGCAGGCCGGAGACGTCCCAGGTGTAGGTGCTGATCTCGCCCAGCGAGCCGTCGGCGTCCAGGGTGACGGTCTGTCCCACCTGCGCGGTGGCAGGTCCGGTCACCGCCGCCACCGGGGCGTCGGTCGACTGGGTGGCGCCGCTGGTGCTCACCGGCACCGTGGTCGAGCCACCGGCCGACGAGCTGACGGTGATCTCGTACGGCGGCGCGGTGATGCCTGTGAACGTCGTGGTCGCCCCGGTCAGCGGCCCGAAACCATCGGCCGTCAGCGAGGGCAGGCTGCCGTCCTGCTCCTGGTCGGACGAGCTCGCAGCGATCGTCAGCGTGCCGGCGTCGCCATCCCAGGCGGCCCCGGTCACGTTGACCCGGTCGACAAGCTTCATCGTCTTCGTGGTGACCGGCACGTCGCCGGCGTTGACCACCTTCACGGTCGCGCCTGAAGCGATGTCGCCGGTGACCGGGACGCGGCCGTAGTAGCGACCGTCCTGGCCGGCCATCGTCGTGGTCGAGTAGCCCAGCGCCGGGTCGCCGGCCAGCTGGATCGCCTCACCGGGGTCGGACTTGGCCCACGCCTCGACCACGCCCGTGCCGTCGGCGGCCAGGCTGTAGGTCGCCTGCTGCACGTCGACGCCGGCGTTGACGGCGTACTTGCCCTGCACGGAGAACTGGTTGTTGCGGCCGATCTCGGTCCAGGTCCCGTCCGGGTTGCGCTGCTCGACGCGGAGGAAGTTGGTGCCGTAGGGGCTGCCCACCACCTCGTGCAGCACCCCCGGGTCGCCGGTGTAGCCGGCCGGTGCGGCCGGGGCGATCGCAGGGTCCCACTTCAGGAACGGGCCGACGCGGCTGTTCAGCGCACCGCCGAACACCCCGGGCGACAGCCCGATGTCCTCGGTGAAGTTGATCCCTCCGCCGCCGCCGGTAGTGAACTGGTCGACACCGTAGGGGTGGGTGATCCGCCAGGTCACGCCGTCCGGGGCGTCCTTGGCGCGGATCCGGATCCGGCCGAAGACGACCTGGTCGCCCGCAGACGGCGGCCCGATCGAGAACGCCGCCTCGAGGTCCATCACGATGCTCAGGTCGACGCCCGTGCTGGTGCTGACGTCGCCGCCGGCGAGCTGGTAGAAGAGCTCGTCGGGGTAGTTGTCGGGGAACGACATCGGTGCGTCCGGGGCCGGAAGCAGGTCGGGGGTGATCCCGCACAGCGGGTCGTTCGTGCTCGTGCACAGCTCGAGCTTGTCACCGTTGCTGTCCTTGTACCACGTCGGGAAGCCGTTGTCGGCGATCGGCCCGACCTGGACCAGCGATCCGGTTCGTGGGGTGTCGGGTGTGATGACGGCACCCAGCGCCGCGGTCGCGAAGGGCGCGACCAGGGCGAGGGTCGCCGTGGCGATCACCCCGAGACGTCTGATTCTGGTGCTCACAGCGGACTCTCCTCCTGGCTGGTGCTGCGATGGCCTTGTCGGTGCGGGCGGTTGCGCTCGCAGGGCTCCGCACCGCAGCACCGTCACGGACCGACCTTGAGAAAAGATCGGGACGGACAGGGGCGTAGCGACGCTGGCACGGGTGGGTGGTGTGTCGCCGGCAGCGGGTCAGCCGAAGATTGGGGGTGCGTAACCCCACCGGTACGGCTCCACCCCCGCGGTTGCCGGGCTGCACGCTGGTGCGGCACGACTGGCCGAGGGGAAATCGCCGATGCTCACCATCACTCTGTTCGGACCCACGACCGTGGGCACCGCCGACGGACGCACCATCACCGCCGCCGATCTCGGCGGCGTCAAACCGAGACAGATCCTGGAGGTCCTGGCCGTCCACGCCGGGACGCCGGTCGCCAAGGACCGGCTCGCCGAGCTGCTGTGGGACGGCGAGCCTCCCAAGACCTACGTCGGCACGCTGGAGAGCTACGTGTGCGTGCTGCGCCGGTGCCTGGGCCTGACCGGCCGGCGGTCCGTGCTGGCGACCACGTCCAGCGGCTACGTGCTCGACCCGGAGCAGGTGCGGGTCGACCTGACCATCTTCCGCTCCCTGGTACGCCGCGCCGCTGCGGCCGTCCGTCCCGAGGAGTCCGTGGCGCTGACCGAGAAGGCCCTGGTCATCTCGGCCCCGGTGCTGCTGGCCAGCGACGCCTACGCCTCCTGGGCCGAGACCGAGCGCAACTGCGTCCGGCAGGAGCTGGTCACCGCCTGCGTCCGGGCGGCTGAGCAGGCACTGGCGCTCGGTCGACCGGAGGTCGCCGTGCGCCTGGCCCGGGCGGCGGTCGACCGGGACCGCTACGCCGAGGACGCCGTGCGTGCCCTGATGGAGGCACTGTGGCTCTCGGGCCGGCGCTGCGAGGCGCTGAACTGCTACGCCTCGCTGCGAGCGGCCATGGTCGAGGAGCTCGGTCTCGAGCCGGGTGCGGAGACCTACCGGATCTACATGAGGGTGCTGCAGGACGGAGCGGCCGGTCCGACGGTGGGGACCGAGCGCGCCGAGTTGAGCACCCTGCTGGGTCTGCTGCGCCAGACCCTGGCGTCGATCCCGGGCGTGGAGCTGCCGCACGACGACGGTGCGCTGGCGCAGGTCGCGATGAGGGTGCTGGAAGTGGCCTGAACGGGTGGAGCAGGATACCGCCCGTTCGGGCGATATCTGGTACGCCGGGG
>DASSVD010000156.1:0-20994 GCA_035706365.1 Nocardioidaceae bacterium
GGTGGCCCAGGCGCAGCACGCCCTGCGCGAGCTGGTCGACGTCCTCACCGACCGCGGGGCGAAGGTCGACTACGCGATCCACCCGGTAGCCGGCCGGATGCCCGGTCACATGAACGTGCTTCTCGCTGAGGCGCAGGTGCCCTACGAGCAGCTCAGGGAGATGGACGACATCAACGCCGAGTTCAAGCAGACCGACGTGGTGCTGGTGGTCGGCGCGAACGACGTGGTCAACCCGGCGGCCAAGACCACCCCGGGCGCGCCGATCTACGGCATGCCGATCCTGAACGCCGACGAGGCGACCCAGATCGTCTTCCTGAAGCGGTCGATGCGACCGGGGTTCGCCGGGATCGAGAACGAGCTGCTCTTCGACCCGAAGACGACCCTGCTCTTCGGCGACGCGAAGGACACGCTCGGCAAGCTGCTCAGCGCGGTGAAGAACCTGTAACCCGAAGTTACATGAAGTCCGCCGGGCCGGGTACGATGCCGTGCAGGGAGGGGCCATCACCGATCCGCCGACGCCGGCGAGGCGTGCGGCACACCGTTGGAGGAACCATGGAGGGTGGCCACAAGTACGACGAGCCGGAGCCGCCGGAGGAGACCCGCTCGAAGGGCGTGGGCTACTTCGTGCTCGGCCTGCTGGTCGTGATCATCATGGTCCTGATCGCCACCGGAACGGTGCAGATCTACGACCTGTGAGCGTCCGTCGCGTGGCGCAGGATCGCCAGGCGCGGCTCCAGCCGGGCCAGCCGCACCTTGGTCCACGCATGCAGCATCGTGGTGAGCAGGTCGCAGGTCTCCCACAGCATCACTCGCTGCCGGGAGACCGCGGCCCGCTCCAGGTAGGCCTCGACGAGCTCCTCGCAGAGCACGTCGACCAGCGCGAGGTGGCGCGCGAAGCCGGCGCCGTCCAGGGATCCGCCGGCGTTCAGGTGCGCCCACACCGCGGTGTCGCGCAGCTTGGCGCGGAACCGTCCGAGGTCCAGCGCCGGCTCGGCCATCGCGGCGCCGTCGAAGTCGATGAAGCCGAGCTCGTCGCCGTGCAACAGCACCTGCGCGGGACGGAAGTCGTGGTGCGCGGGCACGGGCGGATCGGGGGGGTACGCCGCTGCGCGGGTGGCCAGGCCCTGGCGCAGGGGTGCCGCGCCACCGGCGAGTGCCGGCACGGTGAGGGCCAGCCGGTCCACGACCTCCCCGACCTCGGTGAGCTCCTGCTCCAGCGTCCAGGTCCGCGGGTAGACCGCACCGGTGCCGTGCAGCACGGCGAGCGCATGGGCGGTGCGGCGCAGCGCGGTGCGCAGTAGCGCGACCGGGCCCGCCCCGTCGTGGGCGGCACCGTCGTGGGTGGCGGCGTCGCGGGTGGCGGCGCCGAACGCCCGGGCCGCGAGCAGCTTCAGGGTCTGCTCCTCGGGGATCGGGCCCTGCACCAGCACGCGTTGCACCGGCAGGTAGGCCAGCGGCTCGGCCAGGTGCAGCTCGCCACGCCACCGGTCGGCCCGCTCCCACAGCGCGGTCATCGCCTGCCACGCGACGGCGCCCTTGTCGCCCTGGTGGGTCTTGACCACGACCGGGTTCGGTGCGGCGGGGGTCGGGGCGGCGGGGGACGGTGTGCCCGCGTACGCGACGTCGACGACGAGCGTGCACCGGCTGCCCGGCTTGTAGCGCACCACGTGCGGCACGCAGCGCTCCACCACCGTGCCCGGGTAGCGCTCGGCCACGACGCGCTGAAGCAGGCCGGCCATCCGCGCCGGGTCGGTCAACTCGGGTAGCGCCGGCAGGTCCACGTCGTGCGGTTGCGGGCGCAGGGTGAGGCGCAGGTCGGGCAGGGAGACGGTCCAGCCGGCTCCGTTGCCGTCGTGCCACTGGTGCGGCGCCCACAGGCGACCGACCAGCACCAGCTCCTCCTCGGCCCGGCCGCCGGGCCGGCGCAGCCGTAGCCGGTACCGCGCGACCCACTGGTCCTGCTTGGCCCGCAGCCGCTCGGGGTGACACGCCACCAGCGTCGCGTCGCCGGCGCCCAGCCGGTGCAGTCGAGGCTGCAGGCTCTCCGCGACCCGGTCCCCGTCCATCCCGGCGGCCAACCAGTCCGGGTAGCGCGTGAACGCCGCCAGCGGGTCGTGTCTCGTGCTCATCGGCGTCCCTCCCGGGGCTGGCGCTGGACGTGGGGGGTGGCTGCAGGCAGGCCGGGCAGCTCGCTGAGCAGCGAGAGGGCCAGGTGCAGCCGGTAGCCCTTGAGCTGGCGGGCGGCGTGCAGCGCGCTGCGCACCAGCGAGGTCGCGAGATAGAAGCTCACCCGGTCCTCGGCCTCGGCGGCCTGCGCCGCCCGCAAGGAGCAGGCGCCGTAGGAGTCGAGGAAGGTGCCGGTCAGCGAGCCGAGCACGGTGACCGCCTCTCCGCCGGCGACCTTGGTGCCCAGCAGGTGCAGCTGCGCGAGGTAGCGGCCGAGGTCGAGCGCGGGGTCGGCCCAGCACAGGGTGTCCAGGTCGACCACGGCCGGCGTGCCGGCGTCGAGGAGCACCTGCGAGGGCGTGAAGTCGCCGTGCGAAAGGACCAGGTCCATCGCAGCGGGTGGGCCGGGAGCCGCGTCGGACAGGGCGTCGACGAAGGCGACCACCGCGGCGGCCACGTCCGGCCACACGCGGGCCACCACGCCGATCTCGCGGCGCAGCGCCACCAGCTCGCTCCCCGCCGTGCGGACCGGGGCGGTGACCAGGTCGGTGCCGTGGAGGTCGGCCAGCGCCCCCGCCGAGGAGTGCACCGCGGCATGCAGCGCGGGGCAGGCGGTGTCGCCCAGCGTCAGCGCCTCGCGCAGCAGGCGGGGCACCATCGGCCGACCCGGCAAGGCCTCGGTCAGCAGCAGCCGCAGGTCGGGCAGGTACCCCACCGGTGCCGGGAACCGGGCCCGCCCGGCGAGGTCGACGGCGCGACCGGCCAGGGCCTGCAGGAAGCCGTCCACGACCTCGCCGCCGCGGTCGGGGTAGACCTTGCCGTAGAGGTTGCGCTCGCGCCCGCCGGCGGACGCGCCTGCGGCCGGGCGGTAGAACAGCACGCACGGGCCGGAGCGCGGGTGGTGCACCACCTCGACCCGCGTCGCCTCCCCGCCCCCGCGCCGGTCTCCTCCGGCGAGCAGCCCGGGCACGTCGGGCCCGATCGCGCCCGGCAGCGTCGGCAGGTCGGGGTCGAGCGGGAAGGGGTGCAGCGCCAGTGCCGCGCCGGGCAGCTCCGTGGTGGCCGCGCGCCACGAACCGGACCGGCCGCCGCCCGGGACCTGGCCGGCGTCATGCAGCAGCGGGCGCACCCGCCGCGAGAGGTACGCCGAGGCCGCGGCGTGGCTCGGCTGCAGGCGTCCCAGCAGCACCAGCGGCGGACGGTCCGGGTCGACGGTCAGCGTGTAGCGCACCGAGCAGGACCCGTCCCCGCGCAGCCACAGCTTGCCCACGCCGGCGTCGGCGACCGTGGCTCCCGGGCTGAGCAGGGCCTGCTCGGCGTGCTCGGCCACCCGCTCGGCGTCCAGGGCGGCGGGGAGACCGGGCAGCCGGTGGCGCAGGCCGTCCACGAGCCGGCGGTCCGCGTCGTCGAGGGAGCCGAGCCGCAGCTCCGAGCGGTCGGTCCGGGCGGCGTGCCGGGGACCACGCGCCGGCTGCGGCCGCACCCGCCCCGCCCGCACCTCGAGCACCCGGTCGGCGCAGCGGACCAGCGACGGGTCGTGCGAGATCACGATGGTCGTGGTGCCTCGCATCAGGTCGCGCAGCGCGGCGACCACGGTGCGCGCGGACTCCGCGTCGAGGCCGGTGGTCGGCTCGTCCAGGATCAGGATCGGCGCGCGGCGGATGAAGGCCCGCGCGATCGCCAGGCGCTGCCGCTGTCCACCCGACAGGGTGGCGCCGCGCTCCCCGAGCCGGGTCCGGTACCCCTCGGGCAGCTCGCTGATGAAGCCGTGCGCGTTGGCCGCCCGCGCGGCCTGCTCGATGTCGTGGTCGGTGGCGTCGGGAATGCCGTATCCGATGTTGTCGGCGACCGTGCCGCTGAGCAGGACGGTGTCTTGCAGCACGATGCTGACCTGGCGGCGCAGCGAGGCCAGGGTGAGGCGGCGTACCGGGATCCCGTCGACCTGCACCTCGCCGCGGTCCGGGTCGTAGAGGCGGGGGACCAGCTGCGCGATGGTGCTCTTGCCGGCGCCGCTGTCCCCGACCAGCGCCACCACCTCGCCCGGACGCACCTCGAAGCTGACGTCGTCGAGGACCGGCCGGGGCTGGTCCGGGTAGGCGAAGGTGACGTGGCGGAAGGTGACCGCGCCGCCCAGCGGCGGCGCCGGCATCGCGTCGGGCAGGTCGGTGACCGTGACGTCGCGGTCCAGCAGGTCGGTGATCCGCTCGACGCTGGCGAAGACCTTGCCGATCTTGTACCACTCGCTGACGATCTTGCGGGCCGGCTTGAACATGTTCTGCAGCAGGAGCACCAGGAGCACCAGGGTGCCGATGGTGATCGCGGAGCGGTCGACCAGCCACACTCCGACCCACACCACGGCGGCGATCGACAGCGCCTCGGCCAGTGCCACGACGAAGCTGAACCGGGCCTGGATGTTGGCCGCCTGCAAGGACGCCTGCATGCTGTGGCCGGTCTGTTCGGAGAACCGCTCCAGGTCGACGTGGCCGCGCCCGTAGCTCTGCACCAGCCGGATCGAGGTGAGCATCTCCTGGGTGGTCGAGGCCAGGTCGCCCTCGCGGTCGCGCTGCACCCGCGAGGCCCGCTTGATCTGGCGCGAGTAGTGGTTGGAGATCACCGCCAGCAGCGGCACCACGCCGAGCGCGACCAGCGCGACGCTCCACGACTGGGTCAGCAAGAAGACGAAGCTCCCGCCGAGCACCAGCAGGCTGCCGACGATGTTGCTGGCCGACTTCACCACGAAGTCCTCGACGACGAGTACGTCACCGGTGACCCGGGTCAGCACGTCCCCGGTCTGCCGGCGGTCGTGGTAGCCCAACGGGAGCCGCTGCAGGTGGGCGTACATCGCCACCCGGATCCGGTACCCCAGCGCCCGGCCGCCGCGGGCGGTGCAGACCTCGGTCAGCGAGTCCGAGGCGCTGTTGAGCGCCGCGATGGCCACGATCGCCAGCGTGAGCAGGGCGATCGTCTCGTAGCGAGCGGACACCCCGGTGATCAGGTCGGGCGAGCCGGAGCCGCCGATGCTCGGCTTGGCGCCCTGCAGGAAGTCGACCAGGTAGGCGATCGGGTAGGGCTCGACGACCGCGGTGACCGCCTCGAGGACGAGGAACAGCAGCGCCAGCCAGTAGACCCGCGGGTTGCCCAGGTGGTGGCGGAAGAGCCGGATGGTGCGGCTCAGGTCGGAGGTACGACGCGTCGCGCCGGGGCCGCGGTCGCGGGCGGTCTCGCTGGGCCCCGTCACGGTGCGCCCCGTCACGGTGCGCCCCGTCACGGTGCGCCGGCTCGCGCTGCGCCGGATCACGCCGCCTCCTGCACCACGTCCAGGCACAGGTGCCCCTGCTGCACCAGCGCCGCAGGGACCGGTGAGCGCGGCGCCCGGGCGAAGGCACGCAGGGCCTTGCGCTCGAGGGCCACGGCCTCGTGCCAGCGGATCCGGGCGAGCTCGGTCTCGCCGGACCGGTGCTCCCGGTAGCCGTCCAGGAACTCCGCGCCCAGCTCGGCCAGGCCGTGCTGGCGCAGCGTGGCCAGGAACGTGCCGACGTCACCGGCCTGCTCGCCGCTGCCGCAGTGATCGAGGTCGAGCAGGACCGCCGTCCGGTCGCGCAGCAGGAACTGGCCGGGCTTGCAGTCCCCGTGCACCAGCCCGGTGCGGCCGGGCGGCATACGCCGGTCGAGATCGGCCAGCCGCGCGGCGAGCTCGCGCAGGTCCCGGCCCAGTCCCGGGTCCAGCGTGGCGACCCGGTCCGCGCGCAGGACGAACCGGTCCAGCTCGCGGGCCACCGGGCGGGCGCGACCGGACAGCGCGGGGAGGCGGTGCAGCTCCGCGAGCGCCGCCGCGGCCAGGCGGACCCCGGCGACCGCGCGAGCCCCCGGGCCGGCGCCGGCGAACGCGCGGGCGGACCCGGCGAGCAGGGCGTCCAGCGGTGTCCCGCGCACCTCGCGCTGCAGCACCACCGCGGTTCCGGCGAGGCCGGACGCGGCCCGTGCCGGCGGAGCCAGCCTGAGTACCGCGGGTCGCTCGGCGAGCACCGCCGACTGCAACGCCCGGGCCTCGAGCGCGACCGTCGCTGCCTTGGCCGGGTCGTGGTACACCTTCGCGACCACGGCGTCCCGGCCGGGTGCCGCGAGCCGCAGCGTGGCCCGCTTGCCCGGCCGGTAGCGCAGCAGCTCGGCCCGTGCGGGTCCGCGGGTGCCGAGGACGGTGGCCGCGCCGCCGCGGGCGAGCAGGCTCGGCAGGTGCGGCAGCGCCGGGTCGTGGGGGAAGGGGAAGAGCAGTACGCCGGGGTCCGGGACCCACGTCCCCTCCGGCCCCGGGCCGCCCGGACGGCCCACCCCGACCAGGTCGCCGCGCACCAGCAGCCCGTCGACCGCGTAGAGCATCATCGCCTGCACGCCCGGCTCCACCTTGGCGTCGAGCACCCGGCAGCTGCCCGGGCGTACCCGTCGCGCGGATCCCGGCCGACCGGCCTGCTCCAGCGCGGCCGCCAGCCGGGGTGCCATCTCCCGCGGCCGCAGGGCCATGTCCACTCTCGCCCGCACCTCGTCGCGCGTCATCGTCAGCGCACCCCCACCCCGAGCCGTGCCCCGGTCCGTGTCCCGGCCCCCGCCCCGATCTCCACCTGGAACAGCGCCGCCAGCCGCGCGGCGGCCACCTCCACGTCGTAGTCGGCCAGCACGGTCTGCCGGCCGGCCCGCCCGAGCCGCTCCGCCAGGACGTCGTCACCGAGCACCCGGGCCAGTGCCGCGGCCAGCCAGTCCGGGTCACCGGGCGGGCCGAGCAGCCCGTTGTCGTCGTGCCGGACGAGCTCGGCGACACCGCCGGCGTCGGTGGTCACCACCGGGGTCCCGCAGCCCATCGCCTCGACCAGTACGTTCGGGATCCCGTCGCGGTCGCCGTCCGCGGTGACCCGCGGCGCCAGCACGAACACGTCGGCCCGAGCGATCGCGGCGAGCGCGTCGGTGTGCGGCACCGCCCCGGCCAGCGTGACCCGGTCGCCCAGGCCGAGGCTGTCGCGCAGCTCCTCCAACTCGGCGCGCAGCGGCCCGTCGCCGTAGATCGCGCAGGTGAACGGCTGTCCGGTCGCGCGTAGTCGGGTGAGCGCGCGGAGCAGGTCGGCGTACCCCTTCTTCTCGACCAGCCGCCCCACGGAGACGATCGACGGCACGGGGGTGGTGGAGGGCCCGGGACGGTCGGTCGGCAGGGTGTCGAGGCGCACGCCGTGGTGCACCAGGTGCACGGGCGGCAGCGCGGACGCCGGCAGCACCGCGCGCAGGTGCGCGACGTTGGCGGCACAGCAGGTGATCACCGCGTCCGCGTGCCGCAGCCGCGCCGCCAGCGCCCGCGGCGGTGTCTGCACCAGGTCGCGGGCGTGCGCGGTGATGCTGAACGGCAGCCCGGTGAGCCGGGCCGCCAGCGCGCCGACCAGGGCCGGGTCGTGCGCGAAGTGCGCGTGCAGGCGGGTCGGCGCGCGGGTCCCCGATCGCCCGACGGCGAGGTCCTCCGTCAGCGCGGCGACCTGCACCGCGTCCAGCCAGCACCGCCGGGCCGATGCGCGGGCGTAGCCGCGGACGAGCCACGGGTGGCTCAGGGCGTAGCCGGCCGTGGCCAGGTAGCGGCGCGGATGCCGCGACAGCACGGTGGCGTGGTCGCGGACCCGGCCGCGGATGGTGGCCGTGTCGAGCAGCAGTACCGGCGCGCGGACCTCGCGGACCTGCGGCTGGACCAGCTGCTCGCCGGACCGGGTCAGCGCGACCACGACCAGCTCCACCCCACGCCGCTCGAGGGCGAGGATCTCCTCGACCACGAACGTCTGCGACAGCCGCGGCCAGCTGCGCACCAGGTAGATCACCCGTCCAGGCATCGCAGCCCCCTCTGCAGGGCGCGGGCGGCGGTGGCGGCGCGCCGCTCGGGCGAGGTGCCTCGGAGCGGACCGCTGCCACCGGCGCACTGCTTGGCGATCTTGAGCCACGTGTAGGCGGTGAACGCGGCCATCAGCCGCGGCTCCGGCGGCCCGGCCCGGTCGGTCGCTTCGGCGTAGCTCTGGGTGAAGGCGCCGGCGAGCCGGGCGTGCAGCCGCGGCTGCCACAGGGCGAGGTACGTCGCGAAGTGGGCCACGTCGAACGCCGGGTCGCCCAGCCGGGCCTCGTCCAGGTCGATCACCGAGACGTCCGCGCCGAGCAGCACGTGCGCAGCGTGGAAGTCCTTGTGCAGCGGGACGTCCTGGCGCAGGGCGGAGGCGCGCAGACCGGTCGCCCACCGGCGCGCCAGTGCGGTGGCCTGCTCGGCCAGCTCGGGGAGCACCGTGGCGATCTGCTCGGCCCAGACCCGGCTGGTGGCCTTCTCGCGGTCCAGGTCGAAGCGACGTGGCAGCGCGACGTCGGACCCGTGCAGCCGCGCCAGCCACGCAGCGGCCCGGCGTACGCCGTGCTCGAGCCGGGTCGGGTCGGACAGCCGGTCCAGCCGCACCCCGTCGACCGCGCGGTAGAGCACCATCCGCTGCTCGCGCGCGAGGCCCACCGGCTCGGGCACCCGGAACCGGCCCTCCCGGAACGGCCCGCCGGCCAGCAGACGCAGGTGCTCGTGGAGCAACTCGGCGCGGCGCACGTCGACGAAGCTCTTGCCGATCACCGGCACCGGCCGGGTGTCGTGCAGCCCCCGCACCGCGTAGCTGACCACCGTGCGCTGCCCCGGCACCGTGCGCACCTCCTGGGCGGAGGCGACCTCGACCAGGTCCGGCGCCGCCGCGTGCCGGGTCAGCGCCGGCCGTAGGCGGCGGGTCATCTCCTGGGTGTCCAGCAGCTCCAGAGCGGGTGCCAGCGACGGAGCCGGGGCGGGGGCGGCCGACGCGGGACGCCGGGGCGTGGACGAGTGGGTGGACGAGTGGCTGGACGAGTGGGTGGACGCACGGTCGGTGGCCGCGGTTTCGGCGGCGCGGGTCTCGGCGGCGTCGACCAGCGCCGGCACCAGCGGCCAGTGCCCGTGCTCGAGACGGCGGTAGCGCCGCACCGCGACCTGCACCAGGCTCAGCGCGTGCCACCAGGCGAGCTCGTGCGGGGGCGGAGGTGCGAGACCGGAGTACGTCGCGGCCTCGGCGTACCCCGACAGCAGCGCGCGGGCGGACCCTCGCAGCACCACGCCCTGGCGCGGGTGCGTCGTGCTCGCCCAGTCCAGGTGCGCCAGCGCGGTGCCGAGGTCACGGGCCGGAGCGTCGAGGCCGACGTGGTCCAGGTCGAGCAGCATCGCCGTGCCGTCCTCGGCGAGGATCACCTGGCCGGGGCGGAACGCGCCGTGGCACGGCGCGAGCGTCGCCGGGACGGGGGCGGAGCCGGCCAGCACGTCCAGGACCCGCTCCAGCCGTCCGGCGAGCGCGCGGTCGACCTGCTCCACCAGCCGGAGCTGGGGACGCAGGTGCTCGATCCGCCCCGGGCCGGTCGCCGGACCGGTTGCTGGGCCGGTCGCCGGGCCGGCGCCGTCCAGCGAGCACCCGTGCAACCGGGCGAGCAGCATCCCGATCCGCCGGGCCGCCCCGGCCCGCTCGGTGGGGTCCAGGGCGGGGTCGGCGAGCACCGCGGACGCGGTGCGGCCCGGGATCGTGCGGGTCACCAACAGCCCGCGCTCGGGCCAGGCGCCGACCACCGGCGGGGCGAGCGGCTGCTGCTCGGCCGGGCCGCCGCATCCCGTCGCGGCGAGGACCGAGGCGAGGGCGGCCAACGGCTCCACGGGCCGGCGACCGTCGGCCGGGTCCACGTGAAACGTCTTGGCGTGCACGTCGTGGCCGGTCCACCTCAGCCGGTGCACGCAGCGGGACCCGGGCCGGTAGCGCAACGGGGACACGCTCACGCCGTCGCCCGTCCCCGGCGCGCCCAGCGCGTGGGTCAGCCCCCCGGGTGCGGTGGCGAAGGCCAGGCCAGGCAAGGCGGGGTCGTCGCGGTAGTCGCGCCAGGTGTAGCCGTCCGGTCCGACCTCCACGGCCACGAACCGCGCGGGCTCCTCGTCGTGCACCCGGCCGGTGAAGCGGCACCCCTCGCCGGGGGACCAGCGTGCCTCGTGCAGCTCCCACCGCACGGCCGGCCGGCCACGCGAGCCGGCCCGCTGCCGGGGGATCGCCGCGGCCGGAAGGTCACCCGGTCCCCCGACCAGCCCGTCGTCGAGGGCGGCCACCGCGGCGGGCAGCGCCGCCAGCGCGGGGTCGAGCGTGGCGAGGCGGACCGCGGTGACCTGGTCCAGGGCGCCCGGCGGCGCGACGCCCCGGTCGGTGGTCAGCCGGGTGGCCACGCCCGGGCGACTCACCGCGGCCTCCGCGCGGCCCGCTCGACCTGTTCGCGGACCAGCGCCTGCCAGCGCGGGTCGTGCACCGCGACCCGCCGCGCGGCGTACCGCAGGTCGAACACGGTGGCCAGCAGCGTGGCGCGGGCCCAGCGGTCCTGGTCGGCGCGGCCGTACCCCTGCCGGAAGCCGTTGGCGAGCACGGCCGCGCGCCTGCGGTCGCCCGCACACCACCAGCGCAGGTCGGCGAGCAGCTTGGCCAGGTCGAGCGCCGGGTCGCCCCAGCCGGCCCGGTCCAGGTCGAGCAGGCGCACCCGCCGGCCCGAGACGGCGACCACGTTCTCGGTCTTCAGGTCGCCGTGGACCAGACGGACCGGCCCCGCGGGGAGCCGCTCCAGGTGGTCGGCCACCCGGTGCAGCAGCGCGGCGTACACCCGCCCGGTGGTGGGCAGCAGCCGGGTGATGTGCTCTCCCGCCCGCGCGGTGGCGGCGACCTCGCGGTGCACGGCGGCGCGGGCCAGCTCCGCGGGCTGCTCCAGCTCCGCGTGCTCGTGGACCGCGCGCAGCCCCCGGCCAAGCGCGGCGAGCATCGGGACCGCGGCGGGGTCCGTGGTGAGCAGCCGGCGCAGCAGCGGCCCCTGCACCTCGCGCCACACCGCCGTGCTCTCCGCAGCGAGGTAGCCCACCTCCGGGACCACCCCCACCGTGGAACGCTGCAGTCCCGGCACGGTGCGCAGCACCCCGGCGAGCTGCACCGCGTGGCGGGCCCGGTCGCGCGGGTCGGTCTTGAGGTACACCCCGGTGCGGGCGCCCGCCGCGCGCACGTGCAGCACGTGCCGCTGTCCTGGGCGGTAGCGCACCGTGCGCACGAGCAGGTCCTCCGGCGAGTCCGGCCAGCGGATGCCGTCCAGGTCGACCAGGGCCCGGTGGACGTGGTCCAGGTCGTGCAGGCGGGTCAGCTGCGGCATCGCCGGGTCGTCCGGGGACGCGAGGACGCTGACGTGGATGCTGTCCCCGACCAGCGACCAGGTGACGGCGACGTGGCGTCGGGTGCGGCGGCTGTCACCGGCGGCCAGCTCGTAGTAGCCGGTCAGCTTGCCGGACGGCTTGTACTTGCTGCGCAGCAGTGCCAACCGGCCCGGGCCGACCACGGAGGTCAGCAGCTCGTCCGCGCCGTGGCCGCGCGGGTCGATCACGGCGCGCGCGATGCCGGCCGCCCCGGCGGCGCCGGACAGGGCCTCGCCCAGCTCGCCGACCAGCCCGTTGGCCAGGACGACCGCGTGGTCCACCTCCAGGCTGGTCATGCCGCCCGCCCCGCCAGGCGCAGGGCGGCACGTTCCCGACCGCCGAGATCCGGGGACGCCCCGAGGCGGGTGGTCGGCGGCGCGTGGTCCGGGGTCGGCGTGGCCAGCGCGGCCACCACGCTCTGCGCCAGGGTGGCCGGGCTCAGCTGGTCCGGGCGCAACCACCGCACCCAGCCGCGCTCGGCGAAGCGGCTGGCCCGGGTGCACTGCTCGGCGCTCGGGCCGGCCCGCGGAACCAGCAGCGCAGGCGTGCCCACGCGCAGGATCTCCGCGGTGGTGTTGTAGCCGGCCATGGTCACCACCAGATCGGCCGCGCGCAGGTGCTCGAGCGCGTCGGGCACCGCGCGCAACACGTGCACCGGGAGTCCTTCGGCGAGCCGCAGCAGCCGCACGTGCTCGGCCTCGGGCAGGAACGGCCCGGTGACCAGCACGAGTACGGCGGGCCGCTCCGCGCGCACCAGCGGGAAGGCGCGGAGCAGCGTGTCGAACAGCGTGCTGCCGTCGGCGCCTCCGCCGGCCATGGCCAGGACCAGGTCCTCGCCGCGGGCGGCGTACCGCTCGCGCGCCTGTGCCCCGGGCCCGGTCGGCCGCGGCGAGCACACGTAACCGCAGTAGCTGAGCCTGCGGCGCAGGTGCTCGGGCCAGGCGTACTGCTCGGCGACGTCATAGACCTCGCGCGAGCCGTAGACGAGCACCGAGCCGAAGAACCGGTCCACCGCCTCGAAGGCGCCCTCGAGCCGCCAGCGCTGCCGGATCGTCTCCGGGGCGTCCAGGATGTCGCGCAGCCCGAGCACCACCCGGACCGGCCGGTGCTCCACCGCCTCCAGCGTCGGCAGCAGCTCGCCCATCGCGCCGTGCGGCATGTGGTCGACCAGCAGCACGTCGGGCGCGAAGCCGGTCACCGCGGCCCGGATCACCTCCGCCCGCATCGCCCGCACCTCGTCGAACGGCGCGGCCAGCGACACCGGCGACCAGGCCCCCGGCCGCTCCTTGCGGACCGTGGGCAGCTTCAGGTAGTCGTGCCCCGGCGGCGTGGCGAAGAACTGCCCGACCGGCGAGTCGCAGACGGTGAGCACGCTGCTGCCCGGCCGCGCGGCCAGGTACGCCGCGGCGATCAGCGACGTACGCCGCAGATGGCCGAGGCCGAGACCGTCCTGGGAGTAGATGAACAGGCGCGGCACCACTCAACCCCCCAGCGCGGAGGCCGCGACCGCCGCGGGTGCCGCCTCGCTCGCGCGCAGGGACCGGTGCCAGGCGACCTGGCGGGCGAGACCGCCGGCGAGGTCGACCTCGGGCTCCCAGCCGAGCCACCGCCGTGCCGCCGTGATGTCTCCCGCGGTGCGGGCCACGTCGCCGGGGCGCGGGCCGGCCCGCTGCACCACCTGGTCCACGTCGACCAGGCACTCGAGCGCGTGCAGCATCGCCGCCACCGAGACCGGGTGCGCGCTGGCCACGTCGAGCACTGCCCCCGTCGGCAGGTCGGCGTCCAGGGCAGCGGCCGTCGCGGCCACCACGTCGCCGACGAAGGTGAAGTCCCGCACCTGCCGCCCGTCGCCGTAGACCGTGGGCGATCGGCCGTCCAGCAGCGCCTCCACGAACCGGTGCGCGGCCATGTCCGGCCGCTGTCGCGGGCCGTAGACGGAGAAGTAGCGCAGGATCACCGCGGACAGGTCCCGCTCGGCCGCGTAGGCCCCCACCAGGGTCTCCCCGGCCAGCTTGGTCACCCCGTACGGGCTGGCCGGCCGCGGCTCGCCGGTCGCCCGCAACACGTTCCCGCCGCTGCCGTAGACCGAGGAGGACGACGCGTGCACGAAGCGGCGTACGCCGTGGGCCGGGAGAGCCTCGAGCAGCCGTTGGGTCGCCAACACGTTGCGTTCGACGTACCGCCTGAACGACTCCCCCCAGGAGTGGGTCACTCCCGGCTCGCCCGCGAGGTGGACCACCGCCTCGACGCCGTCCAGCAGGCGCCGCAGCGTCCGCGGGGACGCGCTCGCCAGGTCCGTCGCAGCCAGCTCGAAGCCGGTGCTCCGCAACGCACCGCGCAGGTTGTCGCGCTTGCGCGCCGGGTCGTAGAAGGTGGTGAAGGCATCCACCCCCCGCACCGTGTGGCCGCGGTCCAGCAGGGTCTCGCACAGGTGGCTGCCGATGAAGCCGGCGGCGCCGGTCACCAGGATGTGTGTCATGTGTGCCCCGATCCACACGTGTTGTCCGGTCGTGGGTGTCCGGTGTTCATCCACTCGTCGCGAAGAGTTCACCCGGTGTCCGGCGGCGAGTGGCAACCTGAGAGTTTTCCGCCCTGCTCTTAATTAGGCAGGTGTCCTCGGACCTGTCGCCATGGCCCGGACGGGGCGTCGCGGATGGCCTCTCTTCACCGTGTGCGAGCGCGCCGCTAGGCCAATCGGGAAATGGCCAGGTGCAGGTCTGGCCGCCCGCGGGCGGCCGGACCTAGTCTCGCCGTTCAGCCTCCGGTCGCTGCCGGGTAGGAGTTTTCCGCCCTCCTGGAACGACGTCCGCCGCGTGCGGACGTGGGGAGGACGACTCATGGCTGTGCACGTGACGGTGATCGGCACCGGCTACCTCGGCGCGACGCAGGCCGCCTGCCTCGCCGAGTCGGGCTGCCGGGTGCTCGGGGTGGACACCGACGAGGAGAAGGTCCGGGCGTTGCAGGCCGGCGGCGTCCCGTTCTACGAACCCGGCCTGCAGGAGCTGGTCGCCCGGCACGTCGCCACCGGCGCGCTGCGGTTCACCACCTCCTTCGCCGAGGCCGCAGATTTCGGCGAGGTGCACTTCCTGTGCGTGGGGACCCCGCAGCGGGCGGACGGCCTGGACGCCGACCTCGGGGCGCTGTACGCCGCGGTCGCCGCGCTCGTGCCCCTGCTGCGCCGGCAGTGCCTCGTGGTGGGCAAGTCCACCGTCCCGGCCGGGACCGCCGAGCGCCTCGCCCCGCTGCTGGCCACCGCGCCCGCGGGAGGGGACGTCGACCTGGCCTGGAACCCGGAGTTCCTCCGCGAGGGGCACGCGGTACGCGACACCCTGCGCCCGGACCGGATCGTGGCCGGGGTGCGCAGCGAGCTCGCGGAGAAGGTGCTGCGCGGGGTCTACGCCGCGCAGCTGGACGCCGGCGTGCCTTTCGTGGTCACCGACCTGGCGACCGCGCAGCTGGTCAAGGTCGCCGCCAACGCGTTCCTGGCCACCCGGGTCTCGCTGATGAACGCGATGGCCGACCTGTGCGAGTCGGCCGGGGCCGACGTGCTGTCGCTGGTCCAGGCCGTCGGGCACGACCAGCGCATCGGCGCGCACTACCTGCACCCGGGGTTGGGCTTCGGCGGGGGCTGCCTCGGCAAGGACATCCGCGCGCTGCAGGCGCAGGCGCACCGGCTCGGGCTGGAACCGGTCGCCGGGCTGCTCGCCCACGTCGACGAGATCAACACCGCGCGGCGCGGCCAGGTGGTGCGGCTGGCCGGCGAGCTGTGCGGCGGCAGCGTGGCGGCCCGGCGGGTCGGGGTGCTCGGCGCGGCCTTCAAGCCGGACTCCGACGACGTGCGGGACTCGCCCGCCCTGGACGTGGCGCATCGGCTGCACGAGGCCGGCGCGGTCGTCGCCGTCTACGACCCGGCGGCCCGGGCGAACGCCCAGCGCTCCCATCCGTGGCTGCAACACGTCGGGTCCGCAGCCGAGGCGGCCGCCGGGGCCGACGTACTCCTGCACCTCACGGAGTGGGAGGAGTTCCGTGCGCTCGACCCCGACGACCTCGGCGGCCGGGTGGCGCACCGGCGGATCGTCGACGCGCGCAACGCGCTGGACGCGGACCGGTGGCGGCTGAGCGGCTGGCAGTTCCGGGGGTTGGGCCGGCCGGCGTGAGACGGGCCGGGGGGCACATCGAGGAGTACGAGGAAGAAGGGGTGAGGAGATGGGGCGGATCCGGGTGGCGATGGCCGGCGTGGGTAACTGCGCGTCCTCGCTGGTGCAGGGAGTGGAGTACTACAAGGACGCGGACCCGGCCGGGGCGGTGCCCGGGCTGATGCACGTCGAGCTCGGCGGCTACCACGTGCGCGAGGTGGAGTTCGTGGCCGCCTTCGACGTGGACGCGAAGAAGGTCGGGTTCGACCTCGCCGACGCGACGCGCGCCTCGGAGAACAACACCATCAAGATCGCGGACGTGCCACCGACCGGGGTGACCGTTCAGCGGGGGCCGACGCTGGACGGCCTGGGCAAGTACTATCGCGAGACCATCGAGGAGTCGCCGGCCGAGCCGGTCGACGTGGTCCGCGCGCTGCGCGAGTCCGGAGCCGACGTGCTGGTGTCCTACCTCCCCGTCGGGTCGCAGGGCGCGGACACCTTCTACGCCGGCTGCGCGCTCGAAGCCGGGGTGGCGTTCGTCAACGCGCTGCCGGTGTTCATCGCCTCCGACCCGGCCTGGGCGCAACGGTTCACCGACGCGGGCGTCCCGGTGATCGGCGACGACGTGAAGTCGCAGGTCGGCGCCACGATCACCCACCGGGTCCTCGCGCGGCTGTTCGAGCAGCGCGGGGTCGTGCTGGACCGCACCTTCCAGCTCAACGTCGGCGGCAACATGGACTTCAAGAACATGCTGGAGCGCGAGCGGCTGGAGTCCAAGCGGATCTCCAAGACCCAGGCGGTCACCTCGAACCTCACCCACGACCTCGGCTCGCGCAACGTGCACATCGGGCCCTCCGACTACGTGCAGTGGCTCGACGACCGCAAGTGGGCCTACGTACGCCTCGAGGGGCGGGCCTTCGGCGACGTGCCGCTGAACCTGGAGTACAAGCTCGAGGTCTGGGACTCCCCGAACTCCGCCGGGATCATCATCGACGCGGTGCGCGCCGCGAAGATCGCGCTCGACCGTGGCCTGGGCGGCCCGGTGCACCCTGCCGCGACGTACCTGATGAAGTCGCCGCCGCGGCAGCTTCCCGACGACCAGGGCCGGGCGGAGCTGGAGGCCTTCATCCGCGGCGAGTGAGGCGGGGTGGGCCTGGCCGGTTTACCACGGTATGCAGGCGATCTGCCGCTCCCCATGGCTAACTCACCATGGGCAGGGGGCGAAGTCCATGGGCAGCGAGCGCCGCAGCGGCAGAAGGCCATGGGCAGCGGCGCCGCCGACTCACGACGACACCGGGAGCCGCATCACGAACCGCGCTCCGCCGTACGGCGAGGAGCCGACCTCGACCTCCCCGCCATGGGTACGCACCAGGTCCGCCACGATCGCCAGGCCGAGCCCCACCCCGCCGCGCCGGCGGCTGCGGGCGCTGTCGAGCCGGACGAACCGCTGGAAGACGTCCTCGCGGCGCTCGGCAGGGATCCCCGGCCCGTCGTCGTCGACGGTCAGCACCGCCCGGCCGTCGTCCTGCTCCAGCGCGACGTCGACCCGGCTGCGTGCGTGCGCCACGGCGTTCTCCACCAGGTTGAACACCGCGTGCTCGAGCAGCCACGCCTCGCCGCGGACCTGCACCGGCTGCACCGCGGAGGCGTCCAGCCGCACCGCGTCGGGCACGGCAACGCCGGTGAGTACGTCGGTGACCACCTCGTCGAGGTCGACCGGGTGGTCCCCGGTGCGCAGCCGGCCGGCGTCGTTGCGCGCCAGGATCAAGAGGTGATCGACCAGGGAGGACATCCGCACCGTCTCCTCCAGCAGGTCACCGACGAGCGTCTCGTCCCCGGCCCCGCCCCGCGTGCGCGCGGTCTCCAGCCGGGTCCGCATGCTCGCCAGCGGGCTGCGCAGCTCGTGAGCCGCGTCGGCGACGAAGCGCTCCTGGCGCCAGGCGCTGTTCTCCAGCCGCGACAGCATCGCGTTGATGGTGCGCGCCAGCAGCCCGATCTCGTCGCGTTGCACCGGCTCCGGCACCCGCTGCCGCACGTGGTGGCCGTTGATCTCGTCGGCGCGGCGGCGGATCGCCTCGACCGGCGCCAACGTGCGCCCGACCACCGCCCACAGCACCACGCTCAACGCGAGCACCGTGCCGGCCAGGCCGAGGGCTCCGCGGCGCGCCAGGGTGGAGATCGTGTCCTCCAGGTCCTCCACGTCCACCGCGACGTAGACCGTGCCCGGCCCACCGGGCATCGCGGTGCCCAGCGCGGTCACCCGGAACGGCCCGCTGTCGTCGATCGGCAACCGGTCCACGGCGACCACGTCGTCCTCGCCGGGTGGCTGGGGCGCGAGCGGGAACGGCGTACCGGCCGCTCCGTCGCGGGTGCGGCTGACCACGGAGCCGCCCTGCACGACCTGTACGGCGGCCTCCGCGTCGTGCGCCTCGCCCAGGTCCGCGGGGAGCACCCCCTCACGGGCCAAACCGGCCACCTGCTCCGCGCGCACCTCGGCCAGGTCGTCGGCGGCACCGACCAGCTCGGTGTGCACCGCCCACAGGACCAGGGTGAACCCGAGCGCGACCACCACGGCGACGGCGACCACCGCGGCCAGCACCATCCGCGCCCGCAGCGAGAGCCGCCGTGCGAGCAGGTCCCCCGGGCGGGTCACGGGTCGTCCAGCAGCTGGTAACCCCGGCCGCGCACCGTCCTGACCAGGTGCGTCCCGAACGGCTGGTCGACCTTGCGCCGCAGGTAGCCGATGTAGACCTCCACGACGTTGCTGCTCGCCGGGTCGCCGGCGCCCTCCTCGCCCCAGACGTGCTCGAGGATCTCGCTCTTGGAGCGCACCCGCCCGGCCGAGCGGATCAGGTACTCCAGCAGCGCGGTCTCCCGCCGGCTCAGCGCTACCTCCTCGCCGCCGCGCCGCGCGATCCGGCGTCGCGGGTCGAGCACCAGATCGCCGCTGCGCAGCTCGGGCCAGCCGGGGCCGGCGCCCCGGCGCATCAACGCCCGGCAGCGCGCGACGAGGACCGCGAAGGAGAACGGCTTGCGCAGGTAGTCGTCGGCGCCCATCCCCAGTGCGTCGGTCTCGTCGGACTCGCGGCTGCGGGCGGTGAGCACGAGGATCGGCGTACTCACGTCCTCGGCGCGGAGCCGGTGGCACACCTCCGCACCCGACATGCCGGGCAGCATCAGGTCCAGCACGATCACGTCGAACGACGGCTCCTTGGCGCGGCGGTACCCGGTGAAGCCGTCGTGGGCCAGCTCGACGTCGTAGCCCTCACCGGTCAGGCCGCGGCCGAGGCTCTCGGCGAACCGGACCTCGTCGTCGACCACCAGCACCCGCGCCATGCCCCGATGGTCGCTCCCATCGGGGCCGGGCCCCATGGCCCGTGCGGATCAGTCGGCGATGCCGTACAGCCGGTCGCCCGCGTCGCCCAGACCGGGCACGATGTAGCCCTTGTCGTTGAGGCGCTCGTCCATCCCGGCCGTGACCACGGTGATCGGCACCTCGAGCGCGTCCAGCTCCTGCTCCACGCGCCGGCAGCCTTCCGGGGCCGACAGCAGGCAGATCGCGGTGATGTGGTCCGCGCCGCGGTCGACCAGGAACCGGATCGCTGCGGCCAGGGTGCCGCCGGTCGCCAGCATCGGGTCCAGCACGTAGCACTGCCGGCCGGAGAGGTCGTCGGGCAGCCGTTCGGCGTACGTCGAGGCCTGCAGCGTCTCCTCGTTGCGCACCATCCCGAGGAAGCCCACCTCGGCCGTGGGCAGCAGCCGCATCATCCCGTCGAGCATGCCGAGCCCGGCGCGCAGGATCGGGACCACCAGGGGCTTCGGGGTGGCCAGCTTGACCCCGGCCGCCTCGTCGACCGGGGTCTGCACGCGCACGTTCTCCACCCGGACGTCGCGGGTCGCTTCATAGGCCAGCAGCGTCACCATCTCGTCGGCCAGCCTGCGGAAGGTCGGTGAGTCGGTGCGCTCGTCACGCAGCGTGGTCAGCTTGTGGGCGATCAGCGGGTGGTCCGCGACGTGGAGGCGCATGGACGTCAACCTAGGCGATCGGCGACGGGTGGTGCCATCGCGGGCACTCTGTCACCATCGGAGGAGGCCGGGCGACCGGCCGCCAGCAGGGTTTCGCCGCCTGGCGCGGCGCCCGGACGGAGGCCAGCATGTCTGATGAGTCGGTGGTGGGCGCCGAGGACGTCGACTTCGTCGTCGTGGCGTACCGCGAGGAGGGGGTCTGGCAGGTCCAGGTGCTTCCCGACGAGTCGGCCACCGACCTGGACCGGCTCACCGAGGAGCTGCGCCGCTGGCCCGGCGACGGCGGCTGTCTGGGGCTGGTCTCGGTCGACGAGGACTTCTTCGTGCTGGTGCGTGCCGCCGGCGCCTCGGTGAAGGTGCTGCTGTCCGACATCACTGCCGCGACCGACTGGCCGCTAGCGCGCTCGGCGGTGGAGCACCTGGAGCTCCCGCTTCCCGACGACGAGGACGAGCCGCTGCCCGCCGGTGACGTGGGCATCGTGTCCGATCTCGGCATGAGCGCGATGGAGATGGGCGCGCTGCTCGACGACTACGAGTTGTACCCGGACGAGATGCTCGGCGACATCGCGGCCCGGCTCGGGTTCGGTGCCGCGTTCGACGAGCTGCTGGGGGTCGCGGCGTACTGATGGAGAGGTACGGCGCCTGGGCCGACGCCATGGGGCAGGCCCTCGGCGAGGCGCGTGTCGCGCTGCGCACCGACGACGTACCGGTCGGAGCAGTCGTGCTCGACGAGACCGGGGCGGTGATCGGCCGGGGCCGCAACGAGCGGGAGGCGCTGGCCGACCCCACCGCCCACGCGGAGGTGGTCGCGCTGAGGGAGGCCGCTGTCGCGCGCGGGGAGTGGCGGCTGGACGGCTGCACGCTCGTGGTCACCCTCGAGCCGTGCACGATGTGCGCCGGCGCGCTGGTCCTGGCGCGCGTCGAGAGGTTGGTCTTCGGGGCCTTCGACGACAAGGCCGGCGCGGTCGGCTCGCTGTGGGACGTGGTGCGCGACCGCCGGCTGAACCACCGGCCGGAGGTGGTCAGCGGCGTGCGGGCGGACGAGTGCGCAGGGCTGTTGCTGGACTTCTTCGCGGGCCATCGCGAGGGCGCCGACCGGCCACCCGTCGATTTCAGGTGACGGTGCCCGTCTAGTACCCTTCTGCGCGGTGGCGTGTCCGAGCGGCCTAAGGAGAACGCCTCGAAAGCGTTTGTGGGTGCAAGCCCACCGAGGGTTCAAATCCCTCCGCCACCGCCAGCCAGCCAGTGATGTCTCAGGACATCCCGGACGGCCGAACCCGATAGTGGCGGGTTCGGCCGTCTCTTGTGTTCTGCGGGTGAGGCCGGCGAGTCGGCTGATGAACACCATCAGGTGTCGGTCAGCGTGGAGGCCGGCATCCCGTGCGCGGGCACGCT
>DASSVD010000157.1:0-15509 GCA_035706365.1 Nocardioidaceae bacterium
ACCGACGTGCAGTCCGTGGGCTACTGCTTCCAGGTGGACATGGCCTGGCGGGCGGTCCGGGCCGGCCTGCGGGTGCAGGAGCTGCCGATCCGATTCGTGGAGCGGGTGCGCGGCGAATCGAAGATGAGTCCGGACGTCGCCGCCGAGTCGCTGCGGCGGATCACGCGGTGGGGGCTTCGGGAGCGGTGCGACCAGGTGCGCCGCGTACTCTCGAGGAAGGAAGACGTGCCACGGAAAGTGGGGAGGCGCCGATGAGCATGCGGACGGGGACGAGCCGGCGAAGGGTCCCGTGGTGGCTGCTGGTCGTGCTCTTCGTGGTGATGCCGCTGGCCGAGATCTACGTCCTGATCCAGGTCGGTCAGGTGATCGGTGCCTGGTGGGTGATCCTGCTGCTGATCGCGGACAGCGTGCTGGGCAGCTACCTGCTCAAGCGCGAGGGCGGCCGCGCGTGGCGGTCGTTGCGCGAGGCCTTGAACGTCGGGCAGTTGCCTACCCGCGAGCTGGCCGACGGGGCGTTGGTGCTGGTGGGTGGCACGCTGCTGCTGACGCCGGGGTTCATCACCGACGTGTTCGGCTTCTTCTTCATCCTGCCCGTGACCCGGCCGCTGGCCCGGCGTCTGTTGCTGCGCTTCGCGACCCAGCGGTTCCTGCGGTCCGCGCAGGTCTGGTCCGGGACACGACAACGCCCCGGACCCGATTCGGTGGTCCGGGGCGACGTCGTGGATTGAAGCCCGCTGCCGGCTGCCCGACGGGCGGCCGGGTCAGGCCGACTTCTGCTTCTTCTTGCTTCGCGTGGCGCGGTGCAGGTGCGCGGGGCCGATCTCGCCGCCGCGCAGCAGCTCCAGCCGCTCGGTGAGGATGTCCTCGAGCTCCTTGACCGAGCGCCGCTCCAACAGCATGTCCCAGTGGGTGCGCGCCGGCTTCTCGTTCTTGGCCTCCGGGGTGCTGCCGTCCTTGCTCAGCGCCTCGGCCCCGCAGCGCGGGCACTCCCAGACCGCGGGGACGTCGGCCTCGGCAGCCATGGTCACCTCGAAGTCGTGGCCCTGCGGGCACGCGTAACCGACGTTCTGCCGCGCCGCGAACTCGATGCCGCGCTCGTCCTCGAAACTCTGGCCCCCGAGGCGGGCGCCGCGTAGTGTCCGCTCTCCCATGAGCCACCTCCTTGGTGTTCGCGCTGTGATCTGGCGCTGGTGGACGGGGCCGGGGCCCCGCACGTGTGCACGACGGTCAACGATCCAGGGTATTCCTGCCGCTCCGCCTCCCCAACTCGAACGACCCGCCCCGGCCGACCATTCCCGCTCAGGCAGCGCAGGGACTGTGGTACATCCCACGCACTGTGGCGGTCTTGGCCCGCCGAGGTGTCGCGCGGTCTGATCTTGCGTATACCCCCGCCGGGCCGGGTCATGCCGTCGACGGGACGCCGACTCCGGCCTCTCGGGCGCCGCGCGCGGGGTCGACCCGCGCGAGCAGCAGCGCTCCGAGGGCGAAGAACACGATCAGCGCGAAGATCGCCGGACGGTAGGAGTCGGTCAGCTGGTGGACCAGGCCGAAGACCAGGGTGCCCAGCCAGCTGGTTCCGCGCTCGCACGCCTGGTACAGGCTGAAGTACTCCGCCTCCCGGCCCCGGGGGATCAGCAGGCTGAACAGCGACCGGGACAGTGCCTGGGTGCCGCCCATCACCAGTCCGATCGCCACCGCGAGGGCCAGGAACGGGACGATCCGCCCCGCGGGGAGGAAGTAGCCGACGGTGACCACGAGCATCCAGACGCCGAGTCCGCCGAGCACCACCGGGCGGCTGCCCAGGGTCGCGGCCAGCCGTCCGAAGAGCAACGCGCCGCCGAAGGCGACGAACTGCACCAGCAGGATGGTCGCGATCAGCGTGGACGTGCCGAAGCCGAGCTGCTTCTGGCCGTAGACGGAGGCCGAGGTGATCACCGTCTGGATGCCGTCGTTGTAGAACAGGTAGGCCAGCAGGAAGGTCAGGGTCGTGGGGTAGCGGCGCATGTCGCGCAGCGTCGACCACAGCTGGCCGAACGACTGCCGGACCAGGGAGCCCTGCTCGGGGACGACGGCGACCGGGCGGCGGTTGCGGATTCCCAGGTAGGGGATCAGGGTGAAACCGGCCCACCACAGGCCCGCCGAGAGCAGGCTGACCCGCACCGCCAGCGCCGTACCCAGACCGAGCGCGTCGGCGAAGGTGACCAGCGCGAGGTTGACCGCGAGCAGCAGCCCGCCGCCCAGGTACCCCAGCGCCCAACCGCGCGAGGAGACCCGGTCCCGCTCGTCCGGGGTGGCGATCTCGCACAGGATCGCGTCGTAGACGACCAGCGAGGACCCCAGACAGATGTTGGCGCCGAAGAGCAGCAGGGCACCCAGCTCCCAGTTCGCGCCGGTCACCAGGAACATCGAGGCAGCGAAGGCGCTGCCGACCCAGGCGAAGCCGGCCATCACCTGCTTCTTGCGTGGCGACCGGTCGGCCGCGGCGCCGACCACCGGAAGCACCAGGGCGGAGACGATGGTGGCCAGGGTGACCACGTAGAAGACCAGGGAGCCGGGGGACACCGCGAGCCCCAGCACCGAGAGGTCGGCGGTGCACGGCGCCGCGGTCGTGCCCGGGGTACCGCAGGCCGCAGTCTCGGCGACCGAGGTCAGATAGGGCGCGAACAGCACTGTCCCCACGGTCGTGACGTAGGCGGAGTTGGCCCAGTCGTACCAGTACCAGGCGCGCTGCTCCCGACGGCGCTCGGCGTGCGCCGGCCCGACCGCGGCGTCCGGGGAGGGCGGGACCGCCGCGGTCGTCACCGGCGTGCCCCGTCCCACAGCCCGCGCGCCACGAGCACCTCGCGGAGCAGGTCGGTGCGGTCGGTGAAGATGCCGTCGACCCCGAGCTCGATCAGCTCCTCCATGCCGGCAGGATCGTCGACGGTCCACACGTGGACGTGCTTGCCGGCGGCGTGTGCGCGCTCGATCAGCGCGGGAGTGGCCACCGGGACGCCCCGGTGCCGGCGCGGGACCTGCAGCGCCGCGGCGGGGGAGCGGCGTAGCAGGCCGGTGAGCGCAGCGGGCCCGAAGCGGTACGCCGCCACCTCGACCGGGTCGGCCGCGGTCGCGACCCGGTCACCGACCAGCCGCCGGAACCGCCGGATCCGTCGCGCCGAGAAGGAGCCCACGCAGATGCGGTCGTAGGCACCGGTGGCGTGCACCAGAGCGGCGAGCGGCTGCACCGCCTGCGAGGACTTCAGGTCGATGTTGAACCGGGCGTCGGGGAACTCCTCCAGCAGTGAGGCCATCGTCGGGATCTGCTCCCGCCCGCCGATCAAGGCGGCCGACACGTCGGCACCGGTCAGCTCGGCCACCGAACCGTGGTGCCCGGTCACCCGGTCCAGTGCTGCGTCGTGGAAGGCGAGCAGCACCCCGTCGCGGGTGGCGTGCACGTCGGTCTCGAGGTACCGGTAACCCAGGTCGACGGCGTGCCGGAACGCCGCCATCGTGTTCTCGAGACCTTCGAGCTCCGGATGGAAGGCGCCCCCGCGGTGCGCGAAGGCCAGCACCCCGCGCGTCGAGCCGTCATCGTCGCCGAGCACGGCGTCGAGGTAGGGGTATCCGGTGCGCATGTGCCCATCATGCGGCAACCGTGCTCACCCGGCATCGGTGTTCCTACTCAAACCGGGCGGGCGCGTTGGTGCCCGCGCGCGCCCGCACCGCGGAGTATCGTCGCGGCATGGACGAGATGAGCTGCCCGAAGTGTGACGCCGCGATGAGCACCCGGACGGTGGGCGACGTGTCGGTGAGCCGGTGCTCGTCGTGCAACGGGATCTTCCTCGAGCGGGCCGACCTCGGGAACCTCGTCGAGGCGGAGAACGACTGGCACGTGAGCAGCGGCCCCAAGACGGCGCCTCTGCCGCGGATCACCGCGGACATGACCGCGCCGCCGCCGAGCCGCCCGCAGGCCCGAGCGTTCATCGAGACGCTGTTCGGCTGACCTGTCCTCGGCCTGCCCGAGCGGGGCCGGTCAGATGTCGCGGAACGTCTCGATCCGCGCGCCCAGCGCGTTGAGCCGGGTGGCGAGGTCCTCGTAGCCGCGGTTGATCACGTAGACCGACCGGAGCGCGGACGTGCCACGGCTGGCCAGCATGGCGAGCAGGATGACCACCGCCGGGCGCAGCGCCGGCGGGCACACGATCTCGGCCCCCCGCCAGCGGGTCGGTCCCTCGATCATCACCCGGTGCGGGTCGAGCAGCTTCACCGAGGCGCCGAGCTTGGTGAGCTCGGTCAGGTAGATCGCACGGTTCTCGTAGACCCAGTCGTGCAGCAGCGTCTGCCCCTGCGCCACGGCGGCGATCACCGCGAAGAACGGCAGGTTGTCGATGTTCAGCCCCGGGAAGGGCATCGGGTGGATCTTGTCGATGGGGGAGTGCAGCTCGGAGTGCTTGGTGGTGATGTCGACCAGTCGGGTCTCCCCGTTGGCTGCGACGTACTCGTCGCCGCGGTGGTAGTTGAAGCCCATCTCCTCCAGCAGTGCGAGCTCGATCTCCAGGAACTCGATCGGTACCCGCTGGATGGTGATCTCGGAGTCGGTCACGATGGCCGCGGCCAGGAGCGACATCGCCTCGATCGGGTCCTCGGACGGGGCGTAGTCGACGTCGACGTCGATCTCCGGGCGGCCGTGCACGGTCAGCGTGGTGGTGCCGATGCCGTCGATCTGGACGCCGAGCTTGACCAGGAAGAAGCAGAGGTCCTGGACCATGTAGTTCGGGCTCGCGTTGCGGATCACGGTGACGCCGTCGTGGCGGGCCGCGGCGAGGAGGGCGTTCTCGGTGACGGTGTCGCCGCGCTCGGTGAGCACGATCGGTCGCAGCGGGGTGATCGCGCGGTTCACCGTGGCGTGGTAGCTGCCCTCGGTGGCCTTGACCTCCAGGCCGAAGGGGCGCAGCGCGGCCATGTGTGGCTCGACGGTGCGGGTGCCCAGGTCGCAGCCCCCGGCGTACGGCAGCTCGAAGGTCTCCTCGCGGTGCATCAGCGGGCCGAGGAACATGATGATGGAGCGAGTACGCCGCGCCGCGTCCGCGTCGATGGCGTCCAGGGCCAGCTCGGCCGGCGGCACGATCTCGAGGTCGTTGTCGTCGTTGAGCCAGCGGGTCTGCACCCCCAGGCTCTGCAGCACCTCGAGCAGCCGGTTGACCTCCTCGATCCGGGCCACCCGCCGCAGCGTGGTGCGCCCGCGGTTGAGCAAGGAGGCGCAGAGCAGCGCGACGCCGGCGTTCTTCGACGACTTCACCGCGATGCTGCCCGACAGGGTGGTCGGGCCGGTGACCCGCAGGTGGGTGGGTCCGGCGCCCAGGGCGACGATCTCGGAGTCGAGCGCCTCCCCGATGCGGGCGAGCATCTCCAGGCTGAGGTTCTGGTGGCCGCGCTCGATGCGGTTCACCGCGCTCTGGCTGGTGGCGAGCACGTCGGCCAGCTGCTGCTGGGTCCATCCCCGGTGCTTGCGCGCGTCGCGGATGAGGTTGCCGATCCGGCTCAGGTAGTCCTCGCTCATGCGCCTCACGGTATCTCAAATATGAGATAGGACAAAACCGGCGCACCGGGGATGGCGCACAATCGGGTCCGGTCGCCCGGCTGGGAGTGCTGCCTAGGATTGCCGGTATGCGAGTCACCACGATCCACGGCCCCGGAGACGTCCGCCTCGAAGACCGTCCGCAGCCGACTGTAACCGACCCGGCCCAGGCGGTGGTCCGGGTCGTCGCGTCGTGCGTGTGCGGCTCGGACCTGTGGTCCTACCGCGGCGAGAACCCCATCGACCCCGGCAGTCCGATCGGCCACGAGGTCGTCGGGATCCTCGAGGAGGTCGGCGACGCGGTGACCTCTTTCGCGCCCGGCGACTTCGTGATCGTGCCGTTCGTGCACTGCGACAACACCTGCGCACACTGCCGCGGCGGCGTCACGTCGGCCTGTGCGCGTCAGGGCTTCACCGTCGGCGGGCAGGGGGAGTACGCCCTGGTGCACCAGGCCGAGGGGAGCCTGGTCAAGACCGACGGACTGCCGGACCCGGCGCTGGTCCCCTCGCTGCTCGCGCTGGCCGACGTGATGGCGACCGGCTGGCACGCGGCGGTGGCCGCCGGGGTGCGGCCGGGTGCTCCCGCGGTGGTGGTCGGAGACGGTGCCGTGGGGCTGTGCGGCGTCCTCGCGGCCCGCGAGCTGGGGGCGGAGCGGATCGTGGCGATGTCGCGGCACGAGCCGCGGCAGAAGCTCGCCACCGAGTTCGGCGCGACGCACGTGATCCCCGAGCGCGGCGAGACCGGGGAGCAGGCGGTGCTCGACCTCACCGACGGCGTGGGGGCCGACGCGGTGCTCGAGTGCGTCGGCAACGACCCTGCGATGCAGACCGCGTTCGCCGTGGCGCGCCCGGGGGCCACGGTGGGCTTCGTCGGCGTGCCGCACGGCATTCAGCTGCCGGTACGCCGGATGTTCTCCAAGAACGTCGGCCTCGCGGGCGGGATCGCCCCGGTGCGGACCTATCTTCCCGACCTGCTGGAGCGGACCCTGGACGGCCGGATCGAGCCGGGTCGGGTGTTCGACCTGTCGCTGCCCCTCGACGACGTCGCGGAGGCCTACCGCGCGATGGACGAGCGGCGCGCGATCAAGACGCTGCTCGATGTTCAACCGATCGGTTGACAACGCCGCTCCGGTCGCCTAGCGTCTAACCAACCAATCGGTTGAATACGAGTTCCAGGGATGGGTGCGGCACATGGCAGGGGACCGGCTGTCCAGGGCGTTCGCGGCACTCGCGGACCCCACCCGCCGTGACCTGGTCGGCCGGTTGGCTGTCGCAGACGCGACGGTTAACGAGCTGGCGGCGCCGTACGACATCTCCGTGCAGGCCGTGTCCAAGCACCTCAAGGTGCTCGAGGACGCCGGCCTGGTCACGCGAAGCCGCGACGCCCAGCGACGCCCCTGCCACCTGCAGGCCGACGTGCTCGACCTGATGACCGCATGGATCGAGCGGTACCGCCGCGAGACCGAGGAGCGCTACCAGCGCCTCGATGCGGTGCTCGCGTCCCTGGACTCCGACAGCGACCCGGCCGCGACCGAGGCGGCCCACGAGGACGGAGCAGCATCATGACCAGCGCTACCCGGCACGAGACCCGCATCGAGGCGGTTCCGGACCAGCCCGTCGTGCGCATCACCCGCGACTTCGACGCCCCCGTCGAGCGGGTCTTCCAGGCCCACGTCGACCCCGACCTGCTCACCCGCTGGCTCGGCCCGCGCAACCTGGTGATGCGCGTCGACCGTTTCGAGCCGGTGACCGGCGGCGCCTACCGGTACACCCATACCGGACCTGACGGTCAGGAGCACGCCTTCTTCGGCAGCTTCCACGAGGTGCGCGCCCCCGGTCGCATCGTGCAGACCTTCACCTACGAGGGGTTCCCCGACGGGGTCAGCCTGGACCTCCTCGAGCTGGAGGACCTCGGCGACGGGCGCACCCGCCTGCACGCCACCTCGGTGGTCGACTCGGTCGAGGTGAGAGACATGATCATCGCCAGCGGCATGGAGTCCGGCGTCGTGCAGGGATACGAGAAGCTCGACGAGCTGCTGTCCGCGTAGGGAGACCGCGACGACCGCACGTGCCCCGGAGCCGAGGCCAGGGCCAGGTCAGGTCAGGTCAGGGGAGTGGTGCGGTCAGCGGCGGAAGCCGCCCTCGGTGTGCAGCACCTCCCCACACATCCACCGGCCGTCGTCGCTGACCAGCCAGGCGATCAGCCGGGCCGGGTCGTCGGGCTCGCCGAGGCGGCCCGCGGGGAAGCGCTCCACTGCCTCGGGCGGAGCGTCGTCGAGGTAGCCGGTGTTCACCGGGCCCGGATTGACGGTGTTGAGCACAATGCCCGAGCCGGCGAGCTCGTCGGCCACCGATCGGGTGACACCGGCCAGGGCGGCCTTCGACGTCGCGTAGGCGAGGTTGTCCGACATCGGGCCCCGGCCCTGGCCCGAGGTCATCCACACCACCCGGCCACCCTCGCGTCCGTCGTGCTGGGCGGCGAGGGCCTGGGTGAGCAGCAGGGTCGCCCGGGTGTTCACCGCCCAGTGCCGGTCGAGCGCGGCCGGGGTGGCGGTGGTCAACGACACGGCGTCGCCGCCGTGCGCGTGGTTGCACACCAGGATGTCGAGGTGCCCGAGGTGAGAGGCCGCCTGCTCCACGACCCGACCCGGAACCTCGACGTCGGCGAGATCTCCATCGACGGTCACGATGCGCGCCTCCGGCGCCTCGGCGTGCAGCAGGTCGACCAGGTCCTCGACGCTTTCGGCGCTGCCGTAGACCTCCCGGTCGTGGGCCGGGTGGTGGTGCAGTGCCACGTCCGCTCCGAGGACGAGCAGACGCCGCGCCACGGCGTACCCGATGCCGCGGCGGCGGCTGACGCCGGTCACCAGCGCGCGCCGACCGGCCAGGGGAGTGGGGGCGTTCATGGCCGCACGCTATCGGCACGTGGCCGGTCCGGCCGGGCCGGCGGCGAGGCCGGCGGGCAGTCGCTGCACCCGGACCGCCGATTCTGGCAGGATTCCAGTCGTGAGTACGCCGAGGCAGCCGCGCGCGGTCCCCACCTCGCGCCAGGCCGAGCGGCTGCGCGAGCTGGCCCTGCTGCGCCGGGTGCGCGACCGCATCGACCGGGAGTACCAGCAGCCGCTGGACGTGGAGTCGCTGGCCCGTGCGGTGCACCTGTCCGCCGGACACTTGAGCCGGCAGTTCCGCGCGGCCTACGGCGAGTCGCCCTACTCCTACCTGATGACCCGGCGGATCGAGCGGGCGATGGCGCTGCTGCGCCGCGGCGACCTGAGCGTCACCGAGGTGTGCTTCGAGGTCGGCTGCGCGTCGCTGGGCACGTTCAGCACCCGGTTCCGCGAGCTGGTCGGGATGCCTCCGAGCGTCTACCGCGATCGGGCCGCGCACGGTGCCGAGGGCCTTCCTCCGTGCGTGGTGAAGCAGGTCGCCAGACCGGTCAGGAATCGAGAAGCCCCGGTGCCAGAGGCCGCACTAGCGTGAGTGCCATGAACCTTTCCATCCACACCGCCGCGCTGCCGCACCAGGACCCGGAGGAGTCGCTCGCGTTCTACCGCGACGCGCTGGGGTTCGAGGTGCGCACCGACGTCGGCAACGGCACCATGCGCTGGATCACCGTCGGCCCGGCCGGCCAGCCCGAGACCTGCATCCTGCTCGCGCCTCCCGCGGTCGACCCGGGCGTCACCGACGAGGAGCGGCGCACGATCACCGAGATGATGGCCAAGGGCACCTACGGCTGGATCATGCTGGCCACCCCGGACCTGGACGCGACCTTCGAGAAGGTGGAGGCGTCCGGTGCGGAGGTGGTGCAGGAGCCCACCGAGCAGCCGTACGGCGTACGCGACTGCGCGTTCCGCGACCCCGCCGGCAACATGGTCCGAATCCAGGAGCAGCGCTGAGATGAGCCATCAGGTCACGACGGACACCCGCGACTCCGAGGGTCACGCCGCTGACAGTCACGATCGGATCCGGGTGCAGGGGGCCCGCGAGAACAACCTGAAGGACGTCACCGTCGAGCTGCCCAAACGGCGCCTGACCGTGTTCACCGGCGTCTCCGGCTCCGGCAAGAGCTCCCTGGTCTTCGCCACGATCGCGGCGGAGTCGCAGCGGCTGATCAACGAGACCTACAGCGCCTTCGTGCAAGGCTTCATGCCCTCGCTGGCGCGCCCGGAAGTGGACCTGCTCGAGGGGCTGACCACCGCCATCATCGTCGACCAGGAGCGGATGGGCGCCAACCCGCGCTCGACGGTCGGCACCGCGACCGACGCCAACGCGATGCTGCGCATCCTGTTCAGCCGGCTCGCGCAGCCCCAGCTGGGCTCGCCGAACGCCTACTCGTTCAACGTGCCGACCGTACGCGCGAGCGGGGCGATCACCGTCGAGCGCGGCGGGCGGACCAAGGCCGAGAAGGCCACCTTCAGCCGGCTGGGGGGCATGTGCCCGCGGTGCGAGGGGATGGGGTCCCTCAACGACTTCGACCTGACCGCGCTGTACGACGCGTCCAAGTCGCTGGCCGAAGGTGCCTTGCAGATCCCCGGCTACAGCATGGACGGCTGGTACGGCCGGATCTTCCGGGGCAGCGGCTACTTCGACATGGACAAGCCGCTCGAGAAGTACACCAAGAAGGAACGGCACGACCTGCTCTACCGGGAGCCGACCAAGATCAAGGTCGAGGGCATCAACCTCACCTACGAGGGCCTGATCCCCAAGATCCAGAAGTCGATGCTGTCCAAGGACGTGGACTCGCTGCAGCCGCACGTCCGCGCGTTCGTGGAGCGGGCGGTCACCTTCACCACCTGTCCCGACTGCGGCGGCACCCGGCTCAGCCAGGAGGCACTGTCCTCGACGATCCGGGGCCGCAACATCGCCGACCTGTGCGCGATGCAGATCAGCGACCTGGCCGACTGGGTACGGGAGCTGGACGAACCGTCGGTCGCGCCGCTGCTGGCCGGGCTGCAGCACCTGCTGGACTCCTTCAGTGACATCGGGCTGGGCTACCTGTCCCTGGACCGACCGGCCGGCACGCTGTCCGGGGGAGAGGCGCAGCGGACCAAGATGATCCGGCACCTGGGCTCCTCGCTGACCGACGTCACCTACGTCTTCGACGAACCCAGCATCGGGCTGCACCCGCACGACATCGAGCGGATGAACGCGCTGCTGCTCCAGCTGCGCGACAAGGGCAACACGGTGTTGGTCGTGGAGCACAAGCCGGAGACGATCGCGATCGCCGACCATGTGGTCGACCTGGGCCCCGGGGCCGGCGTGGACGGCGGGTCGGTCTGCTACGAGGGCCCGCTGCACGGACTGCGGGGCAGCGACACGATCACCGGCCGACACCTGGACGACCGCGCCCGGCTCAAGGACACCGTGCGCGAGGCGACCGGGGCGCTGGAGGTCCGGGACGCCTGCACGCACAACCTGCGCGAGGTCGACGTGGACATCCCGACCGGGGTGCTGTGCGTGCTGACCGGTGTGGCCGGCTCCGGCAAGAGCTCGCTGATCGGCGGGTCCGTGGCCGACCGGGAGGGCGTGGTGGTCGTCGATCAGGGCGCGATCCGCGGGTCTCGGCGCAGCAACCCGGCGACGTACACCGGTCTGCTGGACCCGATCCGCAAGGGGTTCGCCAAGGCGACCGGCACCAAGCCGGCGCTGTTCAGCGCCAACTCCGAGGGCGCCTGCCCCACCTGTAACGGCGCCGGGGTGATCTTCACCGAGCTGGGCGTGATGGCCACGGTCGAGTCCACCTGCGAGGACTGCGAGGGCAAGCGCTTCCAGCCGGCCGTGCTGGAATACACCTTCGGTGGTCGCAACATCGCCGAGGTCCTGGCCATGTCGGTGACCGAGGCGGAGGCGTTCTTCGGCGAGGGGGAGGCACGCACGCCCGCCGCGCACAAGATCCTCGCTCGTCTGGCCGACGTAGGGCTGGGCTACCTCACCCTCGGGCAGCCGCTGACCACACTGTCCGGCGGTGAGCGGCAGCGCCTCAAGCTCGCTGCACAGATGGCGGACAAGGGCGAGGTGTACGTCCTCGACGAGCCGACCACCGGCCTGCACCTGGCCGACGTGGAGCAGCTTCTCGGACTCCTGGACCGGCTGGTGGACTCCGGAAAGTCGGTGATCGTGATCGAGCACCACCAGGCGGTGATGGCCCACGCCGACTGGATCATCGACCTCGGCCCTGGGGCCGGGCACGACGGTGGCCGGGTGGTGTTCGAGGGAACGCCGGCCGAGCTGGTCGCCGACGGCTCGACACTGACCGGCAGGCACCTGGCCGACTACGTCGGGGCCGGATGAGGACCTGGCTGCTGCTGGCCGCGGCGATCCTCAGCGAGGTGACCGGGACGCTGGCGCTCAAGGGCGCGCTGGAGGTGCCGGCGCTCTACGTCGTCGTCGCCGTGGGGTACGTCGCCTCCTTCCTCCTGCTGGCGGTCGTGCTGCGTGAGGGAATGGCGCTCGGCGTGGCCTACGGGATCTGGTCCGCGCTGGGCGTCGTGCTCACCGCCGTCCTGTCCGCACTGGTGTTCGACGAGTCGTTCACGCCGCTGATGGTGCTCGGGATCGCGCTGGTGATCGCGGGTGTGCTGGCCGTGGAGATGGGGTCCGGTGACGACGAGGAGTCGGCTGCCGGGGACGGCGCGTGATGGGTTGGACCTTCCTGCTCGGCGCGATCGTGTCCGAGGTCGCCGGCACGTTGGCGCTGAAGGTCGCCGCGACCGGGACGCGGCTGATGTACGTCGTGGTGGTCGCGACGTACCTCGGCTCCTTCGTGCTGCTCACTCTGGCGCTGGATACCGGCATGGGCCTCGGCGTCGCGTACGGGATCTGGGCTGCGCTGGGTGTCGCGCTGACGGCACTGCTGTCGCGAATCTTCTTCGGTGAGCAGCTGACCCGGACCATGCTGCTCGGGATCGGCCTGATCATGCTCGGCGTGCTCGCCATCGAGATCGGCGCCGACCCGTCGTGAATGTTCGCCAAACCCCGCCGACCCGTCGTGAATGTTCACCAAAGCCCGCCGACCCGTCGTGAATGTTCGTCCGGGCAAGGATCCGTCAGGTGCTGACTGGTGCACCGCGGTCACGCTCGAAGCCTGCGAATGGTTCATGGATCGCCGATAAGCGACATTATGTCAACTTACGTGGGCGGGGCGGTCCGCAGGACCAGCATTCCCCTCCCCATCGGCGGCTCTGACGAGCCGCACTGGTGCACTCACGACGGGTGGGCGACCCTCGCTGAACATTCACGACGGGTGGGCAATCCTCGCTGAACATTCACGACGGGTCGGTAGCGCCCGTTGGAACATTCACGACGGGTCGGCGGCACCGGCGGGAACATTCACGACGGGCGGGCGCAGAAAAGGCGAGGACGTTACGAACCGTTCCTCGCCACTTCTAATCTATAGCGCAGAGGGGGCCTTGCGGCAAGGCCGTACTGGTGCCACATAATCACCGCTCCGTTCTTCTTCTCCCCTGTTCTCCTGCCCCCTTGGAGCGTGCGTGACCCCGGCGACCAGCAACAGCGTCTTCGCTCTGTCCGAGCAACACCCCGCGAAGGCCGACCCCACGTTGATCGCGGCCGACGAGCAGCACTTCACCGCCATGGCGACTGCGCTGGACGCGGCGGTCGAGGAGCTGTCGGCGCGGCTGGACCACGTACGCCGCCTCGACGGCGGCGCCGGCCAGCAGGCCATGGACCGTGACCTCGAGGTGCACCGCCTCTCCGCCCGGCTGCGCACCCTGCGCCGCTACAGCCTGGACCTGTGCCTGGGCCGGATCGTGCCCGCTGACCAGGAGGAGCCGGTCTACGTCGGCCGGGTCGGCCTGACCGACAGCTCGGGTCGTCGGCTCCTGGTGGACTGGCGCTCCCCTGCGGCCGAGCCGTTCTTCGGAGCCACGCACGCAGACCCGATGGGACTGCTCAGCCGGCGACGGTACCGGTGGGTGCGCGGGCGCGTCGACGACTACTGGGACGAGGTGTTCACCGTCGACGGCCTGGCGGGCCACGCCGCCCTGGACGACCAGTCGGCCTTCATCGCGACGCTGGGCAGCAGCCGCTCGCCGCGGATGCGCGACGTGCTCGGCACCATCCAGGCCGACCAGGACGCCATCATCCGCGCCGGCTCCCGCGGACCGCTCGTGGTCGACGGTGGTCCCGGCACGGGGAAGACCGTGGTCGCGCTGCACCGCACCGCCTATCTGCTCTACCACGACCCCCGGCTGGGTGACCGGCGCGGAGGCGTTCTCTTCGTGGGTCCGCACCGGCCGTACCTGTCCTACGTCGGGGACGTCCTGCCCAGCCTCGGTGAGGACGGCGTGCGCACCTGCACGCTGCGGGACCTGGTCCCCGAGGGCGCGAGCGCCGGTGAGGAGACCGACCCCGCCACTGCCCGGCTCAAGGCGCGCCCCGAGCTGGTGGCGGCGATCGAACCCGCGGTCCGGTTCTACGAGGAGCCCCCGAACCACGACCTGGCCGTAGACACCCCGTGGGGTGAGGTGACGATCACGGCTGGCCACTGGGCGGAGGCCTTCGACGCAGCCGACCCGGGCACGCCGCACAACGAAGCCCGCGACGAGGTCTGGGACGAGCTGTGTGCGCTCGTCTGGGACCTGCTCGACCTCGACGACGCAGACGTCTCCCCCGGCACGTTCCGGCGAGCCCTGGCCGAGAACGACGGGCTGGTCGAGACGTTCACCCGCGCCTGGCCGATCATCGACGCGCCCGACCTGGTCGGTGACCTGTGGTCGGTTCCGGCGTACCTCCGGCTGGCTGCCCCCTGGCTCGCGCCCGAGGAGGTACGCCGACTGCAGCGCGCCGATCCTGCCGCGTGGACGGTGTCCGACCTCCCGCTGCTGGACGCCGCCCGCCGACGCCTTGGGGACCCGGACATCTCCAGGCAGCGCCAACGAAGGCGAGCGGCCCAGGAGGCTCATAGTGAGGAGATGGCGCGGGTGGTCGACCACTTGGTCACTACCGACGGCTCCGAGATGCAGGTGATGTCGATGCTGCGTGTGGACGACCTGCGTGGCGCCCTGGTGGACGAGCAGGCGCTGCCGAGCATCGAGACCGACCCGTTGGCTGGTCCGTTCGCCCATGTCGTTGTCGACGAGGCTCAGGAGCTGACCGACGCAGAGTGGCAGATGCTGCTGGCGCGGTGTCCCTCGCGCAGCCTGACCATCGTCGGAGACCGTGCCCAAGCCCGGCACGGCTTCGTCGAGTCCTGGTCGGAACGGCTGCAGCGCGCCGGGCTCGACCGGGTCCGTCTGTCCACGCTGTCGATCAACTACCGCACGCCGCGCGAGGTGATGGCCGAGGCGGAGCCGGTGATCCGGACGGCTATTCCGGACGCGAACGTCCCGACGTCGGTGCGCGGCACCGGGGTCCCTGTCGACCACGGCGACGTCCGCGACCTGGAGCACGTGCTGAGCAGCTGGCTGGAGGCCGACACCGAGGGCGTGGCCTGCGTGATCGGAGCGCCCGGGTTCCAGCCGCGCCCGGAGATGCGGGGCCGGGTGCGGTCGCTGACGCCCGAGCTCTGCAAGGGTCTCGAGTTCGACCTGGTCGTCCTGGTGAACCCGGACCGGTTCGGGGCCGGGATCGAGGGCGCGGTCGACCGCTATGTGGCGATGACCCGCGCGACTCAGCGGCTGGTGGTGCTCACCGGTCGCTGACCGGGCCGGGTCCTGCGTCGAGCCTGCTCCGCCACGGGTGATCGGGGGCCAGCTGGCGCAGGGCATCGGCCAGCCAGGCGCGCCGGTCGGCGTCGAGCAGCGGGAGCGTCGCCTCGAAGTCGGGCTCGTCCTTGGGTCGGCGCAGCCGGGCCTTGTAGCTCAGCACGATCTCGGGTCGCAGGTACCGGATGCCGTCGTCGGCGATCCAGGTGACCTCCTCCACCGGTGCCACCTGGCCGGGCAGGTACTTGTGCGACCAGTCGCCGGACACGTCAGGGGTCAGTGGCATG
>DASSVD010000158.1:0-4149 GCA_035706365.1 Nocardioidaceae bacterium
CGGGGAGGCGCGGCGGTTGGCCTGCACGGCGGGGTTGATCCCGATGGTGTTGGGCAGCGACTCGGTGCCGTTGGACCTGGGTCGGGAGGCCCGGTTGCACAGCAAGCATCAGCGGATCGCGTTGGCGCACCGCTACCACGGGTGTGCCGCGCATGGGTGTGACCGTCCCCCGGGCTGGACCGAGGTGCATCACAAGCATCCCTGGTCCCAGGGCGGCCGGACCGATCTGGACAACGGGATCCCGCTGTGTCCCACCCACCACCGGATGGCCGACCGCCCCGAGGCCTGGCAGATGGACACCCGCCCCGACGGTGCGGTCACCTTCCACCGGCGAGAATGAGCTCCACGAGCACGAGCACGAGCACGAGCCCCGAGAGCGAGCCCGAGAGCCGCCCCGGCAATGAGCCCGAGAGCGCGCGGCCGCGAGTAGGGCGAGCGCTTGCGCCCGAGTGCAGCCTGACCCGCCCGGCCTCAGCCGTCGGTGCGGGGTGCTCGGCTGATCGGGCAGGACATGCACCGCGGCCCGCCCCGCCCGGAGCCCAGCTCCGAGCCGGCGATGGAGACCACCTCGATACCAGCCTCCTCGAGCCGGGTGTTGGTCTCGACGTTGCGCTCGTAGGCCACAGCCACCCCCGGCGAGATCGCCAGGGTGTTGTTGCCGTCGTCCCACTGCTCACGCTCGGCGGTCACCGGGTCCAGGCCGGTATCGATCTGGTGCAGCGTGTCGATACTCATCGCCTTCGCCGCCGCCACCAGGAACGGCTCGCCGTCCGCCACCTGCAGCACCAGGTCCTCGTCGGCCTCGCCGTTGCGGTCCTTGACGGTGACGGCGTAGGCCTGCAGTTGGTCGGCCACGTTCGGGTACATCACGATCTTGTCGACGTCGACCATCGTGCACACCGTGTCCAGGTGCATCGTGGCGCGCTCCTGGGTGATCGGCACCGCCAGCACCGTGTGGGCCAGCTCCGCTCCGAACAGCTGACGGGCGAGCCGCTCAGCTCCTGCAGGGGTGGTGCGCTCGCCGACGCCGACCGCGACCACCCCGGGAGCGAGGAGGAGTACGTCGCCGCCCTCCACGTGCTCGTGCTGCCAGCCGTGGATGGTGGGCGTCCCGGTGAACCGCGGGTGGTGTGCATAGATGAGCTCGGTCAACTGCGTCTCCCGCTCACGCGCCGGCATTGCCAGCGACGTCACCGCGACGTGGTCCCGGATCCAGACGCTGGAGTCGCGCGTGAACAGCAGGTTCGGCAGCGGGTCGATCACGAAGTCGTCGTGCGCAAGCAGGCTGGTGACCAGGCCGAACCCGCCGCGTACCTCGTCGTTGCGCACCCCGGCGGACAGGAAGGCCGCCAGCTCGTCCGGCGTCTGGTCGTGCAGTGCCTGGGTCAGGTAACCGCGCAGCGTGTCCCCGAGATGCAGGCTGGCCATCGCCCCCGCGATCGCCTGCTCGCGTGCCACCTCGCTCTGCAGGGTCTCGGCGAGCAGGTCGGTCAGGTACAGCACCTCCACGCCACGGCTGCGCAGCGACTCCGCGAACGCGTCGTGCTCCTCCTGCGCCCGGGTCACCCACGGGATGCCGTCGAAGAGCAGCTTGTCGTTGTTGCGCGGGGTCAGCCGCTTCAGCTCCGGCCCCGGCCGGTGCAGCATCACCGTCTGCAGCCGCCCGACCTCGCTGTCGGCGCCGAGGGGCGCGGGCGAGGGCGTCGTACCGCCGGGCTGGGGGCTCACGTCGTCGTGTCCGCTCATGCGCGAAGCGTATCCGCCACCCGACCCGGGGCGCCCCCTCAGCCCGGGCCGGATACCGTCGCCTGGTGGGCATCCGCAACTACCTCGTCGAAGGCGTCTCGGCCACCGGCAAGACCTCGGTCTGCCACGAGCTGCGCCGCCGTGGCTTCCACGCCGTCAACGGCGACACGGACCTCGCCTACCAGGGCGACCCGCGGACCGGCGAGCCGAGCACCGGCGCGCCGTCGCACTGGCACCACATCTGGGACGTCGACGCAGTCAGGGCCCTGGTCGCCGACACCAGCGCGCCCTGCACCTTCTTCTGCGGCGGCTCACGCAACTTCGTGGCCTTCCAGCACCTCTTCGACGCGGTCTTCGTCCTCGACATCGACCAGAGCACCTTGGTCCAGCGGCTCGACCAGCGCCCCGGCGACGAGTACGGCGCGCACCCGGAGGAGCGGGCACTGATCATGCGGCTGCATCGCACCGGCGAGGACACCCCCACGGGCGGCGTCCGCATCGACGCGACCGCTCCGCTGGGTGAGGTCGTCGACGAGATCCTCCGCTACGTGAGCGCTGACAGTGGCCAGGACGGTCACGCGGCACACGGGGTGCCACGCCGCTCGTAGGGTGTCGCCATGACCGCTCGGATCCCGATCGCCGCCGCCGCGCTCGTCCGCGACGGCCGCGTGCTGCTGGCGCATCGCCACCCCGCGAGGCGGTGGTATCCCGACTGCTGGGACCTCGTCGGCGGCCACATCGAGCCGGGCGAGTCACCCGTCCACGCGGTCACGCGGGAGTGCCGGGAGGAGCTCGGCGTCGACATCCACGACCCGCGACCGGTCGCCATGACGGTCAGCGACCCCACCCTCGAGATGCACGCGTTCCTCGTCACGCGCTGGGACGGGGAGCCCGTCAACGCCGCGCCCGAGGAGCACGACGATCTTGGCTGGTTCCGGCCCGGGGATCTCGCGGGCCTGACGCTGGCGCACCATGACCTGACCGGCCTGGCGAGCCTCCTGAACAGCGTCGGCGTCGCGCCCTGGGGGTCAGGCGGCGAGCAGCTCGTACGCCGTGATCGCCGCGAGTACGAGGCACACCGCGGCGCCGATGTAGTGCAGCAGCGACAGCCGCATGTAGCGCAGCAGCACGCGACCGGCCAGCACGGCCAGCCCGGACACCGTGAGCAGCGCGCCCCAGGCGCCGAGGAAGACGCTGACGTGGTCGTCGTACTTGGCCACCATGTTGATGGTCAGCAGCTGCGACAGGTCGCCCCACTCGGCGGCGAAGAGCACCAGGAACGACGCGCCGAGCGCCTTCGCGAACGACTTCGGCTCGCTGGCCTTGGCGGCGTACTCCTCCTCCTGCTCCTTCTCCTCCGCGTCGGCTCCGGGCGCGGTGCGGAACAGCAGCACCGCGCCGAGCAGGAAGATCACCAGCGTGGCGGCCTGCACCACCTGGTCCGGGAGCAGCGTGGCCAGCTTGCCGGCGACCACCGCGACCAGGGTCTGCACCCCGAACGCGAGCCCGACGCCGATCCACACCGCGAGCGGCCGGTAGCGGGTGGACAGCACCAGCGCCGCGATGAACGTCTTGTCCGGCAGCTCCACGATGAAGATGGCGCCGAAGGTGAGGGCGAGTACCGCGAGGTCCATGCGTTCCTAGGTGTCGGGGAGTCGGGCCGGGCTCGGTCAGATCAGCGTGCGGCTGGCGGCGACCGCCTCGGCGAGGACGTCCTTGGCCGGACGGCTCAGCGCCTGCGCGGCACGGGCGACGTCGTCGTACTCCGGTTGCGCGTTCACCACCGAGCCGTTGTGCACGGCAAGTTTCACACGGACGTCGCACCCGTCGACCTGCACGGTCGCCATCCGTCGGTCCAGCGCGTGCTTGCCGATCGGGATCTCGCGTACGCCGATCGTCGACGTCTGCCGGAAGATCTCGGTGCGCACCGGTTCGGCCGCGGCCGACGCGACGAGCACGTGCAGGGTGTGCGCGGGTCGCCCCTTCTTCATGATGATGGGGGAGAGCCAGGCGTCCGAGGCGCCGGCGTCGAGCAGGGCGGCCAGCACGTTGGGCCATAGGCGCGGGTCGAGGTCGTCGACGTTCGTCTCGATCAGCAGCGGGGCGCCGGTGCCGTGCTCCCCGTGGTCAGCCTCGGTCTCCTCGCCGATCAGCAGCCGCACCACGTTCGCGTGGCCCTCCGGGTCCCGCCCGCCCGCACCGACGCCCACCTGCGCGACGCTCATCGCCGGTTGCGGGCCGAACCGCGTGGCCGAGGTGGTCAGCAGCGCCGCGCCGGTGGGGGTGCACAGCTCCACGTCGACCGGGCCGCCGTACGACGGAATGCCCGCGCTGCGAACGATTTCCAGCACCGCCGGTGCGGGTACCGGCAGCGTGCCATGTGCCGTGCGAACACTGCCGCCG
>DASSVD010000159.1:0-6656 GCA_035706365.1 Nocardioidaceae bacterium
CGCGACGTGCTGCTCGATCCAGTCGGCCAGCTCCGGGTCCCGCAGCCGGGCGAACGCGCAGATCATCGTGTGCGCCACCGTGCCGTTGCCCTGGATGTTGTCGCACGACATCACCGTGAACGGCGCGGTGCCCGCGTCGCGGCGGCGGCGCAGCGCCTCCACCACGAAGCCGAACGCGCTGCGCGGCAGCTCGTCGGTCGCCTGCAGGTCGTGGGCCACGTCGGGGTCGCTGGCGTCGAAGTCGCCGGTCACCTGGTTCACGTGGTAGCCGCCCTCGGTGATGGTCAGCGACACGACCCGGGTGGCCGGGTCGACCATCGCGTCCAGCACCGCGGCGGGCTGCTCGGGGGCGAACAGGTAGTCCACCATCGAGCCGACCACGCGCGGCTCCAGCGACCCGTCGGGGTGCTTGACCACCAGCGTGTAGAGGCAGTCCTGGGCGTGCAGCGCCTCGGCCATCCGCGCGTCGCCGGGCAGCAGCCCGACGCCGGTGATCCCCCACTCGCGCGCGTCGCCGCGGTCCATCAGCGCGTCGACGTACGCCGCCTGGTGCGCCCGGTGGAAGCCGCCCACCCCGACGTGCACGATGCCGCTGCGGACCGCGGAGCGGTCGTAGATGGGCACCGGGACCCTCTCGGCGATCCGGTCCAGGGTCTTGGCGCTCAGCTGCTCGCTCATCGGCTCTCCTCGCCGCGGTCGGAGGGGCGCACCACCGGCTTCACGGTGCGCGGATCGGTGCGGGCGGCTCTCAGCGCCTGCTCCACGTCGGCCAGCCCGAAGTGCCCGGTGACCAGGCGGTTCAGCTCGACCCGGCCCGAGGCGGCCAGGGCGATCGCCGCCGGCCAGGTGTGCGCGTAGCGGAAGGTGCCGGTGACCACCAGCTCCCGCTCCTGGATCAGCGGCACCGGCAGCGGCACGGTGTCCGCGCCCATCCCGACCAGCACCACCCGGCCGGCCGGCGCCACCAGCGGCAGCGCGTCCGCGAGCACGCCGCTGCTGCCGCTGCACTCGAGCAGCACGTCGGGGGCGTCGGGCCTTCCGGGGGCGCCGGTCCGGCCGGTGAGCTGCGCGGCCAGCGGCGTACCGGAGACGTCGAGCGCGCGATCGACGCCGAGCTCCTCGGCCAGCGCGAGCCGGTGGGGGTTGACGTCGGTGACGGTGACGCTCGCCGCGCCGAGCGCCCGGGCCGACTGCGCGGCGAGCAGCCCGACCGGACCGGCGCCGGTGACCAGCACCCGCGACCCCGGGCCGACTTCCCCCTTGCGGCAGGCCCACAGCCCCACCGACAGCGGCTCGATCAGCGCGGCCGCGTCCTCGCCGAGCGTGTCCGGGACCGGGTGCGCGAACAGCTCGGGGACGACCACCTGCTCGGCGAACGCGCCGTCGACAGGCGGAGTGGCGAAGAACCGCATCCGCTCGCACAGGTTGTAGCGCCCCGCCAGGCACTGCGGGCAGGAGAGGTCCGGCACCTGTGGCTCGACCGAGACCCGGTCGCCGGGCCGCAGCCGGGTCACCGCCGACCCCGCCTCCACGACGGTGCCGGACGCCTCGTGGCCCAGCACCAGCGGCGCGTCGACCACGTGGTCACCGATCCGCCCGTGCTCGTAGTAGTGGACATCGGAGCCGCACACTCCGACCGAGGCGACCCGCACCACCACCTCGTGCGGGCGCGGCTGCGGTGCCGGGCGCTCCTCCACCGCGACGTCGCCGACGCCGCGCAACACGCTGACGCGCATCCGGTTACTTCACCGCCCCGAGCGACAGGCCGCGGACCAGCTTGTCCTGCGCCGCGAACCCCGCGATCAGCACCGGCAGCGACACCAGCGTCGCGGCCGCGCACAGCTTGGCCAGGAACAGGCCCTGGCTGGAGATGAAGCCGACCAGGAAGATCGGCGCCGTCGAGGCCCGGACCGCGGTCAGGTTCACCGCGAACATGAACTCGTTCCAGCTGAAGATGAAGCAGATCAGGCTGGTCGCAGCCAGCCCCGGCATCGCGATCGGGGTGACGATCGAGACCAGGGTGCGGGTCAGCGACGCGCCGTCGACCTGCGCGGCCTCGAGGATCTCGCGCGGCACCTCGGCCAGGAACGAGCGCATCATCCAGATCGCGATCGGCAGGTTCATCGCCGTGTAGAGCACGACCAGGGTGAACACGTTGTCGAGCATCCCGACCTTCTTCACGATCAGGTAGATCGGCAGCAGCGCCGCGATCGGCGGCAGGAACTTCGTGGACAGGAAGAAGAACATCGCGTCCTGCCACCGGTCGACCGGCTTGATCGAGAGGGCGTAGGCCGCCGGCACCGCGAGCAGCAGCACCAGGATCGTGGAGACGATGCTCGCCGTGGCCGAGTTGATCAGGTACGGCGCCACGCCCCGGTCGAACAGCGCCCCGTAGTTGGCGAAGCTCACCGGCGCGAACGGGGACGGCGGGTTGGTCGCCGCGTCCGCCTCGCGGTGCAGCGAGGTCAGCACCATCCACGCCACCGGCGCGAAGAACAACAGGGTCAGCACCCAGGCCAGGAAGCCCCACACCGGCCCGGCCGGAGCGCTCGCGTCACCCGGCCGCTCCTTGCGCCGCCGCGGGCCCAGCGGCCTGCGGGGACTGCGCGGCTCCGCCGCCTCGGGGGTACGCCGCGTCGTGGACTCGGACCGCTCGTCGATCGTGGTCATCGCGACACCTCCTCCTCGAAGAGCGAGGAGATCACCCGCAACGCGAAGGTGGCCACGATGATCGTGCCGATCACCACGACGACCCCGGCCGCGGCGGCCTCGCCGTACTCGTACTTGCGGAACATGGTCAGGTAGATCTCGTAGGGCAGGTTGGTGGTGGCCGCGCCTGGCCCGCCCTGGGTGATGGTGAAGATCGCGTCGAAGGTCTGCACCACGTAGACCGAGCCGAGCAGCACCGACAGCTCGAGGTACTGGCGCAGGTGCGGCAGCGTGATGAACCGGAAGGTCTGCGCGCCGCTGGCCCGGTCGATCTTCGCCGCCTCGAGCACGTCACCGGGTTGGGACTGCAGCCCGGCGAGCAGGATCAGCATCATGAACGGGGTCCACTGCCACACCAGCGCAACGATCACCGAGGGCATCGGGTACTGCGAGATCCACGCCACCGTCGGCCCCTGGTCGGCCCCGAACAGCTGCCAGATCCAGTTCAGCGTGCCGTTGATCAGGCCGTAGTCGGGGTTGTAGAGCGCGTGCTTCCACAGCAGCGCCGCGGCGACCGGCATCACCAGGAACGGCGCGATCAGCAGCGTGCGCGCCACCCCGCGGCCGGGGAAGCGCCGGTCCAGCAGCACCGCGAGCAAGAGCCCCAGCAGCAGGCTGATCAGCACGACCGAGCTGGTCAGCACCACCGTGTTGATCACCGCCTGGCGCAGCCGCGGGTCGGTGAACACCGTCGCGAAGTTGTCGAGCCCCGCGAAGGAGGAGTAGTTGCCCAGCCCGAGGAAGGACTTGTCCCCGGGCTGGAGCACGTTCCAGTTGAGGAACGAGATCGCGATCGTCACCAGGAACGGGATCTGGGTGACCACGATCGTGAAGATCAGCGCCGGCAGCAGGGGCCCCCGCAGGCGCCACCTCTCCCGGGCGGTCCGGGTCTGTGTCGGGGTCGCCTGGTGGTCGGCCCCTGCGGCCAGTGCGCTCATCTCTCCTCCCGGCCTACTGTCCCTGGTACTTCGCGGCGATCTCTTCGGCGAGCTGCTGGCCCTTGTCCAGCGCCTCCTTCACAGTGCCGTTGCCGGCCATCACCGCGGCGATGTTCTGGGACACCTTGGTGCCGAGGTCCTGGAACTCCGGGATCGCGACGAACTGCACGCCGACGGTGGGCCGCGGCTGGACGCCGGGGTCGTTGGGCTTGGCCTCCTGGATGGAGCGCAGGGTCATCTGGCCGAACGCGGCCGCTGCGTCCTTGTACTCCGGGATCTCGTAGGTGCTCTCCCGCTTGCCGGCCGGGACCCGGGCCCAGCCGAGCTTCTCGCCGACCAGCTTCTCGTACTCCTTGCTGGACGCCCAGAGCATGAACTCGGCGGCTGCGTCGGGCTTCTGCGTGGTCTTCGGCATCGCCCACGCCCACGCCCACAGCCAGCCCGAGACGTCGGTCTCCTTGACCGGAGCGAACACGTAGCCGACCTTGCCCGCGACCTTGCTGACCTCGGGGTCCTCGAGCGACCCGGCCGCGGAGGTCGCGTCGTACCACATCGCCACCTTGCCCTGGCTCATCGCGTTCAGGCACTCGGTGAAGCCGGCCTGTGCGGCGCCGGGCTCGCCGTGCTGCTTGACCAGGTTCACGTAGAAGTCGACCGCGTCGGTGAACTCCGGCGAGTTCACCTCCGCCTGCCAGTCCTGGGTGAACCAGGTGCCGCCGAAGGTGTTCACCACGGTGGTCAGCGGCGCGAACATCTCGCCCCAGCCCGGCAGGCCGCGCAGGCAGATCCCCTTCATCCCGGGCTCCGCCCCGTCGACCTTGGCCGCGAGCTCGGCCACCTGGTCCCAGGTGGGCCGCTCCGGCATGGTCAGCCCCTCCTTCTCGAAGACGTCCTTGCGGTACATCAGGAAGGAGGACTCGCCGTAGAACGGCAGCGCGTAGAGCTTGCCGTCCTCACCGGACAGCGACTGCACGATCGGGTCGATCAGGTCGTCCTTGTCGAACGACTTGTCCGCGTCGGCGAAGGAGTCCAGCTCGTGCAGCCAGTCGTTCTGCGACCAGATCGGCACCTCGTAGGCGCCGATGGTGGCCACGTCGTACTGCCCGGCCTGGGTGGCGATGTCCTGGGTGACCTTGTCGCGCAGCTCGTTCTCGGGAAGGATCGTGAAGTTCACCGTGATGCCGGTGTCCTTGGTGAAGGTGTCCGCGGTGAGCTTCTCGATGTCGACCATCTGCGGGTTGCCGACCATCAGCACGTTGATCGACTGGCCCTCGCCGTCGCCTCCACCGCCGCCACCGCCGCCTCCTGCGCCGGCGCAGCCGGACAGCGCGAGCCCGGCCAGTGCCGGCAGCGCGAGGACCGCGGTGATCCTTCTCCTCGTGGTGTTCCGAGTGAACACGGGTACCTCCGGGTGTCTGGGTTGCCTGGGTTGTCTGGGTCGTCTGGGTCGTCTGGTAGCGGGGTGAGCCGTGCGGGTCAGACCCGCAGCACCTGCGGGCCGAGGGCGGCGTACCGCTGTGCCTCGCCGGCGCCGAGACCGGTGTCGGTGACGAGAGCCTCGAAGTCGCTGGGATCGGCGAACCGGCAGAAGCTGGAGACGCCGAACTTGGTGTGCAGGCCGACGAAGATCCGCCGGCGGGAGCGGGCCACCACCGCGCTCTTCACCGCGGCCACGGCGGGGTCGGGCGTGGTCAGGCCGTGGTCGCGGGACAGCCCGTTGGCGCCGAGGTAGGCCAGGTCGATCACCAGCTCGGCGAGCATCCGGGTCGCCCAGTGGTCGACGGTGGCCATGGTCAGCCCGCGCATCCGGCCGCCGAGCAGGATCACGGTGATGTCCGGCGAGGCGGCCAGCGACCCGGCCGCGAGCAGCGATGAGGTGACCACGGTCAGCTTCGTGCCGGGGCGGAGGGTCTCCGCGATCGCCTCGGCGACCAGCTGTGGGGTGATCCCCTCGTCGATGTACACCGACTCCGCGCCGTCGAGCCGCGCCGCTGCCGCGGCCGCGATCCGTCGCTTCTCGCCGACCATGGACGTGCTGCGGTGCGCGATGTTCGACTCGAAGCCGGCGCTCTCCACCGGGTAGGCGCCGCCGTACACGCGTTGCAGGACGCCGCGCTCGACGAGCTGGCGCAGGTCGCGGCGCACGGTCTCCGGGGCGACCTCCAGCGTCGAGGCCAGGGACGCGACGTCGACCCGCCCGTCGGCCCGGGCCTGCCCGAGGATCCGCCGCTGCCGCTCGTCCGCCTCCACGCGCCCACTCCCCCTTTCCGCCGACCCGTCGTGAATGTCCCGCTCAAGGCCGCCGACCCGTCGTGAATGTCGCGCTGGAGGCCGCCGACCCGTCGTGAATGTTCCGTACCTGGTGGCGATCAGTGTGCCGCAGGTCACGCCACCGAGCACAGCCCGATTGGGCATGTGCCATGCCCGGTTCGAGTTTGCTTTGCATCGGACTTCGCCACAGATTGCCAGTGTCCGCGGGCATGTCGTGATGGAACCGTGACCCGCCCTTGACCGGTTCTGCACTAGACCTGCCCGATCAGGCACACCGTTCCGATCGGTCACGGGCGTTGGGACAGTCACGACGGCTCGGCGCCCACGGCCGAGGCATTCACGACGGCTCGGCGCCCTCGGGAGGCACATTCACGACGGCTCGGCGTTAGAAGTGCTTGACCAGGCGGACGGTGAAGCCATCGGGAGTCCGGGTGCCGGTCACCTCGTCGCAGAGCTGGCGTGCGAGCCAGATCCCGTAGCCGCTCTCGGCCATCTGGGCGGCCCCCTCGTCGATGGGCGGGCCAACGCCGTCGAGCCGGCGCACCGCGATATCGCCGCGCTCGTTCCAGCCCGGCCCGGAGTCACTGACGGTGGCCACAGCCCGACCGGGCGACAGCCAGAGCCGCACCGCGACGGGCGGCTCGCCGTGAACAAGCCCGTTGGTGGCGACCTCGTGCACCGCCAGGGTCGTGTCCTCGATCAGCTGCTGGGGCATGCCGGCACCGCGCAGCAGCTCAT
>DASSVD010000160.1:0-13154 GCA_035706365.1 Nocardioidaceae bacterium
GGTGCCACCGGGTCGCCGCACGTCGTCAGGTGCCCGACCCCCAGGAAGCGCACAGCGCGCTGCGGCACGCCGTGCTGGAGGCCGCGGACAGCCTCGCGGCCCTGGACGTGGCCCGGTGGAGACCCGAGGTCGCGGACGCGCTGATGGCGCTGCGCCGGCCCAGCGCGGTCCAGGTGCCTGACGGGATGCGCACCGGGTCGATCACCCTCGCCTCGCTGGCGACCCGCTGTCGCGCGATCGTGGAGCTGGCCCTCGTCGACGACGGCGGGGCCCTCTCGGCCTCCGAGTCGGAGCAGCGGCGCGCCGCGCTCATCCCGCTCGACCACGCTGCGAGACGGGGCCTGGTAGCCGCGTGCTCGCTGCCGTGGGGCGATAGCCTGCCGCCGAGATGACCCCCTCCACGGAACCCACGGAATCCTCCGGCACGCTGCTGGTGACCCTCACCGGCCGGGACCGGCCGGGGGTGACCTCCACCGTGTTCACCACGATGGCCCCCTTCGGCGTCGACGTGCTCGACATCGAGCAGATCGTGCTGCGCCGTCGGCTGGTGCTCGGCGTGCTGATCACCGCGCCCGCCGACGAGCCGGGCCTGCGGGCGGCGCTGGACCGAGTGGCCGCAGGTCTCCAGATGAGCCTCGAGGTCGCCCAGGGCACCGGCGACAACCGATCCCGACCCGAGGGGCGCAGCCACGTGACCGTGCTGGGCATGCCGTTGCGCCCGGCCGCCGTGGCCGCCATCGCGGGGCGCGTCGCCGACACCGGCGCCAACATCGACCGGATCGAGCGGATGGCGCGCTACCCGGTCACCGCGATCGACCTGCACGTGTCCGGCTCCGACCCCGCCCGACTGCGCGTCCTGCTGGCCGAGGAGGCCGCGCGACAGTCGGTCGACGTCGCGGTGCAGCCGGCGAACCTGCTCCGGCACGGGATGCGCCTGGTAGTCATGGACGTCGACTCCACCCTGGTGCAGGGCGAGGTGATCGAGATGCTCGCCGCCCGCGCCGGCTGCCTGGACGAGGTCGCGCGGGTCACCGAGGCGGCGATGCGCGGGGAGCTCGACTTCGAGCAGTCCCTGCGTGAGCGCGTCGCGCTCCTCGAGGGCCTGGACGCCGGTGCGCTCGACCACGTCTACGACCACCTCGAGCTGGCACCCGGTGCGCGCACCCTGGTCCGCACGCTGAAACGCCTGGGCTACCGCTTCGCGATCGTCTCCGGCGGCTTCAGCGCGGTCACCGACCGCATCGCCGCCGACCTGGGCATCGACTACGCCGCCGCCAACGAGCTCGAGATCGTCGCGGGCCGGTTCACCGGACGGCTGCTGGGGCCGGTCGTGGACCGCGCCGGCAAGGCGGCAGCACTGCGCGACTTCGCCCGGCGCTGCGGCGTGCCCCTGGCCGCCACGGTGGCGATCGGCGACGGGGCCAACGACCTGGACATGCTGGCCGCCGCCGGCCTCGGCGTGGCGTTCAACGCCAAGCCGGTGGTGCAGGAGGCCGCGGACACCGCCGTGAACGTGCCCTACCTGGACGCGATCATCTACCTGCTGGGGATCAGTCGGGAGGAGGTCGAGGCGGCCGACGCGGAGGCGGGGTTCGTCACGCCCGCTCCCCCGCTGGGCTCGTGACGGTCGCCCCGGCTCAGCCCTGCGGCGCGTGGAAGTCGAGCAGCCGGCCGCTCTCCGGACCGAGCGTGTCCCAGGGAGCCTCCACCGCGAACACCGTCATCGCCGCGGCCGGGTATCCCCGCAGCAGCCCGTGCATCGCGCGGGTGTCGCCCTCCCCGTCGTCGAGCAGGTGGGCCAACGACGCCGCGGTGGGGTTGTGCCCGACGAACGCCACGACGGTCGCGTCCGCCGGGACCGTGCGGAGCACCTCGAGCACGGTGTGCGGACTGCCCGTGTAGACGGCGCCGTCCTGCTGGACGTGCGCCCGCGCGGCCGACCCCTCGGCCACTGCCTCCCAGGTCTGCACCGCGCGCACCGCGGTGGACACCACGACGTGCTCGGGCACCAGCTCGCAGTCGGCCAGGTAGCGTCCCGCCGCCACCGCGTCGGCCCAGCCGCGCTCAGTGAGCGCGCGAGCGTGGTCGCTGCTCGCGAAGGACTCGGCCCTGGCGTGCCGCATCACGATGAGTCGCCGGCTGGTCACCGCACTGCTCCGAGATCCCGGACGCTCACGCGCCCATCGCGTGGTAACCGCCGTCGACGTGCACGATCTCGCCGGTGGTCGCCGGGAAGAAGTCGGACAGCAGCGCGGCCACGGCGCGCGCGGTGGGCAGGTTGTCGGTCTCGTTCCAGCCCAGCGGGGCCCGGTCGCTCCACATCGACTCCAGCTGCTCGAAGCCGGGGATCGCCTTGGCCGCGAGCGTCTTCAGCGGGCCGGCCGAGACCAGGTTGACCCGCACTCCGCGGGGGCCCAGGTCACGCGCGAGGTAGCGCGAGCACGACTCGAGACCCGCCTTCGCGACACCCATCCAGTCGTAGGCGGGCCAGGCCACGCTGGCGTCGAAGGTCATCCCGACCACCGAGCCGCCCTCGGTCATCAGCGGCAGGCAGGCGGTGGTCAGCGAGGTGAGGGAGTACGCCGACACCTGGACCGCCTGGGCCACGTCGGCCCACGGGCCCTCCAGGAACTTCCCGCCCAGCAGCGTCTCGGGGTTGCCGTAGGCGATGGAGTGCACCACGCCGTCCAGCCCGTCGACGTGCTCGCGCAGCAGCTCCGGCAGCCGGTCGAGGTGCTCCTGGTCGGTCACGTCCAGCTCGATCACCGGCGCCTCCTGGGGCAGCCGGCCCACGATCCGCCGGGTGATGCCCAGCGCGCGACCGAAGTTGGAGACCACGACCGTGGCCCCCTGCTCCTGGGCGACCCTGGCCACCGCGAACCCGATGGAGCTGTCCATGGTCACGCCGGCGACCAGGATCCGCTTGCCCTCGAGAATTCCCATCCGTGTCTGCTCCTCGTGTGTCGCGGTCAGTGGCCCATGCCGAGGCCACCGTCGACGGGGATGACCGCCCCGGTGACGTAGCCGGCCTCGTCGGAGGCCAGCCAGCGGACGGCGCCGGCGACCTCCTCGGTGCTCGCGTAGCGCTGCAGCGGGATCTGCGCCTTGTACTCCGCCTTCTTCTCCTCCGGCAGCACAGCGGTCATCTCGGTCTCCACGAAGCCCGGGGCGACGACGTTCGCGGTGATGCCGCGGCTGCCCAGCTCCCGTGCCAGCGAGCGCGCCATGCCTACCAGGCCGGCCTTGCTCGCGGCGTAGTTGACCTGGCCCGCCGAGCCGAGCAGCCCGACCACCGAGGAGATGAACACGATCCGGCCGCGCCGCAGCCGGAGCATGCCCTTGGCGGCCCGCTTGGCCACCCGGAACGAGCCGGTCAGGTTGGTGTCGAGGACGGCGCCCCAGTCCTCGTCGCTCATCCGCAGCATCAGGGTGTCCTTGGTGATGCCGGCGTTGGCGACCAGCACCTCGACCGGACCGTGGGCGGCCTCGACCTCGGCGAAGGCGGCGTCCACCGACTCCGGGTCGGTGACGTCGCACCGCACCCCCAGGAAACCCTCGGGCGGTTCACCGCTGCGGTAGGTGACCGCGACCTGGTCGCCGTTGTCGGCGAAGGCCTGGGCGATGGCCCGCCCGATCCCCCGGTTGCCTCCGGTCACCAGCACCGATCTGCTCAACGCGCTCCCTCTCCTCGTCGGACGTTGGCGGCGACGCTACCGGTTCAGTCGTCCTCGAGGCGGAAGCCCACCTTCAAGCCCACCTGGAAGTGCTCCACGTCGTCGTCCTTGACGTGGCCGCGGACCTGGGTGACCTCGAACCAGTCGAGGTGGCGCAGCGTGGCGGACGCACGGCGGATGCCGTTGCGGATCGCCTGGTCGATTCCGTCGGGCGAGGTGCCGACGATCTCCGTGACGCGGTAGGTGCGGTCGCTCATCGATGCTCCTCGGATCTGGCGCGGCAGCCGGTGAGGCCGGGTCGCGCGCGGGTAGGTCGGGTCGATCGTACGGCGTACCGTGGAGGCATGCCCCGCAAGCACGACGAAGCCCCCGTGCGCATCACCACCGCGACCGCCGGTCACAGCGCGGACCTGCGCCACCGGCAGCGTCGGTACCTGATCTCGATGGGCATCCGCACCCTGTGCTTCGTGCTCGCGGTGGTCTTCATGGACGTGACCTGGCTGATGTGGCTGTTCATCGTGGCCTCGTTCGTGCTCCCCTACGTCGCCGTGGTGATGGCCAACGCCGGCGCCGCGCCGGAGACCGGGGAACTCGACGAGGTCGGGCCCGATCCGTCGCTGCGCGGGATCGAGGCGCGGCGCGGTGGTGCGGGCACCGCAGACACTCCCCGGTGACCAGGCGCGGCTGGTTGGAGTTGCCGCCCGCACCGTGCAAGAATCGCCGACGCGCGGGCTCAGTCTCCCCCGTCTGAGCCCGCGCCCCGTGGTGCCGGACGACTTCCCCCGTGGTCGTCCGGCACTGCTCTTTCGCGAGCCACTAGGCTCGGGATCATGGAGCTGACCTGCTCGGCCAAGGGCTGCACCCGGCCGGCCGCCTGGGTGCTGCTCTGGAACAACCCGCGCCTGCACACCCCCGAACGCCGCAAGCAGTGGCTCGCCTGCGACGAGCATCGCTCCACCCTCGGCGACTTCCTGACCGCCCGATCCTTCCTGCGTGACGTCCGTCCGGTGGACGCGCTGCCGAGCAGCGACTGACCCGGGTCGTTGCCCCGGTCAACCAAATCGGACAAAACCCCCACCGCCGCCCCTCGGCTGCCCGATACTGGCGACAGCCAGAGTCCGGGAGGGGTTTCGACATGGCAGCAGCACCCACGCGCAGGCCCACGGTCAGCCACTGCTTCGACGGTGCCGTCCTCGCGCTCGGCCTCGGGCTGTTCGCCTGGGCCGTCGTCGCGATGTTCCGCCACGGCACGCAGGGCCCGGGGGTGGAGTGGCTGGCGATCCCGCTGATCGCCATCATCGCCCGGTTCCCGATGCTGCTGGACCGCGGAGCCGGCGGGATCGAGGTGGGCTTCGACTCGTGCGTGCTGATGTTCCTGCTGTGCACCGTCCCGCCGGCCCAGGCCATCGTGCTCTGGTCGCTCGGCGTGATCGTCACCCAGCTGCCCAGTGACAAGCGGCCGGCCTCCAAGAGCTTCAACATCGGCGTGGGGCTGGTCGGCGGTGGCGTGTCGGCCGCGATCATCACCGGCCTGCGCGGGGAGCTCGGCAGCCCTCAGGAGCTGCTCGCCGTCGCGCTGGGCGCCGCCGGCTACTTCGCCGTCGACTTCCTGGTGTCCGGGATCTCGGTCGCCCTGGAGGCCCACTCGTCGCTGCGCGCCCAGCTGGTGCAGCCGGGATCGCTGATCGCGGTCGCCTGCTTCGTGCCGTTCGACTCGCTGGGCTACCTGGGGGCCGTGGTGAACCGGACCTCCCCCTGGTGGGTGCTGTGCCTGCTGGCGGTGCCCCTGGTGACTCTGCTGGTGGCCACCCGGGCCGTCACCCGCGGTGGCGAGCACGCCCGCCGGCTCAGCGTGCTCTTCGCCTCGGCCGTGCGGGCGCAGACGCTGTCCGAGCCACGTCAGATCACCGACGCTCTGGTTCGCGACGCCCGACAGCTGCTGGGCCTCAAGACCCGCGACGTGGTCCTGCGCGATGCACCGCCAGCCTCCGGCGAGATCGGCGCCCGGCTGCGCGACGGACGTCGCGACCGCTGGCTCGTGGCTCCCAGCCAGCTGCGGGCCCGCTCCACCAGCCAGGCCGACCAGACCGCGCTCGAAGCGCTGGCTGCCGTCTCCTCCGACGCGTTCGCGCGCCTGCGTCTGGGCGAGGACATGACCCACCTCGCCCGCCACGACCTGCTGACCAACCTGCCCAACCGCGGCCTGCTGCGCGACCGCCTCGAGCATGCCCTGCTGATGTCCCGCCGGCGCGGCAGCAGCCTCGCGCTGCTGTTCTGCGACCTCGACGGCTTCAAGCCGGTCAACGACAGGTTCGGCCACGCCGCCGGTGACGCGGTCCTCATCGACGTAGCCCAGCGGTTGCGCGACTGCGTGCGCGAGAGCGACACCGTCGCGCGGCTGGGCGGCGACGAGTTCGCGATCCTTCTCGAGGACGTCCGCCCCACCGAGGTGGATGCCGCCTGCGAACGCGTGCTCGCCGCGCTGGGCACCGGCGCTCTCGTCGCCGGCCACCAGGTGCCGCTGGGGGCCAGCATCGGCATCGCGTTCGGCGAGACCGGCAGCTCGGCCGAGCACCTGCTGCGCAACGCCGACATGGCGATGTACCAGGCCAAGGCCCGCGGCAAGAACCGATACGTGCAGTACGAGCGCTCCCTGGGCCGCGCCCGGGTGCAGCGGCTGGAGCTGCTCGAGTCGTTGCGCACCGCGGTCGCTGCCGAGGACCTCCGCCTCGTGTACCAGCCGGTGATCCAGGTCGACACCGGCCGCATCGTCGGCGTCGAGGCCCTGGCGCGGTGGACGTCCAAGGGCATGTCGGTGGCGCCCGACGTGTTCATCCCGATGGCCGAGGAGAGCGGCCTGGTCGTCGCCCTGGGCGACCTGGTGCTCGACCTCGCGGCCGCGGACGCCCAACGGCTCGTCGCGGCCCGCGGCGGCCCGTTGACCATCGGGATCAACATCTCGGCCCAGCAGCTGCGCGAGCCCGCGTTCGTGGCGAAGGTCGAGGAGACCATGCTGAAGATGCCCGACGCGAATTTGGTCCTGGAGCTCACCGAGCGCGACTACGTCAGCCACCAGGCGCCGGACCTGGATGCGATGACGTACCTGTCCGAGCGCGGGGTCGCCTTCGCCATCGACGACTTCGGGGTCGGCTTCTCCTCCATCGGCTACCTGCAGGACATGCCGGTCAGGATCATCAAGACCGACGCCTCGTTCTCCTCGGCGATCGACCGTGACGAGCGCTCCTGCGCACTGCTGCGGTCGATCACCTTGATGGGCCAGGCACTTGAGCTGGACGTGCTGGTGGAGGGCATCGAGCGCACCGAGCAGCTGGAGCACCTCCGCGACCACGTCGGAGCACCGTTCGCGCAGGGCTACCTGCTGCACCGGCCGATGCCGGTCGCCCAGGTCGTCGAGGCGCTGCGGGCCGACACGGCGCCGATCGACGTCACGGACAAAGTCACCGCAGCGACACCGGCCTGAGCCGGCTCGCCTCGGTCACGCCGGGCGTGACCGGTCCTGATCAGCCGCCCAGCGGGATCCGGTCGATCACGTCGAGCGACTGCTCCACCTCGCCGTCCTCCATCCGGCGGGGCCGGATGACCGACAGCTCGTCGACCAGCCACGGCTCACTGCGGTGGGCGTCCACCGCCGCGAAGACCCGCTCCAGCGCCGGGCCGGTGGTGGACGCGGTGATGTCGCCGAGTGCGACCCAGGGTCGGAACGCGCGCCGGTCCACGAGGAACCCGAGCCGCTGGACCACGGCCGGGATCCCGCGTGCCAGGACGTAGAGGTCGTCGACGTCGCCCTCGACCCTCGACCACACCGACACGTCACCGGGAGACTCCAGCGCTGCCGCGCCGGCCAGCTGCAGCTTCGGTCGTGGCCACGACGCGGCCTCCCGCGCCAGGGCGCGCCGCAACGCCAAGGCGTCCGCGTGCGCCACGTTGCCGAAGTTGGTCAGGTGCAGCCGCATCGCGGCGGCGGGGCGCACCGCGAGGGTCTCCGGTGCGTCGAGGGCGGAGTGGACCACCCGGGTGATCTCCTCGCACAGCGAGGCCGGGGGCAGCAGGGCGGCGTACAGGCGCATGGTGCCCCGAGGGTAGCGGGCGGCGTCCCCCGGGCTCGCCGCGACGCGCAGGGCTCGCCTCCCCAGGAGCGCGCCGTCCCGTCGAGCGGCGCGCCGGCGGTCGCTCAGCCGCCGATCGCGGACATCGGCCGGGTGGGCTGCAGGAACGAGACGTCGTCGATCCCGTGGCCGGGACGCTTGGTCATCATCGCGGCCCGCCAGCGCCGCGCCAGCTCGGCGTCGTCGGCGCCGGCACGCAGTGCGGCACGCAGGTCCGACTCCTCCCGGGCGAACAGGCAGTTGCGGACCTGCCCGTCCGCGGTGAGGCGGACCCGGTCGCAGTCGCCGCAGAACGGGCGCGTCACCGACGCGATCACCCCGACGGTGGCCGGCCCGCCGTCGACGGTGAACAGCTCGGCCGGCGCGCTGCCGCGCGGCTCCTCGGCGGGCTCCAGGTCGAACGCCTCGGTCAGCGCCGCGAGGATCTCCTCGGCGGTGACCATCGTGTCGCGCCGCCACTGGTGCTGGGCGTCGAGCGGCATCTGCTCGATGAACCGCAGCTGGTAGCCGCGCTCGAGGCACCAGCGCAGCAGCTCCGGCGCCTGGTCGTCGTTGATCCCGCGCAGCAGGACCGCGTTGACCTTGATCGGGCCCAGCCCTGCGTCGGCGGCCGCGGCCAGACCGGCGACCACGTCGTCGAGCCGGTCACGCCGGGTGATCTCGGCGAAGTGCTCGCGGCGCACGGTGTCGAGGCTGACGTTGACCCGGTCGAGTCCCGCCTCGGCCAGCGCACGGGCCGTCCGCTCCAGGCCGAGCGCGTTCGTGGTCAGGGACGTCTCGGGCGAGGGCGTGAGCGCCTTGGTGCGGCGCACGATGTCGACCAGGCCGCGGCGTACCAGCGGCTCTCCCCCGGTGAAGCGCACCTCCCGGATGCCGAGCTGCTCGACACCGATCCGGATCAGCCGCACCACCTCGTCGTCGGTGAGCGTCTGGTCGGTAGGCAGCCAGTCGAGTCCCTCGGCCGGCATGCAGTACGAGCAGCGCAGGTTGCACCGGTCGGTGAGCGAGACCCGCAGGTCCGTGGCCACGCGCCCGAAGGTGTCCACCAGCGGCCCCGTGTCGGTGCCGACCGCGCTCGCGTCGGCTGCTCCCGTGCTCATGGCGCCAGTCTAGGTCCCGGGACAACGACGGTGTAGCGGCAACGACTACTGTCGCTGGTGTGAGGTTTCTGCTCAGCCGCCGCTGGATCCTGTTCGCGATCGCGGTGGTGCTGATGGCCTACGGGGCGGTCCGGCTCGGCGAGTGGCAGTTCCACCGCCTGGAGGAGCGCAAGGCGAGCAACGCCATCGTCCGGCACAACCTCGTCGCCGACCCGTTGCCCGCCGCGAAGGTGCTCGAGCCGGGGCAGCCGGTCTCCGAGCAGCACGAGTGGCGGCAGATCTCGGCCACCGGACGCTACGTTCCCGAGCAGACGGTCCTGGTGCGCTACCAGACCCGTGACGGCGCCTCGGGAGTCGACGTGGTCACGCCGTTGCTCACCTCGACCGGCACCGCCCTCCTGGTCAACCGGGGCTGGCTCGCCGCGGACAACGCGGGCGGCACGCCCGACGTCCCGGCCCCACCGTCGGGCACCGTCCACCTGACCGGCTGGGTCCGTCAGGATGCCGAGGACGACGACGCGACCCGGGTCACCGATCACTCGACCCGCGCGATCTCCAGCGAGACGATCGCGACGCTGCTGCCCTTCCCGGTCTACGGCGGCTTCGTCGAGCTCGAGCACCAGTCGCCGGAGGCGGCACAACCGCTGGTGCGGGCCGACAAGCCCGACCTGAGCAACGGGCCGCACTTCTTCTACGGCCTGCAGTGGTGGTTCTTCGGCGCCCTGGCCGTCTTCGGGTTCTGCTACCTGGCGTGGGACGAGCGCCGCAAGCGGCTGCGCGTCCGCAGTGCCGGCGCCACTGCTGGACAGGCCTCGTCTCAGAGCGAGCGCAGCGCGCCGCCGTCGACCGGAAGCATCACCCCGGAGACGTACGACGCGGCCGGCGAGAGCAGGAAGGCCGCGGCCCGGCCGAACTCCTCGGGCCGGCCGTAGCGCCGCAGCGGGATCCCCGCCTCGCTGGAGCGCCGTGCTGCTGCCGGGTCGCCGGAGGCGGCGTCGAGCTGCTGCACGCGGTCGGTGTCCACCCGCCCGGGCAGCAGCCCGTTGACCCGCACGCCGCGCGGCCCGAGCTCGTCGGCGAGCGTCTTGGCGACCATCGCCAGGCCGGGCCGCAGACCGTTGGAGATGGCCAGCCCCGCGATCGGCGCCTTGACCGAGGAGGACAGCACGAAGGCGATCGCGCCGCCCTCGTCCAGCCGAGCGCCGAGGGTGCGGCCGAGCCGCACCGCGCCGAGGAACACCGACTCGAACGCCGCGGTCCAGGCGTCGTCGGGGGCGTCCATCACCGGCCCGGGGGCGGGGCCGCCGACCGAGATCAGGGCACCGTCGAGGCGTCCGAAGGTGGACACCGCGGTCTCCACCAGTCGCGTCGGAGTGTCCGGGTCGGCGTTGTCGGCGCGGACTGCGACCGCGCGGTCGGGTCCGAGGTCGGCCACCGCACGGTCCAGCGCGTCCTGGTGCCGGCCGGAGACGACCACGCGAGCCCCCTCGGCGACGAGCGCGTCGGCGGTGGCACGACCCAGCCCACCCCCGCCGCCGGTGACGAGGAACACCTTCTGGTCCAGATCGAGATCCATGCCGCAATCCTGGCACGGGTCCGGTCAGCCGGCTTCGTACACCTGCTCGGTGAACTGGGTGGCGTAGAGGTCGGCGTACAGGCCGCCTTCGGCGAGCAGCTCGGCGTGGGTGCCGGCCTGCACGATCCGGCCGTCCTCGACGACCAGGATCCGGTCGGCGTTGCGCACCGTGGACAGCCGGTGCGCGATGACCAGCGAGGTACGGCCCTCGAGGGCCCGGTCCAGGGCCCGCTGCACGGCGGCCTCGGACTCGGAGTCCAGGTGCGCGGTCGCCTCGTCCAGCACCACCAGCGCCGGCGCCTTGAGCAGCAGCCGGGCGATGGCCAGGCGCTGCCGCTCGCCGCCGGAGAGCCGGTAGCCGCGGTCGCCGACCACGGTGTCAAGACCCGCGGGCAGGGCCTCGACCAGCGTCCGGATCTGGGCGGCCTCCAGCACCTGCCAGATCCGGGCGTCGTCCGCGTCGGGGCGGGCGTAGTGCAGGTTCGCCCGGATGGTGTCGTGGAACATGTGGGCGTCCTGCGTGACGTAGCCGACCGCGTCCTCCAGGGACTGCAAGGTCAGGTCGCGCACGTCGTGGCCCCCGACGCGTACGGCGCCCCCGCTGACGTCGTACAGCCGGGCCACCAGGTGGGTGATCGTGGTCTTGCCGGCACCCGAAGGGCCGACCAGGGCGACCATCTGACCGGGTTCGGCGGTGAAGCTGATGTCGCGCAGCACCTCGCCGTTGTCGGCGCTCTCGGTGCGGGCGACCGCCTCCAGGCTGGCCAGCGACACCTCGTCGGCGCGGGGGTACCGGAAGGACACGTGGTCGAACTCCAGCCGGGAGGCGCCGTGCGGCAGGGCCAGCGCGTCGGGCCGCTCCCGGACCGTGGAGGGCAGGTCGAGCACCTCGAAGACCCGCTCGAAGCTGACCAGCGCCGTCATCACGTCGACGCGCACGTTCGAGAGGCCCTGGAGGGGGCCGAGCAGCCGCAGCAGCAGGGTGGCCAGGGCGAGCAGGGTGCCGACGGTCAGCGTCCCGCTGATCGCGAGCTGACCCCCGACGCCGTACACGAGCGCTGTCGCCAGCGCCGGGATCAGCATCAGGCTGGTGCTGAAGATCCGGGTGATCACCGCGATGCGTACGCCGAGGTCACGCACCCGCGCCGCCTTGCCCGCGAAGCGGGTGTCCTCTTCCTCGCGCCGGCCGAAGAGCTTCAGCAGCAGCGCGCCGCCGACGTTGAACCGCTCGGTCATGTTGTTGCCGAGGTCGGCGTTACCCTCCATCTGCTCACGAGTCAGCCCGGAGAGCTTGGCCCCGACCCAGCGCGACGCGAACAGCAGGATCGGGAACATCAGCAGGCACAGCACGGTGACCCGCCAGCTCAACGCCAGCATGGCCACGCCGACCACCACCACGCTGATGGAGTTCGACACCGTGCTGGACAGCGTCGAGGTGAAGGCGCGTTGGGCTCCGATGACGTCGTTGTTGAGCCGGGAGACCAGTGCGCCGGTCTGGGTGCGGGTGAAGAACGCCAGGGACATCCGTTGCACGTGCGCGAAGACCTGGGTGCGCAGGTCGTAGATGAGGCCCTCGCCGATCCGGGAGGACAGGTACCCCTGGCCCAGGGTCAGGGCCGCGTCGAGCACCGCGACGCCGGCGATGGCCAGCGCCAACCAGGTGACCAGGCCGCGGTCGTCCTCCAGGATGCCGTCGTCGACGATCCGCTTCACCAGCAGCGGCGTGACCACCACCATTGCCGCGTCGACCACCACCAGCCCGAGGAACACCGCGAGGAGCCGCTTGTGCGGCGCGGCGAACCCCACCACGCGGCGCACGGTGTCGCGGGCCAGCTTGGTGCCCACGACGCTGCGGTCGGCGCGCAGGTTCCGCCAGGCCGCCCCCATGCCCGAGTGCATCGACACCGCTTACCTCCTGTTGGGCTGGGACACGGCGGCCGTGTCCACGGCCTCCGCGGCGAGCGCCCGGAACCGGCGCACCTGTGCCTCCCGCTCCCGGCGCCGCTGGGTCGCGGCGTCGTGGGCGGTCGCCTCTCGTAGCAGCGCCTTGGTCTCCACCACCGCACCGGCCGGCGCCGCGGTCAGCGCACCGACCAGGTCGTCGACGGCGGCGTCGAGCTCGTCTCGGGCGACCACGACCGTGGCCAGCCCCAGCTCGAGCGCCTCCGCGGCGCCGACCGCGCGTCCGGTGGCACAGATCTCCAGTGCTCGCGCGTACCCAACCGCCTCGACCAGCGGTTTTGTTCCCGTCAGGTCCGGGACCAGACCCAGCGAGGTCTCCCGCATGGACAGCTGGGCGTCCTCGGCGAGCACCCGGAGGTCGCAGGCCAGGGCGAGCTGGAAGCCGGCACCGATGGCGTGGCCGTGCACGGCGGCGACCGTGACCACGTCCGCGCGCCGAAGCCAGGTGAACCCCTCCTGGTAGGCGCTGATCTCGTCCGCCACCTCGTCGTCGGTGCGGGCGAGCAGCGCGGTCAGCGGCGGCTGACCATCCACCGGCTCCGTGCCGAGCATGCGCCGGTCGAGCCCGGAGCTGAACGCCGGGCCCTCGCCGCGCACCACCACCACCCGGACCGCCTCCTGGTGTTCCAGCGCAGCACCGACGTGACGCAGGGCGTGCCAGGGCGCCGGCGTCTGCGCGTTCCGGGTCTCGGGCCGGTCCAGCGTGACCCACAGC
>DASSVD010000161.1:0-12293 GCA_035706365.1 Nocardioidaceae bacterium
GGTGCCGACGTCGTCGAGCCCGTCGCCGTTCCAGTCGCCGACCACCGGCAGGTCCCCCGGGGCGCCGGTGACCACGGTGCTCACCGCGCCGTCGGCGCGGCGCAGGGTGAACGTCGCGGTCGTCGGGTCGTAGACACCGACGTCGGTGACCCGGTCACCGTCCCAGTCACCGGTCACGGGCAGCACGCTGCCGCCGCCGAGGCGGACCACCTGCAGCGGCGGACCGGCCGTGCGCAGCCGGAAGGCACCGGTCCGGGGGCGCCAGACGCCGACGTCGGTGGCACCGTCGCCGTCCCAGTCGCCGGTGACCGGCACGTCTGCCTTGCGGCCGAGCCGGGTGCTCAGCGTGGAGCCGTCCGGCTGGCGAAGCAGGAAGGTGCGCCGCCCGGGTCGCCAGACACCGACGTCAGTGGTGCCGTCACCGTCCCAGTCGCCGGCGACCGGGGTGTCGCTGGAGCGGCCGAAGCCGACCGCGGTCACCGCGGCCTCCTCCCGCAGCCGGAACCGGCCGATGCCGCCGCGACGGAAGACCGCCACCTCGTCGTCGCCGTCCCCGTCCCAGTCGCCTGCGAGCGGCACGTCCGGACAGTTGGCGGAAGTCACCGCGGTTTCCAGGGAGTACGGCGCCCGGTGCAACATCACCGGCTGGTCGCGGGAGTCGAACCGCTGCTCGAAGTGCAGGTGCGGCCCGGTCACCCCGCCGCTCGCGCCGACGACGCCCAGCACGGTGCCCTGGTCGACGCGGCGCCCGACCGTGGTCCAGGCACGGCGCAGGTGGGCGTAGAGCGAGGAGTGGCCGCCACCGTGGTCCACGATGATGTAGCGGCCGTAGCTCGTCGCCCCGGTGTCGGCCACCCGGGTGACCACCCCAGGAGCCGTGGCGACCACGAGATCGCCGAGGTCACCGGCCCGGTTCAGGTCGACCGACAGCGGGCTCGGCTGGTGGCGCGCCCGGGAGGTGCCGACCCAGGTCTGCCCGCACGGGAAGGGCAGCTCGTAGTCGGGGGTGGACGTCTCGAGCGGTCGGGCGGCGGCGGGGTCGGCCCCGGCCAGGACGCCGAGCGGAAGGGCCAGTGCGACCGCTCCGGCGACCAGTGCGGACAGCCGGCCGCGGGAGCTCCGCCCGGGCTCGGTGGCGGCCGGGCGCAGGCGGTGGCGGCGTCGCGACGTTCGGGACATCCGGGCGATCCTCTCGGCAGGGCGGTCCGGTGCCCCGCGAGCCGCCCGGCCCGGTCAGTCCCACGGGCCGCGCCGGCCCCGATGGTCACCAGCGTCACAAAAGCGCTCAACCGTAACGCGGGTCGGCGTGTCTGTCGCCGGTTTCGCCGAAGTTTGTGCTACAGCGCCCGGTCGTCCGGGGTGGCCAGCGTGATCACGGCCTCGACCACGTGCGGGTCCGACTCCAGGCGCCGCTCGAGGTCCCGTAGCCGCTGCGCCACCGCGGTCTCGCGGTCGTCGCCGGTCAGGTCGACGCTGGCGATCAGCAGCACCTTGCGCGGGCCGACGTACTCCATGCGCAGGTAGCACACCCGGTCGACCTCGTCGTACTCCCTGAGCCGGGCGACGGCGCCTTCCCGCAGCGCCGGGTCGGACTCCTCTCCGGTCAGGAAGGCGCGGTTCCGCTGGATCAGGACCACCGCGACGACAGCCAGCACCACCCCGACCGCCAGGGAGCCGAGGGCGTCGTAGATCACCTGGCCGGTGACCTGGTGCAAGAAGATGCCCAGCGCGGCCAGGACGAGGCCGGTCAGCGCCGCGGAGTCCTCGGCGAACACCGCCCGCAGGGTCGGGTCGGAGGTCTCCAGGGCGTGCTCGAAGATGTCCCGGTCGTACTCCTTGGCCTCCGATCGGGTCTGCCGGAACGCCTGGGCGAAGGAGATCCCCTCGAAGACGAACGCAACCGCCAACACGATGTAGGCCAGGGTGTAGTCCTCCTGCTCGCCGGACTCCGCGAACAGCTTCATCACGCCGTTCCACAGGGACACCACCGCGCCGGCGACGAACAGCCCCATGGCGGCGAACATCGACCACACGTAGGCGTCGCGCCCGTAGCCGAACGGGTGGCTGGCGTCGGGCTCCTTGCGCGACTTGCGGTCGGCGACGAACAGCAGCACCTGATTCCCGGTGTCCGCCCAGGAGTGGGCCGCCTCGGCGAGCATCGAGGCCGATCCGCTGATCACCGCGACGACGGACTTGGCGATGGCGATGGCCAGGTTCGCGAAGAAGGCGATGATGACCGTGCGGGTGCTCTCCCCGCCCTGCTGGCCGGCCTCCCCGGAGCCGTCGCCACCCCCCGGGGAAGCATCCTGGGCCGAGCCCCGGGCCGCGTCGTCGTTCGAGCTGGTGCGCGCGTCCGTGTGCGAGCTCGCCATGGATCCCTCCGTCAGTGTTGTCGTTGCCGGATCAGTCCCTCCTGGGCCACCGAGGCGACCAGCGTGCCGTCCTCGGTGAACACGCGACCGATAGCGAGTCCTCTACCCCCCGATGCCGAGGGCGACACCTGGTCGTAGAGCACCCACTCGTCGGCACGGAACGGCCGGTGGAACCAGACGGTGTGGTCCAGCGACGCGGACTGCAGTCCGGGGTCGGAGATCTGCAGCCCGTGCGGCACGAGGCTGGAGGCGAGCAGGGTCATGTCGCTGGCGTAGGTGAACGCCGCGCGATGCAGCACCGGGTCGTCCGGCAGGTCCCCGCAGATCCGCAGCCACAGGCGCGACTGCGCGGGCTGCTCGTCGCCGGGGATGCCGCCGCGCGCGGAGGAGTCGCCGACGTACTTCAGGCCCAGCGCCGCCCACTCGCGCTTCCAGTGCTCGGCCGCCTCCGGGGAACGGCGCGCGACGATGTCGGCCAGGTCCGGGGTCTCCTGGGGCGGCGGCACCTGCGGCATCCGGTCCTGGTGCTCCAGCCCCTCCTCGGCCACCTGGAAGCTCGCGGTCATGTAGAAGATCGCCCGGCCATGCTGCCGGGCGACCACGCGGCGGGTGCAGAACGAGCGGCCGTCACGGATCCTCTCCACGTCGTAGACGATGGGCACCGCGGTGTCGCCGGGCCGCAGGAAGTAGCTGTGCAGGGAGTGGACGGCCAGGTGGTCCTCCACGGTCCGGTTGCCCGCCACCAGGGCCTGGGCGGCCACCTGCCCGCCGAAGACCCGTTGCAGGCTGGTCTCGGGTTGGGTGCCCCGGAACAGGTTGAGGTCGATGGTCTCCAGGTCGAGCAGCTCGACGAGCTCGTCGGCAGATCGTGGCACGGGCGTCCCTCACTCCTCGGGGCGGTCGGGGCGGTCGAGGCCGGCCAGGAACCGCTCGAACTCCGCGCCCAGCTCTTCGCCGGTGGGCAGGTCGCGCTCCTCGGCCAGCGGCAGGGCGGTCTCCTCACCGTGCTCGGCGCGATGGAAGGAGTCGTACTGCTGCTCCAGCCCGGCTACCACGTCGCGCACCTCCGCGGAGTCCTCGACCTGGGCGGCGATCTCGGCCAGCCGGGCCTCGCCCGCGGCGCGGAGGGGCGCGAGGTCCCACTGCAGGCCGGTGCTCTCCCCCACCGCCTCGAGCAGCCGGGCCGAGGCCAGCGGATAGTCGACCTGGGCGACGTAGTGCGGGATGTGCGCGACGAATCCGGCGGCGTCGTGGCCCCACTCCCCCAGCCGCAGCTCGAGCAGCGCCTGCGCGCTGGAGGGGATCCGGATCTGGCCGCGCCAGACGTTCTCCTGCACCAGCAGCTCGGGCGAGGTGGCGTGGTTGGTCACCATCACCGGGCGGGTGTGCGGCACCGCCATCGGCACCGCGCCCAGCGACATGGTGAGCCGGACGCCGAAGTGCTCCACGACGGTGCGCACCGCGTCGGCGAAGCCCTCCCAGCGCACGTCCGGCTCCGGGCCGTGCAGGAGGAGGTACGGCCTGCCGGCCGCGTCCCGGTTGAGCCGGACCACCAGTCGCGGCGCGTCGTAGGACTCGTAGCGGTGCTCCGCGAACGTCATCGGGGGGCGCCGCGCGCGGTAGTCGTAGAGCTCGTCGACGGCGAAGCTGGCCACCACCGGCCCGGACGACTCCGCGACCAGGTGCCGCGCGGCCAGGTTGGCGGCGTTGCCCGCGTCGAGGAAGCCGTCGAGGGCGTGGATCAGCACCGGCGGCCGGCGTACCCCGCCCTCATCGGCTTCTAGCTCGGGCACCTCGTCGACCACGTGCACCAGCCGGTCGCGGTCCATCCACACTCCTTCGGGTTCGTCGTGCGTCGTACGTCGTCAGGGCCAACACCGGTACGGCGCACACTATGCCCGACCACCCGAGCGACCTCCGATCGGCCGAGCGACACCCCGCGCCCGACCCGGCCTGCACCGGCGTTCAGTCGGAGGAGGCGGGCTCCGGCACCGGGGCGTCGCGTCCGACCCGGCTGTGCCGGTAGCCGTAGCCGGCGTAGATCAGCAGTCCGATGATCATCCAGACCACGAACCGCAGCCAGGTCTCCACGGCGAGGTTGAGCATCAGGTAGAAGCAGATCAGCGCGGCCAGCACCGGGATCACCGGCACCCACGGCACGCGGAACGCCCGCTCCAGATCGGGCCGGCTCCGGCGCAGGAAGATCACCCCGAGGCTGACCAGGATGAAGGCGAACAGCGTGCCCACGTTGACCAGCTCGGCGAGCACGTCGATCGAGGTGAAGGTGGCCAGAATCGCCACCAGGACGCCGACCACGATGGTGATCACGTACGGCGTGCGCAGCGTCGGGTGCACCTTCGCGAACACCGGCGGCAGCAGCCCGTCGCGGGCCATCGCGAAGGCGACCCGGCTCTGCCCGAGCAGCAGGATCATCACCACGACGATGATGCCGACGGCGGCACCCACCGCGATGATGTTCGCGATGCCGTCGTGGCCGACCTCGGTGAACGCGGTGGACAGCGGGGCGGGGTCGTCGGCGGCGATGGACCGGAAGTCCTGCATCCCGGTGAGTACGACCGAGACCGAGAAGTACAGCAGCGTGCAGATCGCCAGCGAGCCGAAGATGCCGACCGGCACGTCGCGGGCGGGCCGCCGGGTCTCCTCCGCGGTCGTGGCCACCACGTCGAACCCGATGAAGGCGAAGAACACCACCGCCGCCCCGGTGACCACGCCGCCCCAGCCGTAGGTCAGCGGCTCCAGCCCGAGCAACACCTCGATCAGCGGCGCCTTCAGGCCGCTACTGCCCTGCGACGGCTCGCTGGGCGGGACGAACGGCGAGAGGTTGGCGCTCTTGACGAAGAACAGGCCGGCCACCACGAACAGCAGGGCGACCGCGATCTTGACCGCCACCGCGACCTGGTTCACCCGGCTGGACAGCTTGATACCGAGCACCAGCACCACGGTCAGCGCCAGCACGAGCAGCCCGGCGGGCAGGTTCATCACCCCGTCCGAGGAGCTGGCCAGCGCCTGCGGGATCTCCAGGGGGGTGCCGGCCAGCGCGTTGGCCAGGTAGCCCGACCAGCCGCCGGCGACCGCGGCCGCGCCGACGATGAACTCCAGCATCAGGTCCCAGCCGATGATCCAGGCGATCAGCTCGCCGGCGGTGGCGTAGGAGAAGGTGTAGGCGCTGCCGGCGACCGGCACGGTGGAGGCGAACTCCGCGTAGCACAGCGCGGCCAGCCCGCACGCGATCGCGGCGATCACGAACGACAGCGAGATCGCCGGGCCGGCGAACTGGTTCGCGGCCGAGCCGGTGAGCACGAACAGGCCGCCGCCGATGGTGACGCCGACACCGAAGACGATCAGGTCCAGCGCACCGAGGTTCTTCTTCAGCCGGTGCTCGGGATCCTCGGTGTCCCGGATCGACTGCTCGACGGACTTGGTGCGGAACACGCTCATCGACATGACTGGCTCCTCGAGGCTCGTCGGCAGCGGGACACCTGCGCAGCAGGCTAGCGCCGGGACGGGCCCTCCGTCATGCCTCCGCGTCGAGCAGCGCGTCCCCGCGGTCCAGTGCCGTCACGTCCTCCACCAGGCTGCGGGCCAGCGCCTGCGGCGAGAGACCGATCCGCTCGAGGATGGCGGCCCGCTTGGCGTGGTCGAGGAACCGCTGCGGGATGCCGTGCACCCGGACCGGCGTGTCGACCTGCTCGTCGTTGAGCAGCTGCAGCAGGGTGCCGCCGACGCCGCCGACGCGGCCGTTGTCCTCGATGCTGACCACCAACCGGTGGTGGCGGGCCAGCGCGACGATCTCGGGGTCGAACGGCTTGACCCACCGCGGGTCGACCACGGTGACGCCGATCCCCTGCGCGGTCAGCCGCCCGGCGACCTCGACCGCGGTCGGTGCCATCGCCCCGACGGAGACGATGAGTACGTCGCGGGCTCCCTCGCGGGCGAGCACGTCCATCGTCCCGACCCGGTCGACGGCGGGCACGTCGTCGTTGGGCGGGCCCTTGGGGAAGCGCACCACCGTGGGAGCGTCGTCCACGGCCACCGCCTCGCGCAGCAGCTCGCGCAGCCGGGTCGCGTCGCGGGGCGCCGCGAGCCGCAGACCGGGCACCACCTGGAGCACCGACATGTCCCACATGCCGTTGTGGCTGGGGCCGTCGTCGCCGGTCACCCCGGAGCGGTCGAGGACGAAGGTGACCCCGCACCGGTGCAGGGCCACGTCCATCAGCACCTGGTCGAAGGCCCGGTTGAGGAAGGTGGCGTAGACGGCGACCACCGGGTGCATCCCGCCCATCGCCAGCCCGGCCGCGGAGGTGGCCGCGTGCTGCTCGGCGATACCGACGTCGAAGGTGCGCTCGGGGAAGCGCGCGGCGAACTGGTCGAGACCCACCGGGTGCAGCATCGCCGCGGTGATCGCCACCAGGTCCCGGCGCTCCTCCCCCAGCGCGACGATCTCGTCGGCGAACACGTCGGTCCAGATGCGTCCCTTGGGCCGCTCCTCGCCGGTGCTCACGTCGAAGGGGCCGGGCGAGTGGAACTGGTCGGCCTCGTGTCGCTCCGCGGCGTCGTAGCCGAATCCCTTGCGGGTGATCGCGTGGACGATGACCGGCGCGTTGAAGCGCTTGGCCTGGGTCAGCGCCTGCTCCATCGCGGTGCGGTCGTGCCCGTCGATGGGGCCGACGTACTTCATCCCGAGGTCCTCGAACAGGCCCTGCGGGGCGAGGGCGTCCTTCATCCCCTTCTTGAGCGCGTGCAGCGCGTCGTAGACCGCGGGGCCGACGCCGCGCACGCCGTTGAGCCGCTTCTTGACCAGGTCGAGCACCTGCTCGTAGCGGGGGTTGGTGCGCAGCGTGGTCAGGTGGTGCGCGAGCCCGCCCACGGTCGGGGTGTAGGAGCGGCCGTTGTCGTTGACCACCACGACGAGCCTGCGGGGCGGGTCGGACCTGGTCGCGATGTTGTTCAGCGCCTCCCAGGCCATCCCGCCGGTCAGCGCGCCGTCGCCGATCACCGCGACCACGTGCCGGTCCTCGCCGCGGATCGCGTAGGCCTTGGCCAGCCCGTCGGCGTAGGACAGCGCCGTGGAGGCGTGGGAGTTCTCGACGATGTCGTGCTCGGACTCGGCCTGGCTCGGGTAGCCCGACAGTCCGCCCTCCTGGCGCAGCGTGTCGAACTGCGCGGCCCGGCCGGTGAGCATCTTGTGCACGTAGGCCTGGTGGCCGGTGTCGAACACCACCCGGTCGGTGGGCGAGTCGAAGACCCGGTGGATCGCCATGGTCAGCTCGACCACGCCGAGGTTGGGCCCCAGGTGGCCGCCACGCGGCGAGCACGTCGCGACCAGGTGGTCGCGGATCTCGGTGGCGAGGGCCGCCAGCGAGTCGTCGTCGAGACCGCGCAGGTCGCGCGGGCCGGTGATCGACTCCAGGTACCCCATGTAGCGGCCTCTCGGATGGACGGCGGATGACCTGTGAAGTCTACGACCGGCTACAACCGCGCCACGAACCTGCGCCCGCGCAGTGCCTCCTCCACCAGCCCGACCGCGCGCCGCTCGGCCATCAGCCGCGCCGCCTCGGCCTGCCACGTCTCCAGGGAGGCCTCGACGGTGTCCGGGTCGGTGACGTCGCGCAGCACGCCGCGGGCCTCGCTCAACCCCCGGCGTACGGCGGCCTGCTGCGCCTCCACGTGCAGCACCGCGAACCGGGCGAGTACCACCACGTGCCGGCGCAGCACCGGGTAGCCACGGAACTCCGGCGGGCAGATGTCGAGCAGCCAGGCCGCCGCCGAGTCCTCCCACCCCGGAGCTCCCGGGGGGCGGACCTGGCGCGGCCAGCCGGGTGGGGCGACGAGCTGGGCCATGCACCGAGGATACGTCACGATCGAACGTGTGTTCGAGCAACAGGGCGCCCGGCGCGCTCCGCGGCGTCCGTTTGGCGTGAACGAGTCCTCGCCAGCGCCGGCGGGCAGCCGTTTCACGCCACACGGCGAGGCCCGCGCCCCGTCTGGGCGGCCCCGGTCAGCCCGGCGGCCCCGGTCAGCCCCGGTCAGCCGGGCAGGAAGGAGAACCGCACCTCGCGGTCGGGATTGTCCACGTTGAGGTCGACCAGGCACACGCTCTGCCAGGTGCCCAGCTGCAGTGCCCCACCCAGCACCGGCACGGTGGCGTAGGGCGGCACCAGGGCCGGCATCACGTGCGAGCGGCCGTGGCCGGGCGTGCCGTGGCGGTGGCGCCACCGGTCGTCGGCGGGCAGCAGGTCGCCGAGCGCGGCCAGCAGGTCGTCGTCACTGCCGGCGCCGGTCTCGATCACCGCGATCCCCGCGGTGGCGTGCGGCACGAAGAGGCTGAGCAGCCCGTCGCCTTCGCCGGAGACGAACGCCGCGCAGTCGCGGGTGAGGTCGAGCACCGCGTCCTGCCCGCCGGTCCGGTAGCTGCGGACCTCACTGCGCATGGTCGCCGCGCCCTCCGGCGGTGGTCGCGTCACCGGCCAGTCGCTGCTCGATGCGCTCGACCTTGGCGGACAGCTGCCCGTCGTACCCGGGCCGGATGTCGGCCTTGAGCACCAGGCCGACCCGCGGGGAGCGAGCCGCGACGACGTCGACGGCGCGCTTGACCACGGCCATCACCTCGTCCCACTCCCCCTCGAGGTTGGTGAACATGGCGTTGGTCTCGCAGGGCAGCCCGGACTCCCGGACCACCCGCACCACCTCGGCCACGGCCTCGCTGACTCCCCCGGTCTCGTCACCGGTGCCCGGACTGATGCTGAACGCGACGATCATGGCGCCATCGTGCCACCAGCCGACACAGCGACGCCCCGGCCCCCGCGGGTGCGGGGGTCGGGGCGTGCGGGTGCGGGTCAGCCCTTGAGCAGGCTGCGCAGCACGTACTGCATGATGCCGCCGTTGCGGTAGTACGCCGCCTCGCCCGGGGTGTCGATCCGCACCACCGCGTCGAACTCGGTGGTGGACCCGTCGCCGGAGGTCGCGGTCACCTTCACGGTGCGGGGGCTCTCCCCGTCGGTGAGGGCGGTCACGCCGGTGACGGAGAAGGTCTCCTCACCGGTGAGCCCCAGCGACTCGGCGCTCTGGCCCTCGGGGTACTGCAGCGGCAGGACGCCCATCCCGATCAGGTTCGACCGGTGGATCCGCTCGTAGGACTCGGCGATGACCGCCTTCACCCCGAGCAGCGCGGTGCCCTTGGCGGCCCAGTCGCGCGACGAGCCGGAGCCGTACTCCTTGCCGGCGAGCACCACGAGCGGCGTACCGGCCTCGATGTAGTGCTCGGAGGCCTCGAAGACGCTGGTCACCGGCGCGTCCTGGCCCTCACCCTGGGTGAAGTCGCGGGTGACGCCACCCTCGGTCCCGGGGGCGAGCTGGTTGCGCAGCCGGATGTTCGCGAAGGTGCCGCGGATCATCACCTCGTGGTTGCCGCGGCGCGAGCCGTAGGAGTTGAAGTCGCGCTGCTGCACGCCGTGGTCGGCGAGGTACGTCCCGGCCGGCGAGTCCTTCTTGATTGCCCCAGCCGGCGAGATGTGGTCGGTCGTGACGCTGTCGCCGAGCTTGAGCAGCACCCGGGCTCCCTCGATGTCCTCGACCGGCTCCGGCTCCTGGCCCATCCCGTCGAAGTAGGGGGCCTTGCGGACGTAGGTCGAGTCCGCGTCCCAGGCGAAGATGTTGCCCTCCGGCGTGGGCAGGGACCGCCAGCGCTCGTCGCCGGCGAACACGTCGGAGTAGTCGGAGCTGAACATGTCGGAGGTGATCGCCTCGCCGATCACCTGCTCCACCTCGCTGGGCGAGGGCCAGATGTCCTTGAGGTAGACGTCGTTGCCGTCCTGGTCGACTCCGAGCGGCTCGGAGAAGATGTCGACGTCCATCGAGCCGGCCAGCGCGTAGGCGACCACCAGCGGCGGCGAGGCCAGGTAGTTCATCTTCACGTCGGGGTTGATCCGGCCCTCGAAGTTGCGGTTGCCCGACAGCACCGAGACCACCGCGAGGTCGTTGTCGTTGACCGCCTTGCTCACCTCGGGGATGAGCGGCCCGGAGTTGCCGATACAGGTGGTGCAGCCGTAGCCGACCAGGTTGAACCCCAGCTTGTCGAGGTACGGCGTGAGCCCGGCGCGCTCGTAGTAGTCGGAGACCACCTTCGAGCCGGGGGCCAGCGTGGTCTTGACCCACGGCTTGCGCTGCAGCCCCTTCTCCACCGCCTTCTTGGCGAGCAGGGCCGCGCCGATCATCACCGACGGGTTGGAGGTGTTGGTGCACGAGGTGATCGCCGCGATGGACACCGCCCCGTGGTCGACCTCGAAGGTGGTGCCGTCCTCGAGAGTGACGCGGGCCGGGTTGGACGGGCGGCCCTCCGCCGAGGAGGGGTTCAGGTGCCAGTCGGCGGGCTTGCCGCCTCCGTTGTGGTCCTCGGAGTACGCCGGTGCGTCGCTGGCGGGGAAGGACTCCGCAGACGCCTCGTCGGCCTGCGACACCACGCCGTACGGCTTCTCCTGCCCGGGGACGCCGGACTTGCGCTGCTCGCCACCGGTCTCGTCCTCGGAGACGTAGTCGGCCAGCGCGGTGCGGAACGCCTGCTTGGCCTCGGACAGGCTGACCCGGTCCTGCGGCCGCTTCGGGCCGGCTAGCGAGGGCACCACGGTGGACAGGTCGAGCTCGAGGCGCTCGGAGTAGCGCGGCTCGCGGTCCGGGTCGTGCCAGAGGCCCTGCTCCTTGGCGTAGGCCTCGACCAGCGCGATCTGCTCCGGGGAGCGGCCGGTGAGCTCGAGGTACTTGGTGGTCTCCTCGTCGATCGGGAAGACCGCGATGGTCGAGCCGTACTCCGGGGACATGTTGCCGATGGTGGCGCGGTTGGCCAGCGGCACCGCCGAGACGCCGGAGCCGTAGAACTCCACGAACTTGCCGACCACGCCGTGCTCGCGCAGCATCTCGGTGATGGTGAGAACCAGGTCGGTGGCGGTGGCGCCCTCGGGCAGCTCCCCGGAGAGCTTGAAGCCGACCACACGCGGGATCAGCATCGACACGGGCTGGCCGAGCATGGCCGCCTCGGCCTCGATCCCGCCGACGCCCCAGCCGACCACGCCGAGGCCGTTGACCATGGTGGTGTGCGAGTCGGTGCCGACGCAGGTGTCGGGGTAGGCCTGGAGTACGCCGCTGCCCTCGGTCTCGCGGGTGAACACGACCCGCGCCAGGTGCTCGATGTTGACCTGGTGCACGATGCCGGTGCCGGGTGGGACGACCTTGAAGTCGGAGAAGGCGCCCTGACCCCAGCGGAGGAACTGGTAACGCTCACGGTTGCGCTCGTACTCGATCTCCACGTTGCGCTCGAACGCCTCCGGGGAGCCGAACACGTCGGCGATCACGGAGTGGTCGATCACCATCTCCGCCGGCGCGAGCGGGTTGATCTTGTCGGGGTCGCCGCCGAGGTCGTTCATCGCCTCGCGCATGGTGGCCAGGTCGACCACGCACGGCACCCCGGTGAAGTCCTGCATGATCACCCGGGCGGGGGTGAACTGGATCTCGGTGTCCGGCTGCGCGTCGGCGTCCCACCCGGCCAGCGCGCGAATGTCGTCGGCGGTGATGTTGGCGCCGTCCTCGGTGCGCAGCAGGTTCTCCAACAGGATCTTCAGGCTGTAGGGCAGGCTCGCGACGTCGAGCCCCTCACCGGTCACCCGGTCCAGCCGGAAGATCTCGTAGGACGTGTCCTCGACGTTCAAGGTGCCCTTGGCACCGAAGCTGTCTGCGCTCTGCGAGCTCGCCATCGGCCTTCTCCTCGTGACGGAATCGTGTCGTCCGACTACCCATCATGCCCACGCAGCACACCGTGGACGCCAGCGGCGCCAACGGTCTGAGACGGCATGGCCCGGGCGACGAACTATCTTGACGTCAAGATACACGATGTCGAGGGTTCTTTCACGT
>DASSVD010000162.1:0-24371 GCA_035706365.1 Nocardioidaceae bacterium
CCGCTCAAGCGGGTGCTCACCCACGACAAGCTCAGCACCGTCGCGGGCGAGCTGCGCCTGGCCGACGTCTCGGCCCTCTACGCCGCAGTCGGCGAGGGCAACGTCGGCGCCCAGACCGTGGTCCGCAAGGTGATCGACCTCTTCGGTGGCGAGGAGGGCGCGGCCGAGGACCTCGCCGAGGCGGTGCAGATCACCAGCGAGCGTGCCCGCGCGCGCAGCGGCTCCGGCGGCGACGCCGGGGTGATCGTCAAGGGGCTCTCCGACGTGTGGATCAAGCTGGCCAAGTGTTGTACGCCGGTGCCCGGCGACCCGATCCTCGGCTTCGTCACCCGGGGTGCGGGGGTGTCGGTGCACCGCACGGACTGCACCAACGCCTCCAGCCTGACCTCCCAGCCGGAGCGGATGGTCGACGTCGAGTGGGCGCCCACCGGGCAGTCCATGTTCCTGGTCAACATCCAGGTGGAGGCGCTCGACCGGGCCCGGCTGCTGTCGGACATCACCAAGGTGCTCTCCGACGTGCACGTGAACATCCTGTCCGCGTCCTTGCAGACGACCCGCGACCGGGTGGCCAAGAGTCGGTTCACCTTCGAGATGGGGGACCCGAAGCACCTGGGCCACGTGCTCAAGGCGGTGCGCTCGGTCGACGGCGTGTTCGACGCCTACCGCGTCACGCAGTAGCGGCGGCGCTGCCTCAGCCGGAGAACTCGTCGAGAGCCTTGCGCGCCTCGGCGAGCCAGGCGCGTCGGGCCTCGATGGCGCTCTCCTGCTCCCGGGCCTTCTCGGTGTTGCCCACCGCCTCCGCCTTCGCCCGGGCGGCCTCCAGGTCGGCGATGGAGCTCTCCAGCTGCGCGACGGTGTCGGCGGCGCGCGCGCGGGCCTCCGGGTTGCTGCGGCGCCACTGGTCGTCCTCGACGCCGCGGATCGCCTGCTCGACCTTGCGGATGCGTCCCTCGAGCTCCTTCATCCGATCCCGCGGGACCTTCCCGGCGGCGTCCCAGCGCTCGGCCAGGTCGCGGAAGGCATCCTTGGCCGCCCGGAGGTCGGTCACCGGCAGCAGCGCCTCGGCCTCCGCCAGCAGCGCCTCCTTCTTCTCGGCGTTCGCGGCGTACTCCCGGTCCAGCTCGGCGTTGGCCGCGTCGCGGTTGCCGAAGAAGGTGTCCTGCGCGCCCCGGAACCGCTTCCACAGCTTGTCGTCGACGCCCTTCGGGGCGGGCCCGGCGGCCTTCCACTGCCGCATCAGGTCGCGGAACCGTCCGGCGGTCGCTCCCCAGTCGGTCGAGCCGGCCAGCTCCTCGGCCTCGCGGGCCAGCCGCTCCTTGACCACGCGGGCCGAGTCGCGCTTCTCGTTCAGCTCGGCGAAGTGCGCCTTGCGCCGCCGGGTGTAGCCGGTGCGAGCGGTGGAGAACCGCCGCCACAGCGCGTCGTCGGTGGGCCGGTCGAGCCGTGGTAGCGCCTTCCACGCGTCCAGCAGCTCCCGCATCCGGTTGGCCCCGTTGCGCCAGTCGTTCCCGGCGGCGAGCTCCTCGGCCTCGGCGGCGATGGTCTCCTTGCGGACGCGTGCCTCCTCGACCTTGCGCGCACGCTCGGCCTTGCGGGCTACGCGCCGCTCGGCGATGGTGCCGGTCAGCGCGTCGAGCCGGGTCAGCAGCGCGGCGAGATCACCGACCGCCTGGGCGTCCTGCACCGTGGTCCGCACGGTCGCCACGGAGGAGTCCGCCTCGTCGGGGGAGAGGGCGCCGCTGCGCACCCGTTGCTCGAGCAGCTCCACCTCGAAGGCGAGGTCGTCGTACCGCTTCTTGAAGAAGGCGAGCGCTTCCGCGGGGTCACCGTCGGGCCACTGCCCCACCAGCCGCTCCCCGTCGTCGGTGCGCACGTACACGGAGCCGTCCTCGGTGACCCGGCCCCACGGGTCGGTCACCTGGTCGCTCTCGGAGCTGTTCACCATTACCTCGTCGTTTGTGCGTCGGGGCAGCGAAATGCTGTCGGGTCCGCATCGTATCGACCTCACGCGCGCGGCCGACAACCCGCGAGCGGTATCTGGTTTCCGCAGGCGGGCGCACCCGAAGTAGGCTCGTGCGGTCGAGACGCGCCGAGGCGCTACCCCAACCCAGGAGAGGCACGCGTGCTGATTGCAGGCTTCCCGGCCGGACCGTGGGGCACGAACTGCTACGTCGCCGCCACCGGGCCGGGGGAGGAGTGCGTGGTCATCGACCCCGGCAAGGACGCCGCCGGCGGAGTCGCCGACGCGGTCCGCGAGCACCGGCTCAAGCCGGTTGCGGTGCTGGTGACCCACGGGCACGTCGACCACATGTGGAGCGTGGCGCCGGTGGCCGGCAGCTACGACTCCACCGCCTACATCCACCCCGCGGACCGGCACCTGCTCAGCAACCCGATGGCCGGGATGTCGCCGGAGACCGCCGGCATGCTGCTCGGCGGTGGCTACGAGTTCGCCGAGCCCGACGACGTCGCCGAGCTGGCCGACGGGCAGGACCTCGAGCTCGCGGGCCTGCGCTTCCGGGTCGACCACACGCCGGGGCACACGCAGGGCTCGGTCACCTTCCAGACGCCCTACGACGGGGCCGACGTGTCCGCGGTGATGTTCTCCGGCGACCTGCTCTTCGCCGGCTCCATCGGCCGCACCGACCTGCCCGGCGGCGACCATCCGACGATGCTGCACAGCCTGGAGCACAAGGTGCTGCCGCTGGCCGACGACATCGTCGTGCTGCCCGGCCACGGCGAGCAGACCAGCATCGGCCGCGAGCGCGCCACCAACCCCTTCCTGGCCGAGCTGCTCCGGCGAGATCCCGCGGGCCCCGCCGAGCACCCGGCCGACCAGCCCGCCGCCGTCCGCCGCGGGCAGTGACGTCCGGGACGGCGCCGGCCCGCCCCGCCCTCGCCCGTCCGACCAGAAAGCCGAGATGAGCCGACCCACCCCGCTCAGCGGGTTCCCCGAGTTCCTTCCCGACCAGCGCTTCGTCGAGCTGGAGGTGCTCGACCGCCTCCGCCGCACCTTCGAGCTGCACGGCTTCGCACCGGTGGAGACCCGTGCCGCCGAGCCGCTGGACAGCCTGCTGCGCAAGGGCGAGACCTCCAAGGAGGTCTACATCCTGCAGCGACTGCACGCCGACCCCGACCAGGGCGCCGAGTCCGCGCAGCTCGGTCTGCACTTCGACCTCACCGTGCCGTTCGCGCGCTACGTGCTCGAGCACGCCGGGAAGCTCGCCTTCCCGTTCCGCCGCTACCAGATCCAGAAGGTGTGGCGCGGCGAGCGACCGCAGGAGGGCCGCTTCCGCGAGTTCACCCAGGCCGACATCGACATCGTCGGCAAGGACGCGCTCGGCTTCCACCACGACATCGAGGTGGCGCGGGTGATGGCCGAGGCGATGGCCGGGTTGGCCGACCTCGTGCCGCCGATGCGGCTGCAGGTCAACAACCGCAAGCTGATCCAGGGCTTCTACGCCGGGATCGGCGCGGCCGACACCGAGGCGGTGATGCGGGTCATCGACAAGCTCGACAAGGTGCCCTCCGACGCGGTGGCGGCGATGCTCGTCGACCAGGCGGGGCTGGACCAGAAGCAGGCGCAGCAGTGCCTGGAGCTGGCCCGGATCCGTGCCGCCGACACCGGGTTCGTCGACCAGGTTCGGGCGCTGGGGGTGAGCAACGACCTCCTGGAGGAGGGGCTCACCGAGCTGGCTGCCGTCCTCGACGGCTGCGCCTCGGCAGTGCGTCCCGGCTTCGCCGTGGAGGCCGACCTGCGCATCGCCCGCGGCCTGGACTACTACACCGGCACGGTGTTCGAGACCGCGCTCGAGGGCTTCGAGTCACTGGGCTCGATCTGCTCCGGCGGCCGGTACGACGCGCTGGCCAGCGACGGCAAGGCCACCTACCCCGGCGTGGGCATCTCGCTGGGGGTCAGCCGGATGCTGGTGCCGTTGTTGGCGCGTGACCTGATCCGGGCCAGCCGCAGCGTGCCGAGCGCCGTGCTCGTCGCCCTGCCCGACGACGAGTCCCGTGACGCGTGCGACGCCCTGGCCGGCCGGCTGCGCTCGCGGGGGATCGCCACCGAGGTGGCGCCGGCGCCGCAGAAGTTCGGCAAGCAGATCCGGTACGCCGAACGCCGCGGCATCCCGTTCGTCTGGTTCCCCGGCGACCCGCACCAGGTCAAGGACATCCGCAGCGGCGACCAGGCCGAGGCGGATCCGAACGCCTGGATTCCGCCCGATGACGATCTTCGACCGCGCGTGCACGCCCAGCGCGAGCACGCCACCGACACCCCGATCCAGACACCAGCTGAGGAGCTCTCGTGATCCGCACCCATGACGCCGGCAGCCTGCGCGCCGAACACGTCGGCCAGACCGTGACCCTCGCCGGGTGGGTGGCGCGTCGCCGCGACCACGGCGGCGTGGCGTTCCTGGACCTGCGCGACGCCTCAGGCGTGGTGCAGGTCGTGGTCCGCGACGAGGAGGTCGCCCACCACCTGCGGGCGGAGTACTGCCTGCGGATCGTCGGCTCCGTGTCCGCCCGGCCCGAGGGCAATCAGAACCCGAACCTTCCCACCGGCGACATCGAGGTGATCGCGGACGCCGACTGCGGCGTGGAGGTGCTCAGTGCCGCGGCGCCGCTGCCCTTCCCGATCGACGACCACATCGAGGTCGGCGAGGAGGTGCGGCTCGCCCATCGCTACCTCGACCTGCGCCGCAGCGGGCCGGGCTCGGCGATCCGGCTGCGCAGCGAGGTCAACCGGGCCGCGCGCGAAGTGCTCGCCGGCCACGACTTCGTGGAGGTGGAGACGCCGACGCTGACCCGCTCCACGCCGGAGGGCGCGCGCGACTTCCTGGTCCCCGCCCGGCTCCGCCCGGGCAACTGGTACGCGCTGCCGCAGAGCCCGCAGCTGTTCAAGCAGCTGCTGATGGTGGGGGGCCTCGAGCGCTACTACCAGATCGCGCGCTGTTACCGGGACGAGGACTTCCGCGCCGACCGGCAGCCGGAGTTCACCCAGCTCGACGTCGAGCTGAGCTTCGTGGACCAGGACGACGTGATCGCGCTGTCGGAGGAGATCCTCAAGGCGCTGTGGAACCTGGTCGGCCACGAGATCAAGACGCCGATCGACCGGATCACCTACGCGGAGGCGATGGCGCGCTACGGCAGCGACAAGCCCGACCTGCGGATGGGGCAGGAGCTGGTCGAGTGCACCGACTTCTTCCGCGACACCACGTTCCGGGTGTTCCAGGCGCCCTACGTCGGCGCGGTGGTGATGCCCGGCGGCGCCTCCCAGCCGCGCAAGCAGCTGGACGCCTGGCAGGACTGGGCCCGTCAGCGCGGCGCCAAGGGCCTGGCCTACGTCCTCGTCGGTGACGATGGCGAGCTCGCCGGCCCCGTGGCCAAGAACCTCACCGACTCGGAGCGGGCCGGTATCGCCGGTCACGTGGGGGCACAGCCCGGCGACTGCATCTTCTTCGCGGCCGGCCCGGTCAAGTCCTCCCGCGCGCTGCTGGGTGCCGCGCGGCTGGAGATCGGTCGGCGCTGCGGCCTGATCGACGAGTCCGCGTGGAGCTTCGTCTGGGTGGTCGACGCGCCACTCTTCGAGCCCGCCGACGAGGCCACGGCCGCCGGCGACGTCGCCGTCGGCAGCGGAGCCTGGACCGCGGTCCACCACGCCTTCACCTCGCCGAAGCCGGAGTCGCTGGACACCTTCGACGCCGACCCCGGCTCCGCGCTCGCCTACGCCTACGACATCGTCTGCAACGGCAACGAGATCGGAGGCGGCTCCATCCGTATCCACCGTGAGGACGTGCAGAAGCGCGTCTTCGCGGTGATGGGGATCAGCGAGGAGGAGGCTCAGGAGAAGTTCGGCTTCCTCCTCGAGGCGTTCAAGTACGGCGCTCCGCCGCACGGCGGGATCGCCTTCGGGTGGGACCGGATCTGTGCCCTGCTGGCCGGCACCGACTCGATCCGCGACGTGATCGCCTTCCCCAAGACCGGCGGCGGCTACGACCCGCTGACCAGCGCGCCCGCTCCGATCACTGCGCAGCAGCGCGCGGAGGCCGGCGTCGACGCCGCCCCGGGGGCGGAGGAGGAGCCCGGCGGGTCGAGGGCTCAGGACGTCCCCGCATCCTGACAGTCGGCCGGAGAGGGGGCGTCCGGTCACCGGACGCCCCCTTTCAGCCGGTATCAGATCGTTACCTGCTGTGCGCCAAAGATTGCCCGACCGTCGTTTAAGGTCACTTCGGCTCGTGCGCCGACCTGTGGCGGACCTCACCCGGACCGCCCAGCCCCGCACAGCTGTGCCTCGGACCCAGAAAGGTGGCCATGGGAATCAGTCCCACGGAGCTCGTCGACGCAACATCGGACGAGCCGGAGGTCAAGTCTCAAGACGTCGCCGGTCGTTCCCCCACGCGGATCGCGTTCGACCGCCTCAAGAAGGACAAGATCGCGATGACCTGCCTGGTCATCGTCCTGCTCTTCGTGCTGATCGCGGTCTTCGCTCCCGTGCTCACCCACCTGTTCGGAGTGGAGCTCGACGGCGGCGACCCGGTCACCGACACCGACGCCTTCAACTACCCGGTGATCGGCCCGCCCGACCACGGGTTCACCTGGGAGGCGCCGCTGGGGCTCGCGCCGAACTCCGGTGACGACAACCTGGCGGAGTGGTTCTACGGCGCCCGCACCTCGCTGGCGGTGGCCACCATCTCCACGGTGGTCGCCACGCTGATCGGCGTGGTGATGGGCCTGGTCGCCGGCTTCGCCCGCGGCTGGCTCGACCGCATCGTGTCCTACGTGATCGACGTGTTCTTGTCGCTGCCGTTCATCCTGGTGGCGCTGGCTCTCGCGCCGATCATCGTGTCCCGCTTCGGCAACCAGCCGCAGCGCCTGGAGCTGGTGCAGTTCGTCTCGCTGCTGGCGGTGCTGTCCTTCTTCGGCTGGATGACGCTGGCCCGGCTGATCCGCGGCGAGGTGCTCTCGCTGCGCGAGCGCGAGTTCATCCAGGCCGCCAAGGTGATCGGTGTGCCGACCCGCAGCATCCTGTTCAAGGAGCTGTTGCCCAACCTGGTCGCACCCATCGTGGTGTCGATCTCACTGGCCCTGCCGACCTTCGTCACGGCCGAGGCGGGCCTCGCCTACCTCGGCATCGGCGTGGTCGGCATCCCCTCGTGGGGGCAGACGGTGAACAAGGCTGTTGACTTCTTCAACACCTACCCGCTCTACCTCTACGCCCCGGTGGTGGGCATCACCGTGCTGGTGATCGCCCTCAACCTTCTGGGCGACGCCGTGCGCGACGCCTTCGACCCCAAGACTCGCCGGTGAATCTGACACCGAACGAGAGCATCGACCAGCCAAGAGAGGTGGGTACACCTAGATGCGCATGAAGAAACCTGCCGTGGCCCTGGCCACAGCAGCACTGATGACGCTCGCCGCGTGTGGTGGCGGCAGCGGCAACGACAAAGCAGGTGGGGACACTCCGTCCGACACCAGCACCGGCACCATCGAGGGTGGCGGCGCCGGTAAGGGCAAGAACCCCGACCTCGAGCCGCCGATGGCCGTGCCGGACGACGCGCAGCAGGGCGGCACGCTCACGGTGCTCACCGAGCAGGTCCCGTCGACGCTGGACCCGACCCGGGCCTACTACGTCGACTCGACCGCGATCCTGTCCGACCTGGTCACCCGGTCGCTGACGCAGTACGTCTACAACCCCGACACCAACGACATGGTGCTCGTCCCGGACATGGCGACCGGCCTCGGCCAGCCCAACGAGGACAACACCGAGTGGACCTTCACCCTGCGTGACGGCCTGAAGTACGAGGACGGCACCCCGGTCAAGGCCGAGGACGTCGCCTACGCCATCAAGCGCTCCTTCGCGATCGAGGAGCTGCCGGACGGCCCGACCTACCAGACCACGTTCTTCGTGGACGGCGACAAGTACAAGGGGCCGTTCAAGGACGGCCTGGACTACAAGGGCGTCGAGGTCAACGGCAACGACGTCACCATCAAGATGCGTCGTCCGTTCACCGACATGGACTACTACGCCTCCTTCCCGGCCTTCACCGCGATCCCGCAGAAGAAGGACAACCCGCAGACCTACGGCAACCACCCGCTCGCCACCGGTCCGTACAAGTTCGCGGACTACAAGGCGGGCAGCTCGCTGTCGCTGGTGAAGAACGAGTTCTGGGACCCCAACACCGACCCGGGCCGGATCCAGGCCGTGGACGGCTGGGAGTTCAAGTTCGGTCAGGACTCCGCCAAGCTCGAGAACATCATCATCAACGACACCGGCTCCGCCCAGACCACGCTGACCTACGACAACGTGACCCCGGCCGGTTTCCGCTCCATCCAGCAGGACAAGGACCGGCTGATCACCGGCACCTCGCCGTGCACGTTCATGTGGTTCCTGGACATGACCAAGATCACCGACATCAACGTGCGCAAGGCGATCGGTTACGCCTACCCGTACCAGGCGGCGTGGAAGGCCGGCGGTGAGATCGTCGGCGTGACCCGCGTTCCGGGCACCTCGATCCTGCCCCCGGGCACGGCCGGCCGTGTCGAGTACGACGCGCTGGGCATCAAGGGCGTGAACACCGACCCCCAGAAGGCCAAGGACTTGCTGTCCAAGGCCGGCTACAAGCCGGGCGAGTACGAGATCAAGTTCCTGTTCGCCTCCGACGACCAGCAGTCCGTCGCGGCCAAGGACGAGATCGTCAAGGGCCTCAAGGCCGGTGGCTTCAAGGCGACGCCGATCGCGTCGACCAGCGAGACCATCCGCACCGACCGCACCGACTACGACTCGCCGATCAACGTCCGCTCCAGCGGCTGGTGCTCGGACTGGCCGACCGGTGGCTCCTGGTTCCCGGCCCAGTGGGACGGTGACCTGGTCGGCCTCGAGGGCATGCCCAACCCGGCCAACTTCGACGAGCCGGAGATGGACAAGCTGCAGGACCACATCCTCGACGACCTGTCGCCTGAGGAGGCCGCCGCAGCCTGGGGCGAGTTCGACAAGAAGATGGAGACCGAGTACTACCCGGCCGTGAACACCGGTTACTCCGGCACGGCGATGGTGCGCGGCTCGCGGGTCGGTGGCATGGCCAACGACAACGTGCGCGGCATGCCGACCTTCGGTCTGATGTACATCACGAAGTGACCCATCACGTGACCGCCGGCTCCGGCCGGCCACGGTCACGCTGACCGAGCGGTGCGCCCCGGTCCCGGTCCACTGAGACCGGGGCGCCCCGAGCTTCACTCCCGGTGGGGGCGGGTGTCTCGCCCGCCCCCACCGGTCCGACCAGCTACAGGAGCTCCCTGGTGTTCGGCTACATCCTCCGGCGGATCATCGCCGGGATCCTGGTCCTCGTGGCCACCTCCGTCGCAGTCTTCGCGCTGTTCTTCTACGGCCCCTCCAACCCGGCGCTGGCCTACTGCCCCGAGACCAAGTGCACGCCGCAGCGGCTGGCGAACATCACCGAGCAGCTGGGTCTGGACCGCCCCGTCGTCGAGCAGTACGGCGACTACATGAAGGGCATCTTCGTCGGCAACGACTTCCAGGCCGGCGCGATCACGATCAACTGCGACGCGCCCTGCCTGGGCGTGTCGTTCAAGTTGCGCCTCGACGTCGCCGACTACCTGTGGAGCCGGTTCCCGGCCACGCTGTCCCTGGCCCTGGGAGCCGCGGCGATCTTCCTGATACTCGGAGTGACCTTGGGCGTGTTGGCCGCGCGCGTACGAGGGACCACGTCGGACAAGATGATCGTGGGCAGCAGCCTGATCATCAACGCCATCCCGTACTACCTGCTGGCTCTGCTCGCCTACCTGTACCTGATCAGCGAGTGGGGGATCTTCCCCGAGACCGCCTACTACTCACCGTTCGAGGACGGCCCGTTGGCCTGGATCAAGGGGCTGCTCCTGCCCTGGCTGGTCATCGGCATCACGTCCTCGACGCAGTACGCCCGGTTCAGTCGCGGCTCGATGATCGAGTCGATGAACGAGGACTACGTCCGCACTGCCCGGGCCAAGGGGCTCAGCGACCGGCGGGTGACCCTCAAGCACGCGTTGCGCGCCGCGATCGTGCCGGTGGTCACGATCTTCGGGCTGGAGGTCGCCACGCTGCTGGCTGGTACCGTCTTCACCGAGCGGATCTTCAACATCCAGGGCATCGGCCTGACCGCGCTCAACGCGATCGGCACCAAGGACCTGCCCGTGATCGCCGCCACCGTGCTGATCGGCTCCACGTTCATCGTGGTCGCCAACATCGTGGTGGACGTCGTCTACAGCGTCATCGACCCGCGGGTGCGGCTGTCATGAGCGAAGGAAGCAACTTCTTGACCGAGCAGCAGACCACCGCGGCCGCGCAGCACGGGGCCGGTGGCGGGCACCAGGGCGACGCGCCGTACCTCGTCGTGGAGGACCTGACCGTCCGGTTCCCGACGGCCGACGGCCTGGTCCAGGCCGTGACCGACCTCAGCTACACCCTGGAGCAGGGCAAGACGCTGGGGATCGTGGGCGAGTCCGGCTCCGGCAAGAGCGTCTCGTCGATGGCGATCATGGGCCTGCACGACATGAAGCGCACGCAGATGAGCGGCTCCATCCGGGTCGGGGGCCGCGAGATCGTGGGGCTCTCCGACCACAAGATGCGCGGCGTCCGCGGCGGCGAGGTCGCGATGATCTTCCAGGACCCGCTGAGCTCGCTGCACCCGTTCTACTCGATCGGCGCGCAGATCGCGGAGGCCTACCGCGCGCACAACGACGTGTCCAAGTCGCAGGCGCGGTCCAAGGCGATCGAGATGCTGGACCGGGTCGGCATCCCGCAGGCGAAGAACCGCATCGACGACTTCCCGCACCAGTTCTCCGGCGGCATGCGTCAGCGCGCGATGATCGCGATGGCGCTGGTCAACGACCCGAAGCTGCTGATCGCCGACGAGCCGACCACCGCGCTGGACGTGACCGTCCAGGCGCAGATCCTGGACCTGCTCCAGGACCTGCAGCGCGACTTCAACTCCGCGATCATCATGATCACCCACGACCTCGGCGTGGTCGCCGAGATGGCCGACGACGTGCTCGTGATGTACGGCGGTCGCGCGGTGGAGCACGGGCCCACCGAGGACCTGCTCACCCACCCCGAGATGCCCTACACCTGGGGTCTGCTCTCCAGCGTCCCCGACGTCACCGCGGACACCTCGGCGCGGCTGATCCCGATCCCGGGGAACCCGCCGAGCCTGCTGAACCCGCCGACCGGCTGCCCGTTCCATCCGCGGTGCCCGCACCGTGACAAGGTGCCCGGCGACCTGTGCCGCACCGAGCTGCCCGAGCTGCTGCCGGGCAGCCGGGGCAGCCACCACCTGAAGCGTTGCCACCTGCCCGACCCGGACGCGATCTACGAGACCGAGGTGCTCCCCGACATCGCGCCGGACCTGGTGGACCTGACCGTCGAGGAGTCGGCCGACGGCTCCGTAGCACCGGAAAACCGGTGATGAGGACAATGACTTCCATGACTTCGACCGATGTCTCGCCGGCCTCGTTCGGGAGCTCCTCGCAGGCGCGCCCGATCCTCGAGGTGACGAACCTGCGCAAGTACTTCCCGGTGCGCTCCTCGGGGCTGGTGCGCCGCACCATCGGCCAGGTCCAGGCCGTCGACGGCGTCTCGTTCCAGGTCACCGAGGGCAGCTCGCTGGGCCTGGTGGGCGAGTCCGGCTGCGGCAAGTCGACCACCGGGCGGCTGATCACCCGACTGCTCGACCCCACGTCCGGGTCGATGCGGTTCGACGGCCGCGAGATCGGGAGCCTGTCGAACCGCCAGCTGCTCCCGCTGCGCAGCGAGATCCAGATGATCTTCCAGGACCCCTACAGCTCGCTGAACCCGCGGCACACCGTGGGCACCATCGTCGGCACCCCGCTGCGGGTGCACAACGTGGTCCCGTCCAAGCAGGTGCTGACCCGGGTCAAGGAGCTCCTCGAGGTGGTCGGCCTCAACCCGTAGCACTACAACCGCTACCCGAGCGAGTTCTCCGGCGGGCAGCGGCAGCGCATCGGCATCGCCCGGGCGCTCGCGCTGCAGCCCAAGCTGCTGGTCGCCGACGAGCCGGTCTCCGCCCTCGACGTGTCGATCCAGGCGCAGGTCGTCAACCTTCTGCAGGACCTGCAGAAGGAGTTCAACATCGCCTTCCTGTTCATCGCCCACGACCTCGCGGTGGTGCGCCACTTCTGCCCCGAGGTCGCGGTGATGTACCTCGGCAAGGTGGTGGAGATCGCCGACCGGGAGACCCTCTACAGCAGGCCGCACCACCCCTACACGCAGGCGCTGCTCTCCGCGGTGCCCGACGTGAAACAGGCCGCCATCGGCGGGCGACGTGAGCGGATCCGGCTCGAGGGCGACGTGCCCTCGCCGATCAACCCGCCGTCGGGCTGCCGCTTCCGGACCCGCTGCTGGATGGCCCAGGACATCTGCGCCAAGCAGGAGCCGCCGCTGCTGCAGATCGGCAGCACGCACAAGGTGGCCTGCCACTTCGCCGGCGAGTTCGGCGCGATGCCGACCTCGCCGATCACGCTGAGCGCGCTCGGCGTGGACCGCGACGGCACGCCGGTCCCCGGGGCGACCCCGCAGGTCGAGGACTTCAACAAGCCGGGCTACTCCGCCGAGTACACCCCGCTGGAGACCTACAAGGAGTCCTCGGCGAAGCTGGTCGGCGACCGCGTGTCCGACGACCCCAAGGGCGAGGGGACCGCACCCTCGGCCTGACCGGTCGACTCGTAGGCTGTCCGCGTGGACGGGCTGTTCGAGATGGGCGACGAGGGCGGGCGTGAGCGCGCGGCCGCGTCGTCGGGTACGCCGGGAGGCGGCACCCTCGCCGGCAACACGCACGCCTCGGCGCCTCTCGCGGTGCGGATGCGTCCGCGCACGCTGGACGAGCTGACCGGCCAGGAGCACCTGCTCGCCGCCGGCTCCCCGCTGCGCCGGCTGATCGAGGGCGACCAGCCGATGTCGCTGCTGTTGTGGGGCCCCCCGGGCACCGGCAAGACGACGATCGCCTCCATCGTCAGCGGGCAGACCAACCGCCGCTTCGTCGAGGTCTCCGCGGTGGCCGCCGGCGTCAAGGAGGTCCGCGCGGCGATCGATGGGGCCCGCGCCGAGCTGGCCCGCGGCGGCCAGGAGACCGTGCTGTTCGTCGACGAGGTGCACCGCTTCACCAAGGCGCAGCAGGACGCGCTCCTGCCAGGGGTCGAGAACCGCTGGGTGACCCTGGTGGCGGCAACGACGGAGAACCCGTTCTTCTCGGTGATCTCCCCGCTCCTGTCGCGCTCGCTGCTGCTCACCCTCGAGCCGCTCACCGACGACGACGTGCGCCGGGTGATCGACCAGGCGCTCGCCGACGAGCGTGGCCTGGCCGGCACGGTGACGCTCGAGCCCGACGCGGCCGACCACCTGGTGCGCCTGGCCGGGGGCGACGCGCGCCGGGCGCTGACCTACCTCGAGGCGGCCGCCGGCGCCGCAACGGCAGTCGCCGGCGCGAGCCGGACAGACCCGCGCGACGAGGGCACCCCCGCGACGGTGGACCTGGCCACCACGGAGACGGCGGTCGACCGGGCCGCCGTGCGTTACGACCGGCAGGGCGACCAGCACTATGACGTGATCAGCGCCTTCATCAAGTCGGTGCGCGGCTCGGACGCCGACGCCGCCCTGCACTACCTGGCGCGGATGATGGAAGCGGGGGAGGACCCGCGGTTCATCGCCCGCCGGCTGGTGATCCTGGCCAGCGAGGACATCGGCCTGGCCGACCCGACCGCGCTGCCCACCGCGGTGGCCGCCGCCCAGGCGGTGCAGCTGATCGGCATGCCCGAGGCGCGGCTCAATCTCGCCCAGGCCACCATCGCCCTCGCACTGGCGCCCAAGTCGAACGCAGTGATCAAGGCGATCGACGCCGCGTCGGCCGACGTGCGTGCCGGCAAGATCGGGGGTGTGCCGAGCCACCTGCGCGACGCGCACTACTCCGGGTCCAAGAAGCTCGGCCACGGCAAGGGCTACCGCTACGCCCACGACGAGCCCTTCGGGATCGCCGCCCAGCAGTACGCCCCCGACGTCGTCGCGGACGCCGCCTACTACCAGCCCGGCACCCTGGGGGCCGAGGCGTCGCTCAAGGAGCGGTGGGAGCGGATCCGGTCGATGATCCGGGCACGATAGGGTCGGACCTCATGAGCACCGCCGCCGTCGCCACCCTCGCGGTCGCCGCCGTCCTGCTGGTGCTCGGGTGCGTGCTACTGGTCCTGTTCGGCCTGCTGGTCCGCGAGCGCCGTACCACCCGGGAGCTGCTGGAGGCCGCGCAGGCCCGGGTGACCGGGCTCGAGAGCCGGATCGCCGAGCTGGAGGCCTCGCCCGGATCCGGGTCGGACAGCACTGCCCGCACTCCCGGGGCTGCGGGCGCGCCCATGGAGTACGTCATCACCACCGCGGGGACTGCCGGCCCGCCCGCCGTCCCCGCCGACAGCGCGGACGCCGGTGCCGCTCCGGTCCCGGACCGACTGGTGCTGTCCGCGACCGTGGGCGAGCCGCTGGTCAAGGCCGCCGCCTTCGGCTACGCGGTACGCCGGGCGCTGTCTCCGGAGTCCCGCAACCGGATCCGCTTCGCGATGGGGCGCGAGGTGCGCCGGGTGCGCAAGCAGCGCCGTCGCGACGATCGGCGCGCCGCGCGGGAGGCGCGGGCCGCACGCGTCGCTCGCCACGCCGGGAATGACTCTTCCGCCCGGGGGGCCGCGGCATGATCGGGCCGCCCCGGCGTCCCACGCACGGGACGCACCGATGAGCCGCGCGCTCTGGTTCGTGGCCGGCGCGACCACGGGCGTCTACGTGCTGACCAAGGCGCGTCGCGCCGCCGAGGCGTTCACCCCCGAGGGCATCGGCGACCGGCTGGCCGGCCTCTCGCTAGGAGCGCAGCTCTTCCGCGAGGAGGTGCGCACCACGATGGCCGCGCGCGAAACCGACTTGCGTGACCGGCTCGGTCTCACGCCTGATGGAACCCCCGAGCTGTCGGCCCGCACGCGCGACGACGACAGCACCACCGACCCAGGAGAGGGCAGCAGCTGATGGACACCGCGGAGATCCGCCGACGGTTTATCGCGCACTTCGAGCAGCAGGGCCACCAGGTGGTCCCTTCGGCCTCGCTGCTGCTCGACGACCCGAACCTGCTGTTCGTCAACGCCGGCATGGTGCCGTTCAAGCCCTACTTCCTGGGCGCGGAGACCCCGCCGTACCAGCGCGCGGTGAGCGTGCAGAAGTGCGTGCGCACCCTCGACATCGAGGAGGTCGGCAAGACCACGCGACACGGCACGTTCTTCGAGATGTGCGGCAACTTCTCCTTCGGGGACTACTTCAAGGAAGGCGCCATCGAGCTGGCGTGGGAGCTGGTCACCAAGCCGGTCGCCGACGGCGGCTTCGGGCTCGACGAGAGCCGGCTGTGGCCCAGCGTGTACGTCGACGACGCCGAGGCCCTCGAGCTGTGGAAGAAGGTCACCGGCCTGCCGGACCGGCGCATCGTCCGCCTGGGCAAGAAGGAGAACTACTGGTCGATGGGCGTGCCGGGGCCGGGCGGTCCCTGCTCGGAGATCCTCTACGACCGGGGGCCGGAGTACGGGCCCGACGCCGACTTCGAGAACACCTCCCGGCTGGTGATGCCCACCGAGCTCGAGGACCGCTACCTGGAGTTCTGGAACCTCGTCTTCATGCAGGAGGAGCTCAGCGCGGTCCGGTCGAAGGAGGACTTCGACATCGCCGGGCCGCTGCCGCACCGCAACATCGACACCGGCATGGGGCTCGAGCGGGTCGCCTACCTGCTGCAGGGCAAGCAGAACATGTACGAGATCGACGTGGTCTACCCCGTCATCGCGAAGGCCGAGGAGCTGTCCGGCCGGCGCTACGGGGCAGGCGGCGAGCAGGGCCACCAGGACGACGTGCGCTTCCGGGTGATCGCCGACCACGTGCGCAGCGCGATGATGCTGATCGGTGACGGGGTCACCCCCGGCAACGAGGCACGCGGCTACGTGCTGCGCCGGCTGCTGCGCCGCGCCGTCCGGTCGATGCGCCTGCTCGGGGTCGAGGACCGCACGCTGCCCGAGCTGCTGCCGGTCACCCGCGACAAGATGAAGCTCTCCTACCCCGAGCTCGAGATCGACTGGGAGCGGATCTCCACGATCGCCTACGCCGAGGAGGACGCGTTCCGCGCCACCTTGCAGACCGGCACCTCGATGTTCGACATGGCCGCCGCCGACGCGCGCCAGGCGGGGGAGAAGCAGCTGTCGGGCAGCAAGGCGTTCGCGCTGCACGACACCTACGGCTTCCCGATCGATCTGACCCTGGAGATGGCCGCCGAGCAGGGCCTGGCCGTCGACGAGGAGGGCTTCCGCCGGCTGATGAGCGAGCAGCGGGAGCGGGCGAAGGCCGACGCGAGGGCGAAGAAGGGCAAGCACGCCGACACCGGCGCCTACCGGGACGTGGCCGACGGGATCGGCCGGGCGGTGGAGTTCACCGGCTACCAGGAGGTGGTCACCGAAGCCACCGTGGTCGGGCTCATCAGCGCGGGAGGCAGCGTGCCCGTTGCTCGCGAGGGCGACGAGGTCGAGCTGGTGCTCGACCGCACCCCGTTCTACGCCGAGGGCGGCGGCCAGCTGGCCGACCAGGGCACCCTGGAAGCCGCCAACGGCGCCCGGGTGGAGGTCTTGGACGTGCAGTCGCCGATCACCGGGCTGATCGTGCACCAGGCGCGCGTCCGCTCCGGCGAGATCACCGTCGGCGAGCAGGTCCACGCCCGCGTCGACATCGAGCGCCGCCGGTCGATCAGCCGCGCGCACACCGCCACCCACATGGTGCACAAGGCGTTCCGCGAGGCGTTGGGCGAGACCGCGACCCAGGCGGGCTCGGAGAACGCCCCCGGCCGCTTCCGCTTCGACTTCTCCGCCTCGGGGGCCGTGCCCGCGTCGGCGATGACCGACGTGGAGGCGCGCGTCAACGACCTGGTGCTGGCCGACCTGGCGGTGCACGCCGAGGTGATGACCCAGGACGAGGCCCGCCGCTCCGGTGCGATGGCACTGTTCGGGGAGAAGTACGGCGACGAGGTCCGGGTGATCTCGGTCGGGGACTGGGCTCGCGAGCTGTGCGGCGGCACGCACGCAGGACGCTCCGGCCAGCTCGGCGTGATCAAGCTCCTCGGCGAGTCGTCCATCGGCTCCGGCGTACGCCGCGTCGAGGCCCTGGTAGGCGGAGACGCCTACCGGTTCCTGGCCCGCGAGCATGTTCTGGTGGCCCAGCTCAGCGAGACTCTCAAGGCGCGTCCCGAGGAGCTGCCCGAGCGGGTCAACGATCTGGTCGAGCGGCTGCGGACCGCGGAGAAGGAGATCGAGCGTGTCCGCGTGGCCTCGCTGCTCGCGGCGGCCGGCGAGCTGGCCGGCAACCCCACCGACGTGTTCGGAGTGGGGTTCGTGGGCTACCGCGCCGAGGGGGCCGGCGCTGGTGACGTGCGCAAGCTGGCCCTCGACATCCGGGGCCGGATGCCGGTGGGGCGCCCGGCCGTGGTCGCGATCGTCGGGTCCAGCAACGACAAGCCGGCGGTGGTCGTGACGGTCAACGACGAGGCGCGCAGCTGGGGCATCTCCGCGAACGCGCTGGTCAAGATCGCTGCCGGCACGCTCGGCGGCAGCGGCGGCGGCAAGGACGACGTGGCCCAGGGCGGCGGCGCGGACGTGTCGCAGGCCGAGCAGGCCCTGCGCGAGGTCGAGCACGAGGTCGGCCGGGTCGTGACCGCGGGTCGCCCGTGAGGTTCGGCCCCCGGCTCGGCGTCGACGTCGGCGACGTGCGCATCGGCGTGGCCAGCAGCGACCCGTCCGGCATGCTGGCCACACCGGTCGAGACCGTGGCCCGCGGGGACGGCGACCTCCGTCGGCTCGCGGCGCTGGCCGAGGAGCTCGGCGTGATCGAGGTGGTCGTCGGCCTGCCGCGGTCGCTGTCCGGCGGCGAGGGGCCGGCCGCGGCGAAGGTGCGGGCGTTCGCCGCGCAGCTGGCGCGCGCCGTGGCTCCCGTGGCCGTGCGGCTGTGCGACGAGCGGTTGAGTACTGTGTCCGCTGAGGCAGTGCTCCGTGACCAGGGCCGCAAAGGCCGCAAGCGACGGGCCGTGGTCGACCAGGCCGCTGCCGTGGTGATCCTGCAGCACGCCCTCGACACCGAACGCAGCTCCGGGACTGCGCCGGGCGAGACCCTTGCCGTCGACAGTGAGTGAGCACCGTGAGCGACTTAGGGCTTGACCTGAAGCACGAGCACGAGCGTGAGCGCACGCACCGCAAGAAGCCGCGCCGGCGGCGGAGTTTCGGCTGCCTGGCTGTGCTGATCGCCCTGGCGGTGCTCGTTGGTGGCGGGTATGCCGTGTTCACTTTCGGCAAGTCCGCGCTCCAGGAGCGGTTCGGTCCTCCACCCGACTACCCCGGACCGGGGACCGGCTCGGTGATGGTCGAGGTCGAGGAGGGCGATGCCGCCTCCGACATCGCCGACACACTGGTGGCCAAGGACGTGGTCAAGAGCCGGGAGGCTTTCACCGACGCCGCGGTGGAGAACCCGGAGTCCCGCGGCATCCAGGTCGGCTTCTACGAGCTCAAGCACAAGATGCCCGCCGCCGCCGCGCTCGAGGTGCTGGTCGACCCGGAGAACCTGATCCAGAGCGCGGTCACCATCCCGGAGGGGTGGACCGTCGACCAGATCGTCGCCGAGCTGGCCCGCGAGACCGACTTCTCGCGCAAGGAGTTCCGCCGAGAGCTCGACCGGCCCGGCAAGCTCGGGCTCCCCGAGTACGCCGGCGGCGAGGTCGAGGGGTACCTGTTCCCGGCGACCTACCAGATCCGGCCCAACGCGACGCCGCGCTCGATCCTGCAGCGGATGGTCGACCGCTTCGAGGAGTCGGCCGACGAGCTCGGGCTGAAGGCCGGTGCCGCCGACCTGGGAGTGAGCCCGCACGACGTGGTCGTGGTCGCCAGCCTGATCCAGGCAGAGGCCCGCTTCGACAAGGACTTCGCCAAGGTGAGCCGCGTGATCTACAACCGCCTGGCCAAGGACATGCCGCTGCAGTTCGACTCCACGGTGCACTACGCCGTCGGCAAGGACGGGTCGGTCGGGACCAGCGACAGCGACCGCAACGTCGACTCGCCGTACAACACCTACGAGGTGACCGGCCTCCCGCCGACGCCGATCGACTCGCCGGGCGCGAAGGCGCTGCGCGCCGCGCTCGAGCCGGCGGCGGGGGACTGGCTCTACTTCGTCACCACCAACCCCGACACCGGAGAGACGAAGTTCGCCGAGAGCTACCGCGAGCACCTGCGCAACAAGGCGGAGTTCGACCAGTGGTGCGCCGAGTCCGACCACTGCTGAGCCCGGCACGGCGGTGCGCCGTCCTGGGCAGCCCGATCGCGCACTCGCTGTCGCCGGCGCTGCACCGGGCGGGCTACGCCGCGGTAGGGCTGGACTGGACCTATGACGCCCACGACGTCGACGAGCGCGCACTACCCGCGTTCCTCGACGGCCTGGACTCCTCCTGGCGCGGCCTGTCGCTGACCATGCCGCTCAAGCGCACCGTGCTGCCGCTCCTCGACGACCTGTCACCTGGCGCGCGGCGCGCGCAGGTGGTCAACACGGTGCTGCTCGACGCGGGCCGCCGCTTCGGCGACAACACCGACGTGCCCGGCGCCGCGGCGGCGATCCGGGAACGCTATGCAGGTCCGCTCGACCGGGCGGTGATCCTCGGTGGCGGGGCCACCGCTGCGTCGGCTCTGCTGGCACTCGCCGACCTCGGCTGCAGTCGGGTGGTGCTGCTGGTGCGCGACCCGGCGCGTGCGGAGCCGACGCTCGCGGTCGCTCGCCGGCACCCGGACCGCCCCGTCGTCAGCGTGCGCACGCTCGCCGCGCCCCGGGTGGATCGCCGGGCGGACAACCGGGTCGAGATCAGCGAGCCCGCCGGCGCCGTCGAGCAGGGCGCCGGCCCCGCCGACATCCTGGTCTCGACCATCCCGGCGGGTGCCCAAGACCCTGCGGTGCTGGCACTCGTCGACCAGGTCCCGGTCGTGTTCGACGTGGTCTACGACCCCTGGCCGACGCCGCTGGCCGCGCATGCATCCCGCCTGGGGCGCACGGTCGTGTCCGGCCTCGACCTGCTGGTGCACCAGGCCGCCGGGCAGTTCCGGCTGATGACCGGGGTGCCGGACGTGCCGCTGGAGGCAATGCGCGCCGCCGGGGTAGCCGCGCTCGGGGGAGGCACCGGCTAGGGTGCCGCGGTGATGTGGTTCACCGAGGCCGCCGTGGGGGCGGGGATCTACGGCCTGGTCGCCGGCGCGCTGGTGCCCGCCCTCATCGCGCGCATCCCGGAGCCGGAGACCGCCGAGGCCGCGCAGACGGACGCGGACCTGCCCTCGGAGGGTGAGCCGGCCGGCCCACCGGAGGCGGCGACGGCCAAGGAGCGCTACCGCGACATCGCCGCCCGTCGGGGGCTGCGCTGGCAGGCGGTGCTGGCCACCGGCGCGGTCTCGGCGCTGGTCGGCGGGTCGCTGGGCTGGCAGGCGTCGCTGGTGATCTTCCTCTACCTCGCCCCGGTGGGGGTGGCGCTGGCCGTGGTCGACTGGCGCACCCGGCTGCTGCCGACCAAGCTGATCGCCCCGTCGTACGCCGCGGTCATCGTGCTGGCCGCCTTCGCCGCTTGGACCGACGGCGACTGGTCGCCGCTGCTCACCGCCGGGTGGGGCTGGCTGGTCGCCGGCGGCACCTTCTTCGTGCTGTGGTTCGTCTACCCCCGCGGCATGGGCTACGGCGACGTGCGGCTGTCCGGCGTGCTCGGCCTCGCGCTGGGCTACCTGGGCTGGGGGCCGCTGCTCACCGGGGTGTACGCCGGGTTCGTGGTCGGTGGTCTGGGCGGGCTGGTGCTCTCGCTGCTGCGGGTGGTGGATCGCCGCGCCTACCCGTTCGGGCCGTTCATGCTGGTCGGCGCCCTGGTCGGCGTCCTCGTCGGACCGCATGTCGCAGCGTGGTACGCCTGACCGGTCGTCCCGCGGTGCGTGAAACACTGGCCGCATGCTGCGCTGGCTCACTGCGGGCGAGTCCCACGGACCCGCCCTCGTCGCCCTGCTCGAGGGGGTCCCTGCCCACGTCCGGGTGACCCGCGCCGACATCGTCGACGCGCTCGCCCGGCGCCGGCTCGGCTACGGCCGCGGAGCGCGGATGAAGTTCGAGCAGGACGAGGTCGAGGTGATCGGCGGCCTGCGGCACGGGGAGACCCTGGGCAGCCCGGTGGCGCTGCGCATCGGCAACACCGAGTGGCCCAAGTGGGAGAAGGTGATGTCGGCCGATCCGGTCGACGCCGACGAGCTGGCCTCGCTGGCCCGCAACGCCCCACTGACCCGGCCCCGTCCCGGGCACGCCGACCTGGTCGGGATGCAGAAGTACGACTTCGACGAGGCCCGCCCCGTGCTGGAGCGGGCCTCGGCACGCGAGACCGCCGCCCGCGTGGCACTCGGCGAGGTGGCGGCGCGCTTCCTGGGTCAGTCGGTGGGTGCGCGAGTGGTCTCCCACGTCGTCGCGATCGGCACCGCGCGGGCGCCGTACGCCGTGGTGCCCGGACCCGACGACCTGGCCCGGATCGACGCCGACCCGGTGCGCTGCCTCGACGCCGATGCGAGCAAGGCGATGGTCGCCGAGATCGACCAGGCCCACAAGGACGGCGACACGCTCGGCGGCGTGGTCGAGGTCGTCGTGCACGGCCTGCCGCCCGGCCTCGGGTCGCACGTGCACTGGGACCGCCGGCTCGACGCCCGGCTGGCCGGGGCGCTGATGGGCATCCAGGCGATCAAGGGGGTCGAGGTCGGCGACGGCTTCGACCTCGCGGCGACGCCCGGCTCGCGCGCCCACGACGAGATCGTCCCGGGCGAGGACGGGATCCGGCGTACGTCGGGCCGCTCCGGAGGCACCGAGGGCGGGATGTCCACCGGCGAGGTGCTCCGCGTCCGGGCAGCGATGAAGCCGATCGCCACGGTGCCGCGCGCACTGCGCACCGTGGACGTCTCCACTGGCGAGGAGGCCGTGGCGCACCACCAGCGCTCCGACGTCTGCGCGGTCCCGGCTGCCGGGATCGTCGCCGAGGCGATGGTGGCCCTGGTCGTCGCCGACGCGGTGCTGGAGAAGTTCGGCGGCGACTCGGTCGGCGAGACCCGCCGCAACGCCGAGGCGTACCTCGCCTCGCTGAGGTTCTCGTGAGCGGCGCTCGACCGCGGGTGGTGCTGGTCGGCCCGATGGGCGCCGGTAAGACCACCGTCGCGGAGCTGCTCGGGTCGTGGTGGGGCGTGCCGGTGCGCGACACCGACCACGACGTGGAGGTCGCGGCCGGTCGCAGCATCTCCGAGATCTTCGTCGATGACGGCGAGCAGGCCTTCCGGGCGCTGGAGCGCGCCGCTGTCGCCTCCGCGCTGACCGAGCACGCCGGGGTCCTCGCCCTCGGCGGTGGAGCGGTGATGGACCCCGACACCCGTGAGCTGCTCGCCGGTCACCGGGTGGTGTTCCTCAGCGTCGGCCTGTCCGACGCGGTCAAGCGGGTGGGTCTCGGCACGGCCCGGCCGCTGCTGCTCGGCAACGTGCGGGGCCGGATCAAGCAGCTGTTGGACGAGCGGACCCCGGTCTACCGTGCCGTGGCCGGGGTGGTCGTCGACACCGACGGGCTCGAGCCGGAGCAGGTGGCCGAGCAGGTGCGCACGCAGGTGGAGCACACCTGGGCGCAGGGGAGAGGGGAGCAGACCGGTGAGTGAGCCGTCGCGGATCAGCGTGGACACGGCAGCGCCGTACGACGTGGTGGTGGGCACCGGCCTGCTCGGCGAGCTGCCGCAGCTCCTCGGCACGGACGTACGCCGGGTCGCGGTGATACACCCACGCGCGCTGGCCGCGACCGGCGAGGCGATCCGCACCGACCTGGAGCAGCAGGGATACTCCGCGCACGCGATCGAGATCCCCGACGGCGAGGAGGCCAAGCTGGCCCCGGTCGCCTCCTTCTGCTGGCAGGTGCTCGGGCAGACCGGCTTCACCCGCTCCGACGCGGTGGTCACCGTCGGCGGCGGGTCGACCACCGACCTGGGCGGCTTCGTGGCTGCCACCTGGCTGCGCGGGGTCCGAGTCGTCCACCTGCCCACCACCCTGCTCGGCATGGTCGACGCCGCGGTCGGCGGCAAGACCGGGATCAACACCACCGAGGGCAAGAACCTGGTCGGCGCCTTCCACGAGCCGGCCGGCGTGCTGTGCGACCTGGCCACCCTGGAGACGCTGCCCCGCCACGAGCTCGTCAGCGGCCTGGCCGAGGTGGTCAAGTGCGGCTTCATCGCCGACCCGGAGATCCTCGACCTCGTCGAGCGCGACCCGCAGGCGGCCACCGACGTCGGCACCGCGGTCGACGGGGGCGTGCTTCGCGAGCTGGTGGAGCGCGCGGTGCGGGTCAAGGCCGGCGTGGTCGCCGGCGACCTTCGCGAGAGCGGCGGCCGCGGCGGGCACCCGGGCCGGGAGGCGCTGAACTACGGACACACCCTGGGGCACGCGATCGAGCGGGTGGAGCGCTACCGCTTCCGGCACGGCGCCGCGGTCGCGATCGGGATGCGCTACGTCGCCGAGCTGGCCCGGATGGCCGGCCGGCTCGACGAGGCCACCGCCGACCGGCACCGGCACGTCCTCGAGCTGGTCGGCCTGCCGGTCACCTACCGCGACGGCGCCTGGTCGCAGCTGCTCGACGCGATGCAGGTGGACAAGAAGACCCGCGGCGACCGGCTCCGGTTCGTGGTGCTGGACGGGCTGGCCCGGCCGGCGGTGTTGGAGGCGCCGGACCCGGCGCTGCTGACCGCGGCGTACGCCGAGGTGTCGCGCCCCGCCGATTCGGACACCGTCACGCCCCTGACCTAGACTGGGCCGCTGTTCCCACGACGAAAGAGCAGGATCACACGCGCATGGCGACCACGAACGACCTGAAGAACGGCATGGTGCTCAACCTCGAAGGCCAGCTCTGGCAGGTGGTCGAGTTCCAGCACGTGAAGCCCGGCAAGGGCCCGGCCTTCGTCCGCACCAAGCTCAAGCACGTCGAGTCGGGCAAGAACGTCGACAAGACCTTCAACGCCGGCACCAAGGTCGAGACCGCCACGGTCGACCGCCGCGACATGCAGTACCTGTACAACGACGGCACCAGCTACGTCTTCATGGACGTCCAGACCTACGACCAGCTCGAGGTTCCGCGCGAGGCGATGGGCTCGGCCGTGGACTTCCTGCTGGAGAACCAGAACGCCGTCGTCGCCACCAACGAGGGCCGCGTGCTGTACGTCGAGCTCCCGGCCTCGGTCGAGCTCCTCAT
>DASSVD010000163.1:0-14658 GCA_035706365.1 Nocardioidaceae bacterium
TGTGCAGCACCTCGCAGCGTGCCCACCCCTGCGGTTCGTCGAGGTGGTCCTCCCACGCGGTGATCGTCATCGGGTCCCAGAAGCCGACCCGGCCGAGACCGGTCCACGCGCGGATCCGGCCGCCGACCCGGTGAGCGTGGGCGACCTCCTCCACCCGGGTGAACGGGATCCACTCCCCCTGCCGCGGCCAGTCGGTGATGTAGTCCCACAGCCGGCGGGCCGGCGCGGCGACGCTGACCTCGCGGCGCACCAGCGCGCGGGTCATGATCCGATCCCCCGTTCCCGGGGGTCGGCCGCGGGCTCGGGCCCGGGCTCGGGCTCGGACTCGGGCTCGGGCTCGGGCTCGGGAGCAGGGTCGACTGCGGGCTCGGCCGCAGGCTGGGCATCAGCCGCGCGCGCCGGCTCGCGAGGCACCGCCAGCTCGGCGGCGAGCCGGTCGAGCAGCACGTCGACCTCGGACATCCGGTAGCCGCGGAAGGCGGTGCTGAACCGCACCCGGCGCAGGTCCTGGGCGGTCAGCGGCCCGTCGGCCTGCACGCGCACGTCGGGGCGGTCGTCGTGGACCTCGGCCATGGTGCCGCCGCGCCCGGCCGCGACCACGGCGACCGCGCCAAGCACCAGCACGACCAGCACCGCGAAGAACCACGTCATGCCTGCATCGTGCCACGCCGGCTCAGTCCGGGCGGTGCGGCTGAGCTGCCGCTCCCGATCCCGGGGCGTCGGAGCGCGCCGCCTGCGCGGCGACCATGATCTGCACGGCCTCGGCCGGGTCGTCGGTGACCGAGAACATCTCCAGGTCCGCCGCGGAGATCTTCCCCCCGTCGAGGACGGTGCGCTTGATCCAGTCGACCAGCCCGCCCCAGTAGTCGGTGCCCACCAGCACGATGGGGAAAGAGGTGACCTTGTCGGTCTGCACCAGGGTGAGCGCCTCGAACAGCTCGTCGAAGGTGCCGAACCCGCCGGGCAGCACGATGAAGCCCTGGGCGTACTTGACGAACATCATCTTGCGGGCGAAGAAGTAGCGGAAGTTCACCCCGATGTCGACGTAGTCGTTGAGCCCGGTCTCGAAGGGCAGCTCGATGCCGAGCCCGACCGAGACCCCGCCGGCCTCCAGCGCGCCGCGGTTGGCCGCCTCCAACACGCCGGGTCCGCCGCCGGTGATGGTGGCGAAGCCGGCCTCGGTCAGCAGCCGGCCGATCCGCTCGGCCGCGGCGTACATCGGGTCGTCGACCGCGGTGCGCGCGGAGCCGAACACCGAGATCGCCGGACCGAGCTCGGCCAGCGCGCCGAACCCCTCCACGAACTCGCTCTGGATCCGCAGCACCCGCCACGGGTCGGTGTGCACCCACTCCGACGGGCCGCGCGAGTCCAGCAGCCGCTGGTCCGTGGTGCCGGCGTCGAACTGGCCGCGGCGCATCACCGTGCGCCCGCGCGCCTTCTCCCGCCCGGTCCGCTTCGCGGTCGGCTGCGGCTCTGCTCCGGTGCTGTCCGTCATGTCCTCGAGTGAACCACGCTCACCGCTGCAGCCACGCCCGAAGCCGGTCCTCCACAGTGCGGATCTGCGCGATCGGGACGCGCTCGTCCTGCTTGTGGGCCAGGTGCGGGTCGCCGGGTCCGTAGTTGACCGCCGGGATGCCCAGCGCGCTGAACCGGGCGACGTCGGTCCAGCCGAACTTCGGGTTCGCCTCGCCACCGACCGCCCCCACGAACGCCGCCACGGCCGGCACGGACAGGCCGGGCATCGCCGAGGCCGCCGCGTCGGTGACCTCGAGCTCGAAGCCGGCGAAGACCTCCTGCACGTGCCGCAGGGCCGCCTGCTCGTCGCGGTCGGGGGCGTAGCGGTAGTTGACCGAGACCCGGCACTCGTCGGGCAGCACGTTGCCGGCGACGCCGCCGGAGATGAAGACCGCGTTGAGCCCCTCGTGGTACTCCAGCCCGTCGATCACCGGGCGTCGCGGCCGGTAGTCGCGCAGCCGGGACAGCACCTCGGCGGCGCCGTGGATGGCGTTGACGCCGCGCCAGGAGCGGGCCGCGTGGGCCCGCTCGCCGCGGGTGATCACGTCCACGCGCATGGTGCCCTGGCAGCCGGCCTCGACGGTCGCGTCCGAGGGCTCCATCAAGATGGCGAAGTCGGCGCGGAGCAGGTCGGGCCGCTGCTCCCCCAGCCGCTTCAGCCCGTTGCGCGCCTCCTCCACCTCCTCGCAGTCGTAGAACAGGAAGGTCAGGTCGCGGTTGGGCGTCTCCAGCGTGGCGGCCAGCCGCAGCGCGATCGCGCAGCCGCCCTTCATGTCGCAGGTGCCCAGGCCGTGCAGGAACTCGCCGTCGTCGCGTACCGGCAGGTTCGCGTTGACCGGCACGGTGTCCAGGTGCCCGGCGATCACCACGCGCTCGGCGCGGCCCAGCTCGGTGCGCGCGACCACCGTGTTGCCGAACCGCTGGACGTGCAGGTGCGCACGAGCGCGCAGCGCCTCCTCCACCGCGTCGGCGATGGCGCCCTCGTCGCCGCTGACCGACTCGATGTCGACCAGCTGCCCGGTCAGGGTGACGGCATCGGTGGTGAGGTCCAGGCCGGTGGATCGCATGGGGTCATCCCACCATGCCCGGGTTCGGCAGGGTGGAACCGGCGGTGCCGGCCGATTGCCCCGGTTGGATAGCGTTGCCCTGTGACCCAGACACCGCAGCCGACCGCCGACTCGTCCCCTGCCGAGCAGCCGGGCACCGTGCCGACGCGTGCCTGGGCGTTCGGCATCGCCACCTACGCCGGCACCGAGGGCGAGGGCGGCCTGCTCGACGCGTGGTACCCGTTCCCCCGGCTCGGCGCCCCCGCGGACCACGACGAGGCACCGGCCGACCTGGCCGCCCTGGAAGGCGTCGACCAGCTCCGCGCCGTACGCCGCGTCGTGGTGCGCACGGTCATCGAGGACCTGCAGGAAGCCCCGGCCGACAGCGCCGACGCCTGGCTGCGGTTGCACCTGCTCAGCTCGCGGCTGGTCGCGCCGCGCAGCATCAACCTCGACGGCCAGTTCGGGCTGCTCAGCAACGTGGTGTGGACCAGCGAGGGCCCGTGTGCGGTGGAGGGCTTCGAGGAGACCCGGCTGCGGCTGCGGGCCGCCGGCCGCGCGGTCAGCGTGTTCGGGGTCGACAAGTTCCCCCGGATGACCGACTACGTGCTGCCCGCCGGGGTCCGGATCGCCGACGCCGACCGGGTCCGCCTCGGCGCGCACCTGGCCTCGGGCACCACCGTGATGCACGAGGGGTTCGTGAACTTCAACGCCGGCACCCTGGGGGCCTCCATGGTCGAGGGCCGGATCAGCGCCGGTGTGGTGGTCGGCGACGGCTCCGACATCGGTGGGGGCGCCTCGATCATGGGCACCCTGTCCGGCGGCGGCAAGCAGGTGATCTCCGTCGGCCGCCGCTGCCTGGTCGGCGCGAACGCCGGCATCGGGATCTCGCTGGGCGACGACTGCGTGGTCGAGGCCGGCTGCTACGTCACCGCGGGCACGAAGGTCACCGTCCTCGAGCCCGGGCAGGAGCCCCGCGTGGTCAAGGCCGCGGAGCTGTCCGGTGCCAGCAACCTGCTGCTGCGCCGCAACTCGGTCTCCGGCGCCGTCGAGGCGGCCCCGTGGCACGGCGAGGGCATCGGCCTGAACGCCGCCCTCCATGCCAACGACTGAACGCCGCCGCTCCGGGGGCGGTCCCTTCCGCGGCTTCCTCGTCGGAGTGCTGCTGCTGGCGGTGGTGGGCGCGATCGGCGTGGCCGTCTACCGCGGCGCCGGCCCGCTTCCGGACCCGGAGGGCTGCAGTGCGCAGGTGGCCGGGGTCGAGGTGGACCTCAGCACGGAGCAGGCGGAGAACGCGGCCACGATCGCCGCGATCGGGGTGCGCCGCGACCTGCCGGCGCGGGCGGTGTCGATCGCGCTGGCCACGGCGTACCAGGAGAGCAAGATCCGCAATCTCGACCACGGCGACCGCGACTCCGTGGGCATCTTCCAGCAGCGCCCCTCGCAGGGGTGGGGCACCGAGCGGCAGCTGCAGAACCCCTACTACGCGGCCAACCGCTTCTACGACGAGCTGGTGAAGGTCGACGGCTACGAGCGGATGCGGATCACCGAGGCCGCCCAGGAGGTGCAGCGCTCCGGCTTCCCCGAGGCCTACGACGACCACGCCGAGGACGCCCGGGCGCTGGCGTCGGCGTTGACCGGCTACAGCCCGGACGGCCGGTTCAGCTGCGTCGTGCGCCATGACGACGCCGACACGTCCGCGCAGGACGAGCGGCGCAACGGTCTGACCCCGCGGGCCAACGCCGTACGCCGCGATCTCGCGCGCGCCTTCGGTGACCTGCCGCTGGGCGGGTTCGCCCCGGGCGGCGTCTCCACCGGCCACATGAAGGGCTCCGCACACTACGACGGGCGCGCGCTGGACGTGTTCGTGCGGCCGATCAACGAGGCGAACAACCGGCGGGGTTGGGCGATCGCCTACTACCTGGTGGCGCACGCGGACCGGCTCCTGATCGAGCACGTGATCTTCGACGACATGATCTGGAGCGCGGACCGGTCCGAGGAGGGCTGGCGCGACTACGACCCCGGTGACGGGCCGGGCCGGCGGGCCGTGCTCGAGCACCGCGACCACGTGCACGTCGACGTGGCCTGACGCCGTCGGCCGCACGCGTTCGGCGTGATCGTGCTGGTCCGCGGCACCCGGGGCGACACTTTCGCGCCAAGCGTGGGCGCGAACCCGTCCCGGCCGAGGCACACGGGCCCTACGCTGAGCGCGTGCTCCGTCTCCGCCCCCGCGTCGCGCTCGCGAAGTCCTCGTCCCTGCGGAGCCGTAGGCGGGTCGGCATGGCCGGTGGCCTGGTCGCCGGGCTCCTGGCCGGCTCCCTCGGCGGGCCCGTCGCCGGGCTCCCGTCCGCCGCGGCCGCCGCGGTGCGCCTGTGCGGCGGCGAGCCGGCGACACTCGTGGGTACGCCGCGTCCGGACGTGCTCACCGGCACCGCGGGACGCGACGTGATCGTCGCCCTCGGCGGTGACGACATCATCGACGCGGGCCGCGGCGACGACCTGGTCTGCGCGGGCCGCGGCGTCGACGTGCTGCGCGGCGGCCCCGGCGACGACCGGCTGGGCACGGGACCGCTGGAGCTGGGCGTCCCCGACCTGGTCAGCTACGACCGGGCCCGGCACGGCGTCCGCGTCGACCTGGCTGCCCGCAGCGTGCGCGGCGAGGGCAGGGACCGCCTCGTCGGCGCCCTCCCCCGCGTCAACGGCTCCGAGCACGACGACGAGCTGGTCGGCCACCCCACCGCGGTCAACCAGCTGGCGGGCCTGGGTGGCGACGACCGCCTGGTCGGGGGCAGCGGCGGCGACTGGCTCTACGGCGACAACCCGCGTCCTACCCCGGTTGCCGGCGACGACGTGCTGCTGGGGCGCGCCGGGGACGACGAGCTGAACGGCGGTGCCGGCGACGACCTGATCCGCGCCGGCACCGGCGTGGACTTCCTGCGCTCCTGGCGCGACCGACCGTCCGGGTCGGACACGTTCCACGGCGGTCCGGGAATCGACACCGTCGAGGACACGCTGTCGCCGGGCACCCGCGAGCGCTACGACGGCGGTCGCGGCGAGGACTGGCTGCTGCTGGACACGTTCTTCCTCCGCGACGGGCACCGGATCAGGCCCTCGGGTCGGATCCTGCTCGACCGGTCGCTGCGCACGGCCGGCCCGCACCGGGCGCGCGGGGTGGCGCGCTCCTTCGAGCTGGTGATCGCGCCGGTCGGCGGCTGGCGCATCGTGGGCACCGCCGCCGACGAGCGGCTGTGGGCGCCGCGCGGGATCGACGACCCGAGACGCCGCGGCGCGACGATCCGCGGGCGAGGTGGCGACGACAACCTGATCGGCACGCCGTACGCCGACGTCCTGGTCGGCGGCCCCGGCGAGGACGCCGCCTGCGGGCTGGGCGGCCGGGACCGGGTGGAGGCCGAGCACCGGGCGCGCGAGCCGATCGACCTCTGCGACCCGCGGTAGCCGTTCGGTCAGCCGGCCGGGGTGAGCCGGGCCACCGCCTGCGCCACGCGTTCGTCGGTGGCGGTGAACGCCACCCGCACGTGCCGGGTGCCGGCGCGGCCGTAGAACGCGCCGGGCGCGACCAGGATCCCCCGCTCGGCCAGCCAGGCGACGGTGTCCCAGCACGGCTCGTCGCGGGTGGCCCACAGGTACAGCGACGCCTCGGAGTGGTCGATGCGGAAGCCCGCCGCCTCCAGCGCCGCCCGCAGAGCCGTACGCCGCGTCGCGTAGCGGGCGTGCTGCTCCGCGACGTGGGCGTCGTCGTCGAGGGCCGCCGCCATCGCGGCCTGCATCGGGCCGGGCATCATCAGTCCGAGGTTCTTGCGCACCGCGAGGAGCTCGGCGACCACGTCCGGGTCACCGGCGACGAACGCGCAGCGGTAGCCGGCGAGGTTCGACCGCTTGGACAGCGAGTGCACCGCGAGGATCCCGGTGTGGTCGCCGTCGCAGACGTCGGGGTGCAGCACGGAGACCGGCCGGCGGCCGTCGGGCTGCTCCCAGGATGTCTCCAGGTAGCACTCGTCGGAGACCAGCAGCGCGCCGCGCTCCCGGCACCAGGCGACCACCTTGCGCAGGTGCTCGACCGGCAGCACCCGGCCGGTCGGGTTGGACGGGGAGTTGATCCAGACCAGCGACACGCGCTCCGGCCCGACCGCGGTCAGCGCGTCGGTGGCCCGCACCCGCGCCCCGGCCAGCCGCGCGCCCACCTCGTAGGTGGGGTAGGCCAGCTCGGGGTAGACGACCAGGTCCCGCTCCCCCAGGCCGAGGTGGGCGGCCAGCGAGGCGATCAGCTCCTTGGAGCCGACCACCGGCAGCACCGCCTCCAGGCCGAGCCCCTCGACGCCGTGACACCGGCGCAGCCAGTCCACGCACGCCTGCCGGGTGTCGGCACGGCCCGCGGTGGTGGGGTAGCCCGGTGAGTCGGCCGCCGCGGACAGCGCCTCCTGCGCGACCGGCGGGGTGGGGTCGACAGGCGTCCCCACGGACAGGTCGACGACCCCGTCGGGGTGGGCCCGGGCGCGAGCGGCGTACTCGGTCAGCGTGTCCCACGGGAAGTCCGGCAGGGCGGCGGAGACCGGGCCGGGAACGCCACGCGCCGCCGACCAGCGTTGCAGGAACGTGGTCGGCGGCGCGTCGTGCTCGGCTGGGGTCACTCCTGGTTCTGCGGGGGCAGCGCCGCGATCATCGGGTGATCCTTCTCGATCACGCCGAGCTTGGCGGCGCCACCCGGGGAGCCGAGGTCGTCGAAGAAGTCGACGTTGGCGTTGTAGTAGTCCTTCCACTGCTCCGGGGTGTCGTCCTCGTAGAAGATCGCCTCCACCGGGCAGACCGGCTCGCACGCACCGCAGTCGACGCACTCGTCCGGGTGGATGTAGAGCATCCGCTGGCCCTCGTAGATGCAGTCGACCGGGCACTCGTCGACGCAGGCCCTGTCCTTGAGATCGACACAGGGCTGCGCGATGACGTACGTCACCTGTTCCTCCTCGGATGAAGTCCGCTTCGGGTCGTCCAGCAGGTGGCGCAGCGGCCGCACTCTGGAACGTGTACAGCCTAGTATCACGTCTGCGCCGTGCCACGGCGCACTCAGGTCCAACCCGCGAAAGCACCCGGAAGTCACCCGCCATGCCGTCACCGCCCGCAGAGCCGTCAGGCCCGGCCCCCCGGAATCGCCGCTCCGGGCTCGGTCCGCACTGCGTGGGCCAGCGGGTGGTGGTACGCCGCGTCCTGCCCGGGCAGACCGGACCGACCGGGGGGCCGGCGATGACCGACCTGCTCGGGGTGATGGAGTCCTGGACTGCCGAGCAGACCACGGTCCGCGCCGAGGACGGCGCGGTCACCGCGATCGCGCTGCGCGACATCGTCTCGGGCAAGCCGGTCCCGCCACGGCCCTCGACGCGGCTGCGGGTCCCGGCCGGGAAGGCCGAGCGGATCGCCAACGCCGGCTGGCCGGCGGTGCACGCCGAGCCGCTCGGCGACTGGCTGCTGCGGGCCGCCGACGGGTTCAGCACCCGGGCCAACTCCGCGCTCGTGCTCGGCGACCCCGGCCGCCCGTTGCGCGACGCGCTGGACCGGGTGCGCGCCTTCTACGGCGCCCTGGGGCTGCCGACCCGGGCGCAGGTGGTGGTCGGCTCCGACGAGCACGGGGCCCTGGAGCGGGCCGGCTGGGTGTCGGCGCGCCCCGGGGAGGCGGACACCTCCTTCCAGCTCGGCTCGGTCTCCCGCGCGCTGCGGGCCGCCCGGGCGCTGCTGCCCGGCCGGCCCGGGGTCCCGCCGGTGACCACGACGGGCATCACGACCACGGCCTGGCTCGCCGACGACGCTCGGGCCCGCGCCCACCCCGAGGCCGCACGGACGGTGCTCGAGGGGCCGCCCCGCGTGGCCTTCGCCGCGGTCCCGGACCAGGCCGGGTTCGTCCTCGCCAAGGGGCGAGCCGCCGCGGCGGCACCCGGCTCGCCGGGCGAGGACTGGGTCGGGATCACCGACGTGTGGGTGCACCCGGAGCACCGCCGCCGCGGCCTGGCGCAGGTGGTGCTGACGGCGCTGCTGGAGTGGGCCGCGGAGGGCGGCGCCACCACGGCGTACCTCCAGGTGCGCGGGGACAACCCGGCCGCACTCGCGCTCTACGAGCGGATGGGCTTCGTGGCGCACCACGACTACCGGTACCTGACTCCTGCCGGCTCGCACTCGAGCGGCTGACCGGCCCGCGTCACACCCGCAACGACGCGTAGACCGGCCCGAACGGGAAACGGTGAGCCCATGACGGATCAGGACGACAGCCGGCTGTCCCCCGACGCGTGGGGCGTGCACGAGCACTGGGTGGACGCGCACGACGAGGTACGCCGGATCTCGCGGGACACCCTCACCACGCTGCGGGAGGCGATCGGCGACCCACCCGAGGACGTGGAGGACCGCGCTCCGGTGGTGACCCGGCCGGGCCGTCCGCTGGCGGCGACCTGGACCGGCCGCACCCCGCCCCCCGGCCCGGGCGACCCCGAGCTGCGGGTGCGCTGCGAGGACGGCACCGACCGCACCCTCGGGGCTACCGTGCCCGACGACTTCCCGCTCGGCTACCACGCGCTCCGCCTGCCCGACGGGCGCGAGCGCCGTCTGATCGTCTCCCCCGGCCGCTGCTGGCTGCCCGAGGACTGGCGAGCGTGGGGCTGGACGGTGCAGCTGTACGCCGCCCGCTCCACCCGCTCCTGCGGCATCGGCGACCTGGCCGACCTGCGCGCGCTGCGGGAGTGGTCGGTCGACGCCGGAGCGGGATTCCTGCTGGTCAACCCGCTGCACGCGGTCGGCCCCACGCTGCCGCAGGAGGCCAGCCCCTACCTTCCCGCGACCCGGCGTTTCCGCAACCCGATCTATCTACGACTCGAGGAGGTCCCCGGCGCGTCCCCGGCCGACGAGGCCCGCCTCGACCTCAACGACGACGAGCTGATCGACCGGGACCGGATCTGGGTCTACAAGGACCGGGTGCTGCGCGCCGCCTTCGCGGCCTGGCCCCCGACCGGCGCCGAGCGAGACCGCTTCGAGGACTGGCGCTCCGAGCAGGGCGCCGCGCTGGAGGAGTTCGCCACCTGGTCCGCACTGGCCCGCGAGCACGGCCCCGACTGGCGCCGCTGGCCGCAGTCGCTGCAGGACCCGCACGGCGCGGAGGTCGAGCGGTTCGCCCGCGACCACGCCGCCGAGGTCGCCTACCAGGCCTGGTTGCAGTGGTTGCTCGAGGAGCAGCTGCAGGCGGCGACCGCCGACCTCACCGTGATCCAGGACCTCCCGATCGGGGTCGCTGGCGGCGGCGCGGACGCCTGGGCGTGGCAGGGCGTGCTCGCCGGCGACGCGTCGGTCGGCGCACCACCAGACGTGTTCAACACCGCCGGCCAGGACTGGGGCTCCCCACCGCTGGTCCCGTGGCGGCTGCGCGCGGCGGACTACCAGCCCTTCATCGAGTCGATCCGCGCCACCATGGCCGGCGCCGGCGGGATCCGGATCGACCACGTGATGGGCCTGTTCCGCCTGTGGTGGGTGCCGGCCGGCGGCTCCCCCACCGAGGGCGGCTACGTCCGCTACCCCAGCGAGGACCTGCTCGACATCGTCGCCCTGGAGAGCCACCGCGCAAAGGCCCTGGTGGTCGGCGAGGACCTGGGCACCGTAGAGCCGGGCGTGCGGGAGGCGCTGGCCGAGCGGCGCATCCTGTCCTACCGGCTGGCGTGGTTCGAGGAGGACCCGCCCGAGGAGTGGCCCGCGCTGGCGCTCGCCGCGGTGAGCACCCACGACCTGCCCACCGTGGCCGGACTGTGCAGCGGCTCGGACGTCGAGGACCAGCTGGCGCACACGACGATGAGCGAGCAGGACGTGGCCGCCGGCGCGAAGCAGCTGCTCTCCCGCCTCGACCCGGTCGAGGACCGGGCGCCGGTGGACGCGGCGTACGAGCTGGTGGCGCGGGCGCCGTCGGTACTGCTCTCGGCCACCCTCGAGGACGCGGTGGGCCAGGAGGCGCGGCCCAACCTGCCCGGCTCCACCGACCGGCCGAACTGGTGCATCCCGCTGCCAGTGGCTGTCGACGACCTGCCCGCGCACCCGGGCGCGCGGCACCTGGCCGGCCTGCTCAACGAGGCCGTGAGGCCGCCAGCGCGCCGACGGTGACCGCGACCATCACCAGCGCCGTGCCGATCAGCAGGTAGCCCCGCAGGTCGGCGGCGATCGCGTAGTCCCCCTCCGGCCGCCCCACCAGCGCCAGGCCGAACACCACCAGCCAGCCCAGGCCGTACGCCGAGGCGAGCGTCGGCCGGGCAGGCCACACGCGGCGCGCGCCCCACCCGACCGCGACGCTGGCGACCACCGCGAGCACCACCCCCCAGGGCAGGCCGTCCGCCACCTGCCGGTGCACCGCGACCGCGGACACGGCGACGACGCCTCCCAGCAGCAGCGCCACCAGCAGCGCAACCAGGTGCGCCGCGAGCGCCCTCACTCGAGGCCGGCGAACAGGTCGGTCTCGAAGCCGTCCGGCCCGGTCGGTCCCGGGGTGCCTTTGGCGATGCGGTACCACTCGGTGCCCCACACCTGGTTGCCGATGTTGTTCGACAGCGCGAAGAACGGCCCGTCCAGGGCGATCTGCGTCGCGTGCGCTCGCATCGCGGCCATCTTGGCGTCGGCGAAGTCGTTCGCCTCGACGCGGGCGGTGAGGTGCTCGTCGGGCACCACGAAGCGCGGCATCGGACCGTCGGGGTCCATCCCCTCGAAGCTGGTGACGTCGCCGGCCTCGCGCAGCCGGCGCAGCCCGTCGCGCATCTGCCGCTCCGACATCGCGCCCCAGTAGATCTTCGCGATGTCCCAGGCGGCGCCCAGCTCGGGACGGTAGGAGGGCACCGCAGCCAGGGCGGCGCCGTACATCGCGACCCGGTGCGCCTGGATGTGGTCGGGGTGGCCGTAGCCGCCGAACTCGTCGTAGGTGACCATCACCTGCGGTCGGACCTCGCGGATCACCGAGACCAGGTCGGTGGCGGCCTCGGTCAGGTCGGCGCGCCAGAACGTGCCCTCCTTGACGTCCTCACCGTGGGTGGCGTGGCCCTCCTCGTGCCAGACCATGCCGGAGTCGCGGTACTTCCCGGTGCCGCCGAGGAACCGGTGGTCGGTGACGCCGAGCTCGGCCATCGCCGCGGCGAGCTCGCCGATGCGGTGGGGTCCGAGCGCGTCGTCGCGGTGTGAGGCCAGGTGCTCGAGCTCGGGGACCAGCACCTCCCCCTCCTCGCCGAGGGTGCAGGTGACCAGGGTGACCCCCGTCCCCCGGGCTGCGTACTTGGCCATCGTGGCGCCCTGCCCGATGGTCTCGTCGTCGGGGTGGGCGTGCACCAACAACATCCGCTGATCCATGTCTCAACCCTAATCGGGGTGACCGGGCCACGCCGACGCGGTCACCGGCCGGGTCCGCGCTTGATCCGGCGCGGACCCTGGGGCAGGTCCAGAGGGGCCGGACCGGGGGCGGACGGTGCTGCCGAGCCGGTGCCCGGACCGTCCGCTCCGGGTCCGACCCGGTCGTGGCTGTCGAGCTCGTCGACCCAGCCGTCGAACTCGTCGGCGAGCACCTCGACCACGAGCGCCGGCGCGTCGGTGTCGACCGCCCACGGGTGGTCCTCGTCGTCGTCCTCGCCGGCGAGCCTCTCGCGGGTCACCTCCGCGGCGAACCCGCCGGCCGCCAACCGCGCCGCGACGGCCTCGGCGTGCTCCGCCTCGAAGAGCACCGCCCGCCGGGTCGGCACCGGCCGATGTCCGGCATCCGCCTCCCGAAAGCCGGCGTCGTCGGCGTGGCCCGGGAGGTCGTCGTGGGCCTCGGCTTGCGCGTCGCCCAGGACCAGTCGCAGGTCGGGCAGGAAGGGCAGGTCGGCGGGCAACCAGGCGACCTGGTCCAGCTGGTCGGGTCCCAGCCAGCGGATCGCGTCGTGCTCGTGCGGGCTCGGCGTGCCACGCACCAACCGCGCAACCGCGACACGCAGCTCGTACCCGGCTCGGATCGGTTGGCGGCGCGGCAGGACCGCCTGCACCTCGACCTCGCAGTCCAGCTCCTCGGCCACCTCGCGCACCGCGGCGGCGGCCAGATCCTCGCCGGGCTCCACCTTGCCGCCGGGCAGCTCCCAGCCCCCGGCGGTCGCCGGTGGATGCGTACGCCGCGCCGCCAGCAGCCGACCGTCGTCGACGATCGCGGCGCCGACCACCACCTGGGACGGCGCGGAGTCGCCCCTCTGCGCGTCGGCCTGCTCACCGCACACCAGCTGCACTCCCTCTCCGCACACGAGACGGTCCCCCGGCCGCTGCAGTGACCGGGTGTACCGGTGGGTCACTGTAGTGAACCGGGGGGACCGCTCGACCCTCTCGGGAGCTGCGCAGCCTGCTCAGCGGTGCCGCGTCACCCGCAGCACGGTCGGTGCACTGACCTCACGGCGGAGCTGGTCGCTGCCGGAGTGCACCACGACCAGGCGGTGCCGGCCCGGCGCGAGCCGCGGGAGCCGGATCCGCTCGAGCCCGCTGCCGTCGTGAAGGACGCGGATCAGCGTGCGCCCGTGACTGCGCACCTTCAGCGCACCGCCCTCGGGCACCCGTCCCGGCGCGACCACGTCGACGACCAGGCGTCCACGCTCGCCGCGCGCGACCCGGTGGTCGACCAGACCCAGGGACAGGCTGACCGGCAGCTTGGCGACCCGCAGCGCACGGGAAGTGGCGACACCGTCGGTGAAGCCGTCCTTGTGCGCGCTGACCCGCACCGCGACCCGGCGGCCGGCGTCGGCGGCGCGCACGCGGTACGTCTCCTCGGTCGCGCCGGCGATCGCCGAGCCGTTGCGCAGCCACTGGTAGTCCACGCTGGAGGGCGTCTGGTTCCAGGAGCCGGTCTCGGCCGACAACGTCGCCCCGCGACGTGCGGTGCCGCTGATCTGCGGCCGGCTGGTGCTGCTGAGCTCAGCCGGGTCGGTGCCGGGGTCGCCGCCGGTGTCCCCGCCCGTGTCCCCGCCGGTGTCCCCGCCGGTGTCTCCACCGGTCCCGCCGCCCGTGCCACCGCCGGTGCCCCCACCGGTGCCACCACCCGTGCCACCGCCGGTGCCGCCACCAGTCCCGCCCCCGGTGTCCCCGCCGGTGCCGCCCGTGCCACCGTCACCGGTCGGGTCGAAGACCATGGCGATCGGGCCCAGGTCCTTCGCCTGGCTGACGTCGAACGTGTGGCTTCTGGCGCCGCCGTACCACGCTGCCGGGTAGAGCGCGCTCTCGTCGACCAGACGCATCCGGTAGCTGCCGGCCGCGACGTCGACCGCGAAGGCACCGTTCAGGTCGGTCCAGACCCATTCCAGTGGCGCTGCCGTCGCGGGTTCACCCGCGGCATAGACCTCCACGCGGACGTCGGGGATGCCCTCGTCCAGGTCGTCGAGCGCGGTTCCGGTCACCGGCAGCGCCGCGCCGGTCATGCCGGCGAGCAGGTCGACGTCCGCGGTCGCGACGCCCCCCTCGGCGAGCTGCACCACCCCCGTGGCGGTGCTGGAGTCCGGCAGGCCTGCCCCGCTGGTGAACTCTGGCCGGTAGCCCGGGGCGTGCACCTCGAGGACGTAGCTGTCCGCGTCGACCGAGAGTTGGTAAGCGCCCGTGGTGTCGGTCCGGTCGGCGCCCACGCGCGTCCAGCCGAAGCTGGAGGCCGGCGCGTGCTGCCAGGCGGTGACCACCGCCTGGTCGATGGGGGTCCCGCCGGCCGAGGTGACGACCCCGGTCAGGGTGCCGCTCGAGGCGGCGGTCGCCGGCGAGACCAGGCCCGCGGTGGCCACGGCGACGCCGAGGGCGGTGCAGGTGAACAGAAGTGTGCGTGCCGTTGTCCGTCTCACGGCCAACCCCCCGCAGATAGGAAGAATCGAGTGCCCTGAACGTAGGAGTCGCGAACCGGGCATCCCAGGCCGTGGCCGGGACATGGCCCGTTCGCACTAGCGGACACCACCCGGGCACGGTCAACGGTTGGCAGCAGCAAGCGTCCCGGCCGGTCGAGCCCGTCGAGACCTCGGCCGGTCGAGCCCGTCGAGACCCCCGGCCGGACGAGACCGTCGAGACCCCCGGCCGGACGAGACCGTCGAGA
>DASSVD010000164.1:0-10296 GCA_035706365.1 Nocardioidaceae bacterium
GGCCGGGTAGCCCCCGCGGTACTTCCCATTCCGACCCAGCACTTCCCGTGACGCGCTCATCGCGGGAAGTGCCGGTTCGTCAACAGACCTTGGGGAAACCGGGACGAGCGGGACCACCGGGACCACCGGGGCGACACGGGGCGACTAGGGCGGCCCGGATCCGGGTACGTGAAGCGGGCCAACGCTCGCAACGCCCCCGATACCAAGGACCTGCCGACCATGGTCACCCCCGCACCCGACGCCAGCACGCCCAGCACGCCCCCGACCAGCACCCGGGCCGCCGCCGGCTCCCCCGCCGCCGCCACCCCGGGAGCGGAGGCGTACGTCGCGCAGGGCGGCTCGTTCGACCGCGACACGAACTACATCACCGACCGGATCACCGAGGACGGTCGCGACGGCTACCCGGTCGAGCCGGACCGCTACCGGCTGGTGGTGGCCCGCGCCTGCCCGTGGGCGAACCGCGCGATCATCGTGCGGCGACTGCTCGGGCTCGAGGACGTGCTCTCGATGGGCGTGTGCGGCCCGACGCACGACGAGCGGAGCTGGACCTTCGACCTCGACGAGGGCGGCCGCGACCCGGTGCTGGGCATCGAGCGGCTGCAGGAGGCCTACCTGCGCCGCTTCCCCGACTACGACCGGGGCATCACCGTGCCCGCGGTGGTGGAGATCGCGACCGGCGAGGTCGTCACCAACGACTACGCGCAGCTGACCCTGGACCTGTCCACCCAGTGGCAGAAGTTCCACCGCGACGGCGCCCCCGACCTCTACCCCGAGCACCTGCGCGAGGAGATGGACCAGGTGATGAGCCGGGTCTACACCGAGGTCAACAACGGCGTGTACCGGTGCGGCTTCGCCGGTTCCCAGCAGGCGTACGACGCGGCCTACGACCGGCTGTTCACTGCGCTGGACTGGCTCGAGGAGCGACTGTCCGACCGCCGCTACCTGATGGGCGGCTCGATCACCGAGGCGGACGTGCGGCTGTTCACCACGCTTGCCCGGTTCGACGCGGCGTACCACGGCCACTTCAAGTGCAACCGCAACAAGCTCACCGAGATGCCGGTGCTGTGGGCCTACGCCCGCGACCTGTTCCAGACGCCCGGGTTCGGCGACACCATCGACTTCGACCACATCAAGCGGCACTACTACGTGGTGCACCGCGACATCAACCCCACCCAGATCGTGCCCCAGGGTCCCGACCCGTCGGGATGGTGGACGCCGCACGGCCGCGAGCAGCTGGGCGGCCGGCCGTTCGGGGACGGTACGCCGCCGCCTGCACCGCGGCCGGACGAGACCGTCAGGAGCTGACCGGCAGCGGGTGCTTGCGGGGACGTCCCCGCGGCCGGCGCACGGTGACGACCTCGCCGGCCTTGAGCTGCTGACCACCCCACACGCCCCACGGCTCCCGGCGTCGCAAGGCGCCGTCCAGGCACGGGGCCTGTAAGGGGCAGCCCGTGCACAGCCGCTTGGCGGCGTCGACGCGCGGCGGCTCGTCGGCGAAGAACAGGTCGGCGTGGGGTCCACGGCACGGCAGGTCAGGCCCGGACACGGGGCTCCTTTCGGGGGTGGGTGGGCGCGGACAGCTCATGGGGAGCGGGCGGCGCGGCCCTGCTGGCGGCGGCACGGCGGCTCCCCTGACCGCCGCCGTGCCCCCGGCACGGTAGCGGCGAATCAGGCACGTTTCTTTCCTCTACTCGTGCCAGGATGGCGGGCATGTCGCGCACCGCGGAACGCCTGCTGTCCCTGCTCTCGCTGCTGCAGGACGGCCGGACCTGGACCGGCGCCGAGCTCGCCGACCGGCTCGCGGTCACCGGCCGCACCGTCCGCAACGACGTCGACCGGTTGCGCCAGCTCGGCTACGACGTCACCGCCACCCGCGGCACGATCGGCGGCTACCGGCTCGGCGGCAGCGGTACGTCGCTTCCGCCCCTGCTCCTCGACACCGAGGAGGCCGTCGCCGTGGCGGTCGGCCTGCGCACCGGGGTGAACTGCATCATCGGCGGGATGGAGGAGACCTCGCTGCGCGCGCTGACCAAGCTGGAGCAGCTGCTTCCCGCGCGACTGCGGCACCGGGTGCGCAACCTCAACCGCTACACGGTCCCGCTGCCCAGCCAGGCGCCGGTCCCCGCGGTCGAGCCGGCGCTGCTGTCGCAGCTGGTGGGGATGTGCCACGCCCGGGAGCGGTTCCGGTTCCGGTACGTCGCCGCTGCGGTCGGGGAGCTCGCGAGCGACGAGCAGTCGGGGGTGAGGTGCGACGTCGAGCCGCATCGGCTGGTCAACCGCGGTCACCGCTGGTACCTGCTCGGCTACGACGTCGACGAGGAGCAGTGGGACGTCTTCGAGGTCGACCGGATCCGTCCGCGCACCCCGCCAGGGCCTCGCTTCCCCGCGCGCCCGCTGCCTGACGAGGACGTCGCCGGCTACGTCGCGGCCCGCCTGCCCGAGAGCACCTGGCGCTGCCGCGGGACCGCCGTGGTGCACGCGGGCGCTACGGAGGTGGAGGCCGCGCTCCTGCCGGCCGAGGGGCGCGTCATCGCCGGGGAGGCCGGCCGGTGTCGGGTCGTGCTGGGCGCGGAGAGCTACGCCGCCGTGGCGCTGATGCTCGCCCGCACCGGACTGCCCTTCGAGGTCGAGGGTCCGCCCGCCCTCGTGGACGAGGTCGCGGCGCTCGGCGCCCGCCTCCGCGAGGCGACCGGCCGCAGTAGCGGCGTACCCACGGTGCCGTCCGGGCGGGCCACGGGGCTGCGCGCGCAGTGACCATCTAGACCTGCGCCGAACGGGTCTGGGGCGGCCGCTCCCTCGAGTGTGACGGTGAGGAGCGAACCCGCGCACCGGCGAATCCGCCCGCGTCGCCCGACCGCGGCGCCGATCGACCCGCGAAGGACGTGCGATGTCACGCACCAAGGCGAGGCGCTCCGCGGGTCCGGCCGTCCCATCGCCCCGAGGATCCGGCCCGGCCGAGGCTCCGGTCCCAGCAGGCCCCGCCGCTCGCGCGGTCACCGGGCACCGCCGGGTCGCCGCGATCACCGGCGCCCTGTTCGCCGGGCTGTTCGTGGTCGCCCTCCTGCTGGTGCGTCAGGCGCCGGGGCTGGCCGTGCCGGGCAGCGGGTACGCCGCGTTCTACGAGGCGGGGCGGGGCACCGTCCTGGTCACCGCCGGCCTCTACGTCGTGCCCTTCGCCGGCATCGCGTTCATGTGGCACATGAGCGCGGCCCGCGCCCTGGTCGAGGCGCTGCCCGGGCCGACACCCGACCTGCCGCGTTGGCTGCAGCTGGCCTCCGGCCTGGTGTTCGTGTGCATGCTGTTCGCCGGCACCGCCGCAGTGGGCGCGGTCGCCCTGCTCACGGTGTTCTCCTCCGCCGACCTCCCGGCTCCGGGGGTGGCCCGAGCGCTGACCAGCGTCGGCTACGGGCTGGTCTTCGTCTTCGGCGTACGCGCCGCCGGCATGTTCATGATCACCACCACGACCCTGACCCGCAAACGCGGGCTGATGCCGCGCTGGGTGGCGCTGCTGAGCTACCTCGCCGCCGGCTTCCTGCTGGTCAGCACCACCTTCCATCCCGCGATCCTGTTGGTCTTCCCGGGCTGGGTGCTGGTGTTCAGCGCCTGCCTCGTCCTGCCCGTACGCCGCGCAACCGCGCGGACCGCCACCTCCAAGGAGACCCGATGAGCACCACCATCGCTCTCGACGAGATCCCCGGCCCCCACGGCCTCCCGCTGGTCGGCAACGCGTTCGACATCGACGCCGACAACCCGATCGAAGGGTTCATGGCGATGGCCGAGGAGTACGGCCCGATCTTCAAGCTGAGCATCCCCGGCGGGGTGCGGCTGATCGTGTCCGGACCCGAGCTGGTCGCCGAGGTCTGCGACGACACGCGCTTCGACAAGCTGGTCTCGGGCGGCCTGGCCGACCTGAAGAAGGGCGCCGCCGACAGCGGGTTGTTCACCTCCGACACCGACGATCCGCTGTGGCGCCGCGCGCACAACATCTTGATGGCACCGTTCAGCCTGCAGGCGATGCGCGACTACATGCCGCGGATGGTGGACATCGCCGACCAGCTGATGGACAAGTGGAGCCGGCTCAACCCCGTCGACGAGGTCGACGTCCCTGCGGACATGACCCGGCTGACCCTGGACACGATCGCGCTGTGCGGCTTCGGCTACCGGTTCAACTCCTTCTACCGCGACACGCCCCACCCGTTCGTCCAGGCGATGGTGCGCACGCTGACCGAGTCGCAGACCCGGGCACGCCAGCTGCCCCTGCAGACCCGGCTGCGGATCCGGGCGCAACGCCAGGTCGAGGAGGACCAGGCGTTCATGGACGACCTGGTCGACCGACTGGTCGCCGAGCGCCGCGCCCAGGGCGACGCCGGCGACAGCACCGATCTGCTCGGTCGGATGCTCACCGGGGTGGACCGCCAGTCCGGCGAGCGGCTGCCCGACGCGAACATCCGCGCTCAGTGCATCACCTTCCTGATCGCCGGCCACGAGACCACGTCGGGCCTGCTGTCGTTCGCCGTCTACTACCTGCTGAAGAATCCGGACGTGCTTCGGCGAGCGCGCGCGGAGGTGGACGAGGTGCTCGCCGACACCGCGGTCCCCACCTTCGAGCAGGTGCACCGGCTCACCTACGTCCGCCAGGTTCTCGACGAGTCGCTGCGACTGTGGCCCACCGCCCCCGGCTTCTCGCGCTACCCCGTCGAGGACACCACGCTGGGTGGTCGGTACGCCGTGCCCGCCCGCACCGCGATCACCGTGCTCACCCCTTCGCTGCACCGCAGCACCGACGTCTGGGGGCCCGACGCCGCCGAGTTCAACCCCGAGCACATGGAGCCGGGCCGCCTCGCCACGCTGCCCCCCTCGGCCTACAAGCCGTTCGGCACCGGGCAGCGCGCTTGTATCGGCAGGCAGTTCGCGCTGCAGGAGGCCACCCTGGTCCTCGGCATGGTGCTGCAGCGCTTCGACCTGGTCGACCACCTCGACTACCAGCTGCACACGCAGACCACGCTGACGGTGAAGCCGGCCGACCTGCGGATCAAGGTCACCCCGCGTACGGGCCGGCCGCTGGCCAGCCCGCCGGCTCCGGACGCCGGGACGCAGCAGCCGGCGTACTCCACCGGCGACGCGCTGCCCTCCGCCGCACCCGCGCTGCTGGTCCCCCGGCACGGGACCCGCCTCTCGGTGCTGTTCGGGTCGAACCTCGGGACCGCCGAGTCGATCGCCAGCCGGCTCGCCCAGGAGGGCACCGAGCGCGGCTTCGACGTGACGCTGGGACCCCTCGACGACCACGTGGGGGAGCTCCCGCACGACGGCGCGCTGCTCGTGGTCACCGCGTCGTACAACGGAACACCGCCGGACAACGCCGCGGAGTTCTGCCGGTGGCTGAGCCAGGCGCCCGAGGACGCCGCCGATGGAGTGTCGTACGCCGTGTTCGGCTGCGGCAACACCGAGTGGGCCACCACCTACCAGGCGATCCCGACGCTGATCGACTCGCTGCTGGCCTCGCACGGCGGCCGCCGGATCCACCCGCGCGGCGAGGGCAACGCCGCCGGCGACTTCGACGCCGACTACCGCTCCTGGCACGGCGACGTGTGGGCCGACGTGGCCCGCGCGCTGGACCTGCCAGACGCCGTCGCCGAGGCTGCGCCGAGCGGTCCCCGGTTGTCCATCACGGTGACCAACCGGCAGGTGACCAACCCGGTGATCGTCTCCTACGAGGCGCACGCCGGCCTGGTCCGGGACAACCGGGAGCTGCTCGACCACGACGGCCGCCCGCGGGACCGGTCCGTGCGGCACCTCGAGATCGCGCTGCCACACGGGCTCAGCTACCGGGCCGGGGACCACCTGGGCGTGCTGCCGCGCAACAGCTACCACGCGATGCGACGGGTGATGGCGCACTTCGGCCTGGACGCGGGGCAGTACCTCACCATCATTCCGAACAGCGGCACGCACACGCACCTGCCGATCGACGAGCCGACACCTCTGCTCGGCGTGCTGGGCAGCTGCGTGGAGCTGCAGGACGTGGCCACCCGCGACGACATCGCGGTGCTCGCCGCGCACGCGAGCGACCCTGACGAGCGCGCCGCTCTCGAGTCGATGACCGGCACCGACGAGGCAGCGCAGGCGGCGTACCGGGAGCAGGTCCACGGGCCGAACCGGTCCGTGCTCGACCTGCTCGAGGCCTACCCGTCGTGCGCGGTGCCGTTCGAGGTCTACCTCGACATGCTGCCGCCGCTGAGGCCGCGCTACTACTCCATCTCGTCCTCGCCGCTGATGAGCCCGGACGCGTGTGCGATCACCGTGGGCGTGCTGCAGACGCCGGCGCGCTCGGGCACCGGCACCTACACCGGGGTCTGCTCCGCGCACCTGGCCGCGATGCCGGTCAACGGCACGGCGTTCGTGTTCGTCAGGCCGCCGTCGATCCCGTTCCACCCGCCGGAGAATCCGCACGTGCCGATGGTGATGGTGGCCGCAGGCACCGGTCTCGCGCCGTTCCGCGGGTTCCTGCAGGAGCGGGCGGCGCTGCAGCAGCAGGGGGTGCCGATCGGGCGATCGCTGCTGTTCTACGGCTGCCGTGGACCGGAGACCGACGAGCTGTACGCCGACGAGCTGGCTGACCTCGAGCAGCGCGGGGTCGTCCGGGTGGAGAGCTGCTACTCCTCCGCGCCGGGGCAGCAGCGCCGCTACGTCCAGGAGGGGATGCTCGGCTGTGCCAACGAGGTGTGGGAGCTGCTCGGTCAGGACGCCGTCGTCCTGGTCTGCGGGAACGCGGCCACCATCGCTCCCGGCGTCCGCGCCTCGCTGACCGCGATGTTCCGCGAGCGCACCGGCGCGGGACAGTCCGACGCCGACGCGTGGCTGATCGGGCTGCGGTCGTCGGGACGGTTCGTCGAGGACATCTGGGGCGGCTGACCGGCCCGGATAGTCGAGCTCGTCGAGACCCGGCCGGACGGTCGAGCTCGTCGCGACCCGACCGGACGGTCGAGCTCGTCGAGACCCCGGCCAACCAACCGGATGATTTCTCTCCGCTTAGCGGGTAGTCTCGCGGGTGACGCACGCCGACGAGACGAGGAGCCGCGATGCGGGCCGACGCAGCACGCAACCGGGAACGGATCCTGGTGGCGGCCCGTGACCTGGTGGCCGAGCGCGGCCCCGGCGTACCCCTGGACGAGGTCGCGCGGCACGCGGGCGTCGGCGTGGCCACCCTCTACCGCCGCTACCCGGACCGCACCGCACTGCTCGAGGCCGTGGTCCTGCACTGCCTGCAGCTCACCACCCAGGCGGCCAGGCGCGCTCGAGCTGAGGCGGACGACCCCTGGCAGGCGTTGACGCGCTACCTGCGCGAGGCCCTCGAGCTGCGGGTCTCCGCGGTGATTCCGGCCGTGCTCGGCGTGGTGGATCTCGGCGGCGGCGAGCTCGAGCGAGCCCGCACCGACTCGGCCGAGGCCGTCGAGGCCCTGGTCGACGAGGCGCACGCGGCCGGCTGCCTCGCCGAGGATGTCACCTTCGCCGACATCGGCACGATGCTGGTGCGCATCGCCCGCCCCCTGCTTGGCCCGCTCACCGAGGAAACCAAGCACGCGCTGGCCCGCCGACACCTGGAGCTGTTCCTCCGGGCGCTGACACCGGAGGGCGGCGCGGCCGGTTCCGCACTCCCGGAGCCGGCCCTGACCCGGCACGACCTCCACGACCTGACGGAGGAGGAGAGATGAGGCTCTCGCGCGCGACCAGGCGGGCGGTCCTGCTGCTGCACCTGCTCGCCTCGCTCAGCTGGATCGGTGTCGACCTGGCGATCGGCGTCCTGTCCTTCACCGGTCTGACCACCGACGACCCGCGAACCATGGCGATCGCCTACACCGCGCTCGGCTACTTCGCGGTCCCGCTGCTGCTGGTGCTGGGGCTGGCGACCCTGGCCACCGGCGTGACCCTCGCGTCCGGCACTCGCTTCGGACTGGCCCGATACTGGTGGGTCGTGGTCAAGCTGGCGATCGGCGTCGTGCTGACCAGCCTGGTCGTGGTGGCGCTGCGGCCGGTGCTGCACGATGCCGCCCAGCAGTCCGCCGTGGTCGACGCGTCGCTGCCGGATCGCCTGGCCGCCGTACGCTTCGACCTGATCTTCCCGCCGCTGGTGTCCACCACCGCCCTGGTCTTCTCCGCCTGGCTCGGGTTCTACAAACCGTGGAGCCGACTCCCCTGGGCCACGCGGAGCGACCACGCCGACAAGGCGCAGCCCGTCAGGGCCCGCTGAGGGTGAGGTCGACCGCCCTCACCCGGCCCGACCGGTCGAGCGACACGGTGACGGCGAAGTCGGAGAAGCAGTCCCGTTGGTCGCGGGGCGGCCGGATCCACGTCGTCCTCTTCGTCACGCCGGCCTATCGATAGCGGTTGCACCCCACGACGCGCCCCGGAGGATGGCCCTCGGCGTACGCCGCGATCCGTGCCTCACCTGGGCCTCCCCGTGTCCGTTATGCGACCTGTCGAAATGGAAGACGTCTTTGGGCGCGCACCGGTTGACCGGCGAGAGAGTCTCAATCGAGTGATACCCCGGGGGGTGTTACTGTGGACATGGGTACGGCGCCCCGCCGTCACCAGCCCACCCCACGAAGGGACGGATCCCCATGTGCCGTGCAGTCACGTGTCGCACCTGCGGCAAGACCACCTGGGCCGGCTGCGGTCAGCACGTCGACCAGGTCCTCGCCGGAGTCCCGTCCGCCCAACGCTGCCCGGGGCACCCCAAGGAGGCCGGGACCGGTGGGTTCTTCAGCCGGCTGTTCCGCGGCCGTTGAGCCGCACCACCCTCGCCGCGAGGGCGGCCCGGGTGGCCACCCGGTGGGCGCCCGGTGGGCACCGGCATGCGGCCCTACGCGAAGGAGCTGGCCCAGAGTTCCGCCCTCACTGTGACACCGGGATGAGGAACTGGTCGAAGAAGCCACCAAGGTCGGCGTGCGCGTCCAGCGGCAACACATGGGCGACGTACTGGTCAGGGCGCACCACGACGACAGCGCCGTCGGCGTCGATGCCGCGGCTGTCGAAGATGTCGACGGCGGGGTCGGCGCAGAACACCTTCTCGTAGTCGACCAGACCGAACCGGCCCTTGCGGGGTTGGAACACCGCGGGAAGGTCGTCAACGGCTACCTCGCGGTGCGGCCGGGGCAGGATCGCTCGCACGTCGATGACCGCGTCCGGGTCGGATCCCGGCGGGGTGAACCGTGCCAGCGGTGACTTCTCGCCGGCGAGGAAGTCGGCCAGGGCATGCAGCCGTGAGTCGGGCGCGCCGACGTCCCGGTCGTCGCCGAAGGCGTAGATCCGCCACGCACCGTCGGCTCGCGCGGCGTGCCCGAGCTGCATCCTCCGCGCGTCGGCGACGCGGACCACCGGGGCGGAGTGGAACCGCATGCCGACCGGATACCCGGTCGCTAGCTGCTGATGCGGGGCGGCGGCGGTGATCAGGGACGGGGCGTAGCGGACCGCGACCCCCGCGGTGAACCGGCCCTGCCGGACGAAGTACTGCTGGAACTCCTCCGGGTCCACACCCGATTCGTCGGGGGCCGCATCCGGCGAGTCGCCCGACGCCGGCGCCTCGGCCGGCGGGGCGCTGAACATCCGGGCGAACTCGCGGTCGAAGTCGATCAGCTCCTGGGCCACGGCCTGACGCTCGTCGGAGTAGGTGTGCAGTAGCTCGGGCCTGGCTCGCCCGCCGAGGACCGCCGCGAGCTTCCACCCGAGGTTCCACGTGTCGGCGATCGAGACGTTCATCCCCTGCCCGGCTTTCGCACTGTGCGTGTGGCAGGCGTCGCCGGCGATGAAGACGCGCGGGGTGCGTGTGCCGACCTGGTCGGCCGGCACGTCGTCGAACCGGTCGCACAGCCGCTGACCGATCTCGTAGACCGACCACCAGCCGACATCCTCGACGTCGATCCGGTAGGGGTGCAGCACCCGGTTGGCGACGGCGGCGAGCTTCTCGGGGGTGATGCTGCGGCTCTCCAGCATGTCCCGGTCCTGCACGCTGTCGAGCTCGATATAGAGGCGGACCAGGTAGCCGCCCTCGCGGGGGATGATCAGCAGGTTGCCGCTGTTGGCCGAGTGGATCGCGCACTTGAGCCGGATGTCGGGGAAGTCGGTGACCGCGAGGACGTCCATCACGCCCCAGGACTGGTTCATCGGGTCGCCGACCAGCTCGCGGCCGATGGCCTGGCGCACCGCGGAGCGTGCCCCGTCGCAGCCGACGACGTACTTGGCCCGCACCGTCGAGGACTCCCCGGTGGGCTCGAGGCCGCGCAGCCGGTCCAGCCGCACCTC
>DASSVD010000165.1:0-16942 GCA_035706365.1 Nocardioidaceae bacterium
GTGTCCACCCCCACCTCGCGCGCCGGTCGCCCCGGGCGCACCGCCCTGTCCCTGGTGCTGTGTGCTGGCCTGGCCGCGGGTGTGGCCGGCTGCGGGCTGCTCGACCGCGGTAGCGAGCCCGGCGCGGAGCCCGCGCCGACCCTGTCGGCGAGCCCGCTGCCCTCGACGGCCGCGCCCGCACCGAAGGCGGAGCTGAAGCGCTACTACCGGCAGGACCTGGCGTGGAGCGACTGCCGGGACGGCATGCGCTGTGCGCAGATCGAGGTCCCGCTGGACTACGCGCACCCGGACGCGAACTCGATCAGCCTGGCGCTGCTCAAGGTGCCGGCCGAGGACCCCGACCAGCGGGTGGGCTCGCTCGTGGTGAACCCGGGCGGCCCGGGAGGCTCGGGCATCGAGTACGCCGCCCGCGCCGACCTCGCCTTCGGAGCCGAGCTGCGCCGGGTCTACGACATCGTCGGCTTCGACCCGCGCGGGGTGGGCGAGAGCACGCCGGTCGACTGCGTCGCCGACCCGGAGCTGGACACCTTCGTGGCGAGCGACCCGGACCCGGACACGGCCGCGGAGCGAGACGCGACCGCGCGGATGCTGGCCGAGCTCGGTCAGGGCTGCGTGGAGCACAGCGGCGACCTCGCCGCGCACGTGTCCACCGAGGAGGTGGCGCGCGACCTCGACATCATCCGGGCGGTGCTGGGCGACCGGACGTTGAGCTACTTCGGCGCGTCGTACGGGACGTTCCTGGGCGCCACCTACGCCGACCTCTTCCCGGAGCGGGTGGGCCGGATGGTGCTCGACGGCGCGCTGGATCCGGCCGCGACGACGGAGGAGATCAACCTGGTGCAGGCGCGCGGCTTCGAGACCGCGCTGCGTGCCTACGTGCGCCACTGCGTGGACCAGGGCGGCTGCTTCCTCGGCGACTCGGTCCAGGCGGGTACGGCGCGGATCCGGGACTTCCTCGACCGGGTGGAGAAGTCGCCGCTCCCGGGCCGCGATGGCCGCCAGCTGCGGATCGGCAACGCGGTGCTGGGGATCTGGCTGCCGCTGTACAGCCCCGGCAACTGGCCGGTGCTCGACACCGCGCTGCAGGCCGCGTTCGCCGGCGACGGGGCGATCCTGCTCGCGCTCGCCGACCAGTACACGTCGCGCACGGCGTCCGGCTACGCCGACAACTCGCTCGAGGCGCTCTACGCGGTGAACTGCCTCGACCACGACGACGCGATCCCGGTCGACGAGGTGCCGAGCCACATCGCCGAGTTCGAGAAGGCCTCGCCCACCTTCGGCGCGATCTTCGCCTACGGCCTGTCCAGCTGCGCGCAGTGGCCGGTGCACACCGGTCGGGTCGCGGAGCCCGTGGAGGCCGCCGGCGCTGCGCCGATCCTGGTGGTCGGCACCTCCCGCGACCCCGCCACCCCGATGCGCTGGGCGGTCTCCCTGGCCGAGCAGCTGGACTCCGGCGTGCTGGTCCGCCGCGACGGCGACGGGCACACCGGCTACCGCGCCGGCAACGCCTGCGTCGACCGGACCGTCGAGGCCTACCTCGTCTCCGGTGACGTCCCCGACGGCACGGTCCGCTGCTGACGGTCCGCGTGGGCGCCCAGCCGGCTCAGCTGCGCGGGGTCCCTGCCCACTCAGCTGCCCCTCCCACCCCTCCCGCCTCGGTTTCCCCAAGGGATGTTGCTGGGCCAGCACTTCCCACGATGAGCTGAGCGAGGGAAGTGCTGGTGCGTCGTGGGAAGTCCGCGGCTCCCCGGCCGGAAGCGGCGTACGACTCACCCGATTCGGCGGCCGGCCGCTGCTTCCGTATACTCGTCCGGCGTGCTCGGGTGCGGCCCGGGCACTGCGCCGCCTTAGCTCAGTCGGCAGAGCGATTCACTCGTAATGAATAGGTCGTCGGTTCGATTCCGACAGGCGGCTCCGAGTGCCCCAGGTCAGAAGACGCCTTCTGCCCTGGGGTCGCCTGGTCCCTGGCCGATGTGGCGCCGTCAGCGGTCGGCTCGCTGAGTACTCTTCCAGGCCCCGGAGCGGTAGTCCTCGAGCCGTGCCAGTACGTCGCTGGCTGCGTCCTTGCTCACGGGATGGCCGTCGAGGCGTGCCAACCAGTCGACGAAGCGGCGGCCGGCCACGAAGTCGATGCCATCGATCCGTGCATTCTCCGGTACACCGTCTTGCGCGGCACCCCAGAGGACCACCACCGGCGTGACTCTCCAGGGGTCCCCTGAGGCGCGATGGCGGGAGGTGCGCTCGCGGCTGAGTATGGTCCGGGTCACCCCCTCCGCGCGGAGTCGCACCTTTCTCGCCTCGCGTGCCATGTCGTTGGCGTCGCCAGAGGTGTGCTGATTCCGCCACTTCGAATCGACGGCGACCAGGCCGCCGTGACGCGTCACGACGAGATGGTCGATGTCGCCAGCCTGGAGGCTGATGCTGTCCACCCAACCCCAAAGCAGGTGTTTGCGCTTAGCGCGCTGCAACTCGCTCCTGGTGTTGTCCTCGCCCCAGGCGCCACGCAGGTGAAAGATCGCTGCACGATCGTGCGCAAGGAAGGCGGTCTGCAGCAAGTAGAGGTAGGCCGCGACGACGACTGCGTGCGTCACCCCCAGGGTGTACCAGCTCCACGCAGCGGCGGGCCCAAGGATCACGAGGAGGAAGATCTCGAGTGCGAGTAGTCCGATGGCGCCGACAGTGAGGAGCGCGATCACCTTGGTGTTCCGCCGAACCCAGGTACCGAACCCGTGCTGGAGCTCGCGTCTCGAATACGGCTTGTACTTCGTCATCGCTCCTCCCATCGCCGATCTTGTCGGCGATTCAAGCAGGCCAAACGTGTGAGTGGGCTCTTCTTGCGGGTGTGGGGCGTGGCGTGACGGCACAGGTCGCGCCAGAGCGCCAAGCGCGCCCCGGCGCGAGGCCGCCAATGCGGGGTGGTCACCCTTTGGCGCCGGTCTGTGCGGCGTGGCGGATCCACGGAGAGGTTCCGGAGGCCGGGCGGCCGTTCTCAGTCGTTCAGAACAACGGCGCGACGGCGACGGCCCCACGGCTCACGTCGACGACCCCCAGACCTTGAAGAGCTGGTCGAGCCCATCAACAGCGCGCTGCCAGGACTGCTCGGCGTCCGGCTCGCTGCGGGCGAAGCCGCCGGCCAGCTCGAGGTCGGTCCAGCCGCGCACGGTGGAGCCCAGCAGCCGGACGGCGTGCGTCTCGTCCGGCTCGGGCAAGGCGTAGCAGCGCAGCACGGCGCGGGCGAGCTCGGCGTGGCGGGGCGCCGCGCTGGTGCGGGCGACGTCGTCGTTCAGCGGCATCATGGTGGCCTCGTGACGCCCTGGGTGGGCAGCGGCGTAGTCACGGTAAGCGCGGCCGAGTGCGTCCAGGGCGTCGCGGCCGTTGCGCCCGGCGACCGCCGACGCGACCCGGTCGGCGGTCTCCTCCAGGGCCAGCAAGGCGACGCGTTGCTTGAGGTCCCGGTTGCTCGCGACGTGCGCGTAGAGGCTGGGTGCCTTGACCCCGAATCGGCGCGCTAGCGCGGCCAGCGTCACCCCGGCGAGCCCGACGTCGTCAGCCAGCTCGGCCGCCGACCGGGTCAACACGTCACCGCTCAGCCCTACACGCGGCACGTCGGCGCCCCCTCGGTCACGGGGCGAGCACCCGCTCGAAGAAGCCGAGCACGTTGCGTCGCAGCCGCTCCACGCGTTCGTCCACGGTCAGCGTCTCGTGCACGGCGGTCGCACTCGGCGGGCTCAACGCGCCGCGTGCGTAGTCCGCGCAGGCCAGGGAAGCGCACATCTCGAGCCCGACGGTGTTGCCGGCTCGCCCGGAGCGGCCCGCGCGAGGGGCGACCATGAGCGCGACGCCCTGGCCACCGTGCGTCGTCGCGCACAGCGAGCACATCCGAGCCCGGCGCGTGCTGCCGCCCGCGGCTCGCTTGAGCTGCACACCCACGGGGCCGCGCTCGGGCACAGGAGCGACGAGGTACCCGCTTCGCGGCGACTTGGGGTCGACCCATCCGAGCAGGTCGAGCTGCTCCCACGGCTGATCGTCGAGGTCGGGAGGGAGGTTCATCCGCGCGATCTCGCCCTTGGTGGCGTTCACGAAGCTCGCGCGCACCTCGGCATCGGTGAGGCTCTGCATGCCACCACTGTGCGCGTCCTATGGGGCATAGGCAAATCACTATTGAGGGAAGGTTGCGGTTGAGCCGGTCCCGTACAGCGCCGTACTCCCGCCGGGTTAGCCTTCCCCCATCGTCGCGGCAGCTGCCCGGCGGAACGGACCACGAGAGGAACTCCGCCGATGCCGGCAGTGCGCCGCAGAGCAGCCAAGCCCCCGATGGTCGCGCCCGCGGGTGCGGTGTCGGTCTACACCGACGGCGCGTGCTCGGGGAACCCCGGACCGGGCGGCTGGGCCTGGGCACTCGACAACGACGTGTGGGCGTCCGGGGCCGAGACGCCGAGCACCAACCAGCGCATGGAGATCCGCGCCGCGCTCGAGGCGGTGCGCGCGATCGATGGTCCGCTGATCGTGGTGAGCGATTCGACGTACGTGGTCAACTGCTTCCGCGACCGCTGGTGGGCGGGCTGGCAGCAGCGCGGCTGGACGAACTCCCAGAAGAAGCCGGTCGCCAACCGGGACCTCTGGGAGCCGCTGGTGCGCGCCGTCAACGAGCGCGGCGACGTCGCGTTCCACTGGGTCAAGGGGCACTCCGGGCACGAGATGAACGACTTCGTCGACCGGCTGGCCGTCGCGGCCAGCCTGGACCCCGTGAGCCGCGCCGAGCTCAACCGGTGAACAGCGCGCTGTAGGCGTTCAGCGCCGGCTGTCCGCCCAGGTGCGCGTCAAGCACAGTCGAGTCGGTGGGGATCGTGCCCTTCGTCACGAGGTCGATCAGCCCCGCCATCGACTTCCCCTCGTAGACCGGGTCGATGATCATCCCCTCCAGTGATCCGGTCAGCCGGATCGCGTCCAACGTCGACTGAACCGGGATGCCGTAGTAGTCGCCGGCCCATCCTTCGAGCACGGTGATCTCGTCGTCGCGCAGGTCGCGGCCCAGCCCGATGAGCTCGGCGGTGTTGCGAGCGATTCGGGCGACCTGGTCGCGGGTCTCGTCGAGCTTGGCGGAGGCCGCCGACCTGGCCCGCGGCCGCGTCAAGGCCACCGGGCCGCCGGCCGCGGGCACGACCAGGCGACGGACGCGGAGCGCCGCGAAGAGCTGCGCGACAAGGTCGAGCGCGGCGACCTGTCCCCGGAGCAGGCGGCCGGGCAGTGGCCGGCCGAGGACCCGGCACGCGGCCGCGTCGACGGGGCCGCCCGGATCACCGGCACCGAGCCCGGCTACGACACCCCGGAGCGGCGCACCGCTCCCGAGACCGCGATACGCGAGCACGGGGTGCCGGCCGAGGTGGTCGAGGCGAAGATGACCGCCGACCACCTGAACGCGCGGCACCCGCACGAGGCAGCCACGTCCGGGCCGACCGCGCCGGCCCGCAAGCACACCGCACGTGGCTCGGAGGCGGCCAAGCGACGCAGCAAGACGATGAGCCGAGACCGATAGCATCAAGGCTTTGAGAGCCCACCCCACTCACGCAGTGGAGCGGGCTCTCGTAGAGCAGGTGGTCACTTTCCTGTGCCGGTCATCTGCGTGTCGGGATCGGTAGCTGACCACCGCCTTCGCAGCCACTCGGGTGACAAGGCTGACCTGAACAGTCACCGATTTTCGGAAATGTCGTTCTAACGACCCTCTCGGCTGATAGAACATGCGCTCACATACCTTGCGCATGGGCGTTCGGGGGCCCATCTCTCACTGGAGACGGACGGCCATGAACTCAAGACCTGGATTGCCGCTTGTCGTCGGCACAGCTATCGCTGGCTTCATTCTCGCACCTCTGCCCGCGATGTAGGCAGCCGCCGACCCCGCCGCCGAGGCTGTCAATGGCCCGGTTGCCGAGGCCGGCATCACCGTGACCGACGACGGGTGGATCGAGTACTCCTCCGACCTGAAGCAGCTTGGCATTGAGGCTGAAAGCGAAGTCATCTCGGGCTTGCGTGGTTCCTCCGGCGAGTGCACTTTCGCTGGCGAGAACGCGGGAACGGGTGAGACGTCGGCCGTCTTGGTGCGCGAGGAGGTGGCGTTCAACCCGGCAACCTGCGAGACCGAATTCTTGGTAGCCGAGTTGTCCCAATCGGAGGCGGCAGAGTACTTGACGGACTCGCCTGCGGAGTCTGCCGACGACTCAACCGGGATCAGCGAGGGAGCCGTCGCCAAGAGCCCGACACGCGTCGCCGCCGCAGCCGCGACGCACAGTCGATGGGTGCGCACAGCGTGGGTCGACCCCATCGAGATCGACATCAGCTCGCAGAAGACGGCGTTGCAGTGGAACTCCAGCGCATGGCTGAAGCGGCAGGTCGGTCGCGACTCGTTCAAGGGCTGCATCGGCGGCAAGTGCCTAGACGAAACATACATTGTGTCAAAGAACGCCTTCTTCGGCAGCTACTCGAACCGGTTCGAGTACTCGGGTGTCACCCACTTCCGCAACACGGCGTTCGCCAACTGGGTGGTCTTCTTTCTTGGAGCCGGCGGTTGGGCTGCGTGCGGCTTCCCGACGAGTTCTACAGCGAATTTCCACCACGACGGACAGGTGGTCGGCTTCAAGAACGGCGACTGGAAAGTCAACTGGGACGACAGAAAGAACGGCGCATGCACGAACCTCGTGCACCACGAGAGTTCGAACGGCGGGGCGTGGCCGTTTTGATCGGCGCCCCCAATCCAATCGGAGAGGAGCCTCTGCTCCATGGAGACCGTAATGGACGAAGCGGACCAAGCAGCTCGAAAAACGGGGCCGCCGCTCGCGGGATATTGTCAGCGCGCCGATTCGTGCCGCCCGTTGCAGATGCCGAGGGCGGGGGCTGCGGCCCTCGGCATCGTCCTCTGGGCGCTCGCGAGTTGCGGGACACCACAAAGCACCTCGGACCGGACTGGGACCGTAGACCACGTCGGATCCTCACTCCTCGACAACACTGACGCAGCGACCGGCGCCGAGAGAGCTACGGCGTCCGGATCCAAGTCAGGCGGCCAGAACGACCCAGGCTCCAGTTTCGAACACGGATCCGTCGTCGACCCAGACACAATCGAGTCGGCTCCCCAGGTCGGCGCCAAGTCTCCCGAGGCAGCTGCGCAGGGCTATATGGGTGCGATCGTCCGAGGCGACTTTGAGTCCGCCGCCCGGTGGGTGACACCGGAACAGCAGGGCATCGTTCAGGCCCTCGGGATGGGCCGCGGGCCAGGAACGCTTCCCACCATGACCGGACATGTGCGCGTCGGCACTGTCGTGTCAGCAGGCGAAACTACCGCATCCGTCACCTTTACTGGCGAGATGTGCAGAACCGCCCCCGCCGACGGCAGCGCGACTCCGGAGCCCGAATGCGTGGCAAACCAAGATCCAGACACCGATCTTCCCTACTTCATCGTCCACGTACTTGAAACCCCGGGACACGAGTGGGCAGTGTATTTCCCGAACCCTGAATCGTGAGATGGAAACCCCCATGCCCCAGGCATCACATGCTCGAGCAGGGCAGACCTCTCACCTGCCTCCGCCGTTGTGGACTTACCTGTGGTGGGCTGCGACGGGCGCCATCGTGAGCTTTGGCGTCGTGAGCATCCTGACCATCGGCGTCTTCCTGTTGCCGATCGGTCTGGTCCTCGTCATCGCGGGCGTCGCGTGGAAGGCATCGCGCAACGAGTCGGCCATCGCGGCGGTCGGAGGCCTCGCGGCGGCACCGCTCTATCTCGCCTGGCTCAACCGCAAAGGGCCCGGAACCGTATGCGAGACGCTCCCAGACGGCGTGAACAGCTGTTCGGAGCGTTGGAGCCCCTGGCCGTTCCTTGCCGTCGCCGCCATCCTGCTCATCGTCTCCATCGCGGCGGCGAGCCGGAGGCGCCGGAGTCCGTGAAGGCACGCCACACGACTGGCTAAGTTAAGCGGCTCTTCCCAGATGAGGATGTAGGCCGGCTGTGAGGTAGTCGGCGCGCGTCGGTCCCGGGAGGTGGGTCGGGGTCTTCCGAGGATGGAAGTTCTGACGCTGTCCACCCGGAAGACCCCGACGTCCCTGCCGCTACCGCGAGGGCGGGCTTCGCCCGTCCCGACCTGACCACGTTCTGCCGCCTCGACGACCTCGGGCTGGAGGTCATCGGCCAACGTCTCGACCCGGGACGGGCGGTTGCCTGCGCGGACCGCGTCGCGGCGGGCCAGGGCGATCTGGGCGCCGAGGCCGGCTTCTTGGCGGCGGCGGCTGGTGATCCCGGCGTTGGCGCGGCGCCGCGTGGTGGCCTGTTCCAGGGCCCGGGTGGCGGTGGCTTGGGCGGCGGCCGCGGCGGCCTTGAGGGACTCCAGTCCGGAGATCACCTCGACCAGCTCGGCCTCGGTTCGCTCCGGATCGCTGCCGGTGTCGTGGGTGGAGTCGTGCAGGGTGGTCCGGGTCAGCCGCTCCAGCCAGGACCCGACCTCAGTGGCGCGCAGCAGCACACCGGCGTCGGTGCCGGTGCCTTCTTCGCCGAGTGAGTCGAACATGTGTTCGATTCTATAGCGGGGTGTCGACAGTCGCAAGACCTCGAGGCGACGCCGACGCAGTCTGTGGATAAGGCCCCGATGCCGTTCCGGCCATCGCGAGCCGTCCCGAGCCGTCCCGAGCCGTCCCGAGCCCTCCCTAGCTGTCGCAAGCTAGTCGAGGCAGAACTCGTTCCCCTCGGGGTCCGCCATCACGATGAAGCCGGCGCTCACTGGACTACCTTCCTCGTGTCGGCGGTCCTGGACGGGCCGCTGATGCACCCCAGGTGCCGTCGGGTCACTGCCCTGCTCGCTCGACCCCTTGAGGTCCACGATGAGTTCTGCAGGGCCCGGCGGACACCCGGGACGCCGTGGTCGTCGACAGGGCTGTGCGCCAAGGCCGATGGCTGAGAGCGCCGATCAGTGAGCTGACAGGCAGATGCGTCCCGGCACCGAAACGAGGGTGCCTCCCCACTGGGTCTAGCATCGAGGAGGCTGACATGAAGTCTGCCAGCACTACCCCGAGTAGCAAACTGCCCGACCAACCCGCCAACGGCGTGACCGGTGGCGTGGACTGGGCCAGCCAGGACCACGCGGTCAGCGTGGTCGACGACCGCGGCCGCGAGGTCGCCCGCAAGACCGTCGAGCACACCGCGGCCGGTCTGCGCGCCCTGGTGCGGTTCCTGGACAAGCACGGTGTCGTCGAGGTGGCCATCGAACGCGGCGACGGCCCGGTCGTCGATGCTCTGCTCGACGCCGACATGACCGTGGTTGTGATCAGCCCGAACCGGCTCAAGAACCTGCGCGGCCGCTACGGATCGGCCGGCAACAAGGACGACCGGTTCGGCGCCTACGTCCTGGCCGACACCCGGCGCACCGACCGGACCAGCTGCGGCCGCTGACCCACGACAGTGAGGCCACCAAGACGCTGCGCGCCACCGTCCGTGCCCGCCGTGAGCTGGTCAAGCACCGCGTGGCACTGTGCAACCAGCTCCGTGCGCACCTGCAGGCCGCGTTCCCCGGCGCCGTGGGTCTCTTCAACGACCTCGACTCCCAGATCAGCCTGTGATTCCTGGCCCGCTTCGACTCCCAGGAACGCGCCGACTGGCTCAGCATCAAACGCCTGGCGGCCTGGCTGAGCAGTGTCGGCTACTGCGGCCGCAAGGACCCCGCCGACCTCTACACCCACCTGCAGACCGCGCCCCGCGGACCGGTCGGACCCGACGGCGCCGCCCGCGCCCACGTCACCCGCGCCATGCTGAGCGTCCTGGTCGAGCTCGTCGAGCAGATCGCGACCCTCGAGGCCCAGATCGCCGAACAGCTCGCCCTGCACGCCGACGCCCACATCTTCCAGTCCCTGCCCCGCGGCGGCACCGTGCGCGCCGCCCGACTGCTCGCCGAGATCGGCGACGTCCGCGGCCGATTCCCCGACGCCGCGTCCCTGGCCTGCCTGGCCGGCGTCGCGCCCTCGACCCGACAGTCCGGCAAACACAAGGCCGTCACCTACCGATGGGCGGTCAACAAGGAACTCCGCGACGCGGTATGCGACTTCGCCGGCGACTCCCGCCGAGCCAACCCCTGGGTCGCCAAGATCTACAACGACGCCATCGCCCGCGGCAAGGACCATCCCCCACGCCACCCGCATCCTGGCCCGGGCCTGGCTCGGCGTGATCTGGCGCTGCTGGCAAGACAGAACGACCTACCAGCCCGAGCAGCACAACGCGCTCCAAGCCCTCCTCGCGGCCTGACGTTGACACAGGGCTACTCATCGGACCGGGCTCATGCCGGGCCAGCCGCGTGGCCCCGAGCGCGACCAGTCGCTCGCACTCCTTCTCCAGTGCGGCCATCCGTTCCGCACCGTCGAGCCCCGGTGCGGCGCGGACGTCGAGGTGCACGCGGTTCTTGGCGACCTTGTCCTCGGGCACCTGCTGGAAGAAGAGCCGAGGCCCGTGCCCGTCGGGATCCTCCAGCGCGGACCGGGTGTTGCGCTGCTCCTCCGGGACGCCGAGGCCCGCGAGGAAGTCGTCCCAGGCGTCCAGCGGATCGGTCCCCGCCGGTACGTCGACGCCGGGCGGACCGGGATGCGCATAGCCCAGCACCTCCGCCCAGAACCGGGACAGCGCCCTCGGATCGCGGGCGTCGAAGGTGACCTGGATGGTTCGGCTCATCGGCTCCTCCTCGTTACGGCGGTGTGTCCGCGCAGGGCACTAGCATGCCGGGACATGACCGCACCCACGCCGTACCTCCATTTCCCCGGCACCACCCGGGACGCCCTCACCTTCTACGGCGAGGTGTTCGGCTGCGCCGTACACCTGCACTCGTTCGCGGAGTTCCAGCGCACCGACGGTCCGCCCGACGCGGTCGCGCACGGGTACCTCGACGGTCCGGTCACGCTCTTCGCGGCGGACGCCGTCCCGGGCGAGCCCACCGTGCGCACCGAAGGCCTCATGCTCTCGCTGCTCGGCACCGCCGAGGCGGCCACCCTGCGCGACTGGTTCTCCCGGCTCGCCGACGGCGGCACGGTGGTGGACGACCTGCAGGCGCGACCGTGGGGCGACACCGACGGGCAGGTCGTCGACCGGCACGGCCTGCGCTGGCTGATCGGCTTCCAGGGCAGCGCGTAGCCTTCGCCCGTGACCACGCCGAGCGGCCAGGCCGAGCGCCCCCTGCGCCTCGGGCTGCGCGCGAACGCCGCCCAGTTCACCCTCCTGGTCGCGATCAACGCCCTGGTCGGCGGCATGGTCGGCCAGCAGCAGACCGTGCTTCCGCTGCTGGCGAAGGACGAGTTCGGGCTGACCGGCTACACGGTGATGTTCACCTACGTGGTGGCGTTCGGCGTCACCAAAGCTGGCGCGAACTTCCTGGCCGGCACCTGGTCGGACCGGTACGGCCGGCGGCCGGTGCTCATCGCCGGCTGGCTGTTCGCCGTGCCGGTGCCGCTGATGCTGATCTGGGCTCCGAGCTGGGGCTGGGTGGTCGCGGCGAACGTGCTCCTCGGCCTCAACCAGGGGCTGAGCTGGTCCACCACCGTGATCATGAAGATCGACCTGGTCGGCCCGCGGCAGCGCGGGCTGGCGATGGGGCTCAACGAGGCGGCCGGCTACGGCGCGGTGGCGCTGTCGTCGCTCGCAGCCGGCTACCTTGCCTCGACGTACGGCCTGCGCCCGGCGCCCTTCCTGCTCGGGCTGTCCTACACCGCGATCGCGCTGGGACTGTGCACGCTGGTGCTGCGCGAGACCCGCGGCCACGCGCACGCCGAGGCCGCGCAGCACGCGCCCCGGGCCGACGGGCGGCACGACCACCTGCACGCCGAGCTCAGCAACCGCGAGGTCTTCGCCCAGGCCACCTTCCGCAACCGCGCCCTGTCCGCGGCGAGCCAGGCCGGTCTGGTGAACAACCTCAACTTCGGCCTGTCCTGGGGGCTGTTCCCGCTGCTGTTCGCGACCTCCGGCCTCGCGGTGGATCGCATCGGCGTGCTGTTCGCCCTCTACCCGGGCGTGTGGGGCGTGGGCCAGCTCGCCACCGGGGCGCTGTCGGACCGCTGGGGCCGCAAGCACCTGATCACCGCGGGCATGCTGACGCAGGCGGTCGCGCTCGTCGTGATCGCGCGGGTCGACACCTTCGGTCTCTGGGCGGTCGGCACCGCCTTGCTCGGCGCGGGAACCGCGCTCGTCTACCCCACTCTCCTCGCCGTGGTCGGGGACGTGGCGCACCCGGTCTGGCGGGGCCGCGCGGTGGGCGTCTACCGGGTCTGGCGGGATCTCGGGTACGCCGTCGGTGCACTGATGGGTGGTGCCGTCGCCGACCTGTGGAGCCTGCGTACGGCGGTGTGGGTGGCTGCCGTGGTCAGCGCCTGCTCCGCGCTGGTGGTCGCGGTGCGGATGTACGAGACGCTGCACCGGGCCACCGACGAGATCGGCTGAGCGGAGCGCGGGCCGGGAGCATCAAGGAGTAGCGGCTACCCGGCCAGGTGCGCCCAACGCGCCGCCAGCTCGGACCACGGGCCGACTGCGGCGACGCGGCCCTCGTCCAGGACCACCACCCGGTCGGCCTGGGCGAGGGCGGCGCGCTTGGAGGTCGCCCCGATCACCGTCGCGCCCCGGCCGCGCAGTGCGGTCCACAGCTCGATCTCGGTGGCGGAGTCCAGCGCCGAGGACACGTCGTCGGCGAGCAGCAGCTCCGCGTCGCAGGCCAGCGCCCGCGCCAGCGCGAGGCGCTGCACCTGGCCTCCGGACAACCGGACGCCCCGGTGGCCGACCAGGGCATCCGGACCACCGGCCGCCTCCACGGCCGGCGTCAACCGGGCGGTCTCGAGCGGCTCGGTCAGCGGCCGGTCGGCGTGGTCGAGCTGGACGTTGTCGGCGAAGGTCCCCGAGAGCACCCGCGGCACCTGGGCGACGTGCGCGACCCGTCCCGGGCGCAGGAAGGTCTGCGGGTCGGCCACGGGCTGCCCGTTCCACCGGATCTCCCCGGTGCTGGAGACCAGCCCGGCCAGCGCGGACAGCAGGCTGGACTTGCCCGAGCCGACCTGGCCGAGCAGCAGCACCAGCTCCCGGGAACGCACCGTCAGGTCCACGTCACGCGCGCCGATCGTGCCGTCCTCGTGCACCGCGGTCAGTCCCGCCAGCTCGATCGTCTCCAGCGGTTCACGCACGGCGGGTGCCGGTGCCGGCGCGGCGCCGTGCACCAGGTCGACCCCGGTCGGCACGCGCATCAGGTCACCGCCGCCGGCGAGCCGGCTGGTCGCGTCCATCCACGACCGGGTCCCCGGCGCCTCGGTGATCACCGAGCCGGCCACCCGGCCGAACCAGTCGAACCCGTTCACCGCGCCGGCCACCAGCAGCGCGGTCGCCACGCCCCAACCGCCGGCCACGTGCACCGCCCAGGCGGCGACGACCCCGCACTGCACCATCACGATGGGTACGCCGTCGAGCAGCGCCTGCACCCGGTGCTCGCGGACGGCTGCCTGCACCCGGCCGCCGTCGACGTCGCGCAGGTGCGCGTGCACGCTCGGCGTGGACGCGGCCAGCTTCACCGTGCGCACGCAGTCCAGCGCGGACACCAGCGCGCGGCCGAACCGGGCCCGCGCCGCGGCCGAGGCGGTCGCCGAGCGACCGGCCACGCGCCGGCCCAGCGACGAGGCGAGCGCGGAGGCCACCATCACCGCCAGCAGGACGCCACCGGCCACCAGGCTCTGCGCCGCGAGCGCGGTCACCACGACGATCGCGAGGCCGTTGACCAGGTCCACCCAGCGGTCGGCGTACCGCGCCAACCGGTCCGCGTCCATCGACCGCGCGACCACCTCGCCGGGCGGTGTGGGCTCGAGCCGGTGCTGCTCGGTCTGACCGACCAGCACCGCGGAGCGCACCCGAAGCATCACCGCGATCCACCAGCGCGGGTAGCGCCGGAACGACTCGGCCAGCAGCAGCGGGCTGACCATCAGCGACACCACCAGCGCGCCGGTGAGCAGCGTCGGGTCGCTGCCCTCCTGCAGCGCGACCACGAGGTGCCCCCAGATCCAGCTGGACAGCGCCCCGAACGCTCCGGTCAGCGCCGCGACGAGGAACAGCCCGACGCTGAGCAGGCCCCACGCCGGCTCGATGAACAGCGCCGACAACGTGGCGCGGGTCAGGCTGGGCACCGGCGCGAGCTCGGGCCGTGCCGGTGGGGTGCCGGTACGCCGGGCCGTCCCGACCTGATGCGCCGGCGCGGAGGCGACCGTCTGCGTCGTGACCCCGGCGGCCGGTTCATCCGCGACCGCTTCCTCGACCGCATCGTCCTCGGCGGCCGCGTCCAGCAGCGAGCGGAACGCGCCGGGCTGCTCGGCCAGCCGCTGCCGCGGACCCTGCTGCACCACGCGACCGGCCTCCAGCACGGCGACCTGCTCCGCGCGCCGGGTGGTGGAGAGCCGGTGCGCGACCAGCAGTCCGGTGCGGCCGGAGAGCAGTCGCTCGGCCGCGCGCACCACGTGCCGCTCGGTCACCGGGTCCATCCGCGCGGTGGCCTCGTCGAGCACCACGACGCGCACGTCGCGCACGAGCAGCCGCGCGAAGGCGACCAGCTGCTCCTCGCCGGAGGACAGCTTCGTCCCGCCCGGCCCGAGCAGCGTGTCCAGCCCCTGGGGCAGCCCGGCGACCCACGACTCCAGGCCCAGCTCGGCCACGGCGGCCTCGACCTCGTCGCGTCCGACCGGCTCGAAGAGGGTGATGTTCTCGGCCAGCGTCCCGGCCAGGATCTCGGTGCGCTGGGTCACCACGCCCACCGCGGCGCGCAGCCGCTGCAGGTCCACGTCGAGCACGTCCACCCCGCCGAGCAGGACCGAATCACGCTCCGGCTCGACCGCCCGGGACAGCAGCGAGGCCAGCGTCGACTTGCCGGAGCCGGTGCGTCCGACCAGGGCGCAGGTGGTCCCCGCCGGCACGTGCAGGTGCACGCCCTGCAGCGCGAACCGGCCCTCGGGGTAGGCGAAGTGCAGGTCGCGGAAGGTCACGTCGATCTGCCCGTCGGGCAGGTCCGCTCCACCCACGACCTCGCGCTCGGTGCCGAGCAGGCCGCGCAGCCGCAGCACCGCGCCGAAACCCGCCTGCAGGTCCGGAAGGTGCCGGGCCAGCTGGTCGACCTGCCCGACGAACATGGTGGTCACCAGGAAGAGCGTCACCAGCGAGGCGGTGTCCAGCCGGTCGTCGACGACGAGCACCACGCCGACCAGGGCGGTCGCCGCCAGCACGGCGTGCAGCAGGCTTCCGGTGCGCAGCCCGATCCGCGCCTCGTAGCCCAGCACGACGGCGAACTTCTCGTGCACGCGGGCGGCCAGCGCGGTGCAGCGGCGTACCACGTGTGCCTGGCCCAGACTTGCGCGCAGGTCGTCGCGCCCGGCCACGCCCTCCTCCATCGCGGCCGCATGATCGGTCCAGGCCATCTCCTCCTCGACCTTGCGGGCCGACAGCGCGGGCAGCAGCGGGCGTACGGCGAGCAGCGCGGCCACCCCGGCCAGCGGGAACAGGATGAACGCCGGCCACCAGGTCAGCCCCGCGACGATCCACAGCGGACCGGACGCGAGCACCGTCCGGATCGCCTGCCAGGCGCTCTGCCGCAGCAGCGTGCCGACCTCGTGGGTGTCGTCGTCGACCCGGTCGAGCACCTCGCCGACGGCCTGCTCGGTCAGCGTCGGAAGCGGCTGGTGCAGCGCCGCGTCGAGCAGGTCGGCGCGCAGCCGTCCCTCGGCGCGGTCGATCATGCCGGCCCAGGCGGTGCGGGCCACGGTGTCGAGCAGTGCGGCACCCACCACGCACAGCGCGAGCAGCCACGCGAGCGTGACGGTCGCGTGCTGCGCGAGCTGTCCGGCGACCACCGACCCCAGCGAGGTGCCGACGGCACCGATCGCGCAGGCGACCAGCGACCACGCCGCCACCGGACCTCGCAGCCGCCGCCAGTCGACGGTGCTCCCAGAGCCGGCCGGGGCGCTCGGCGGCGGGGTCGGCGTGCGGGTCTCGAGGGGGGTGGTCTGCGTCGTGGACATCAGCGCGACGCTACGTCCCGGCACCCCCCGGCGTCGCCCGATTTTCGGTCCCGCCGACGTCTTCTCCATCGGCATCCCCGGCGTCGCCGAGCGCACCGCGGCCAGCACCGTCCCGGAACGCAGGCCTTGCCTCCTTGTGCTGCGCGTCACAGTCTTGCGCGAAACGCGCGGCGTACCAACCCCCTGATCCGTGGTTGCGGGACGCAAGGATGAGGCCATGAGCACCGACCACCACCCGGGCTGCTACTCCTGCGAGCAACAGGCGGCCGCCGACCCGCCGCCGCGCGAGGACGTGACTCGCACCGGGCACTGGCGGGTGGTGCACGCGTTCAACAGCACGCTGCCCGGCTGGCTGGTGCTGCTGCCGACCCGCCACGTGGAGTCGTTCACCGAACTGTCGCCGGCGGCCGCTGACGAGCTGGGCGGGCTGGTACGCCGGCTCGGCCTAGCGCTGGAGGCGGTGACCGGCTGCGCCAAGACCTACCTGATGCAGTTCTCCGAGGCCGAAGGGTTCTCCCACCTACACCTGCACCTCGTGCCTCGGATGCCCGACCAGCCGGGCGACCTGCGCGGCCCCCGGATCTTCGGCTACCTCACCGACGACGAGGCGCGCTGGCTGCCCGTCGCGGAGCGTGACCGCCTGGCCCGGGCCGTGCGCAAGGCGTTGCCTCCGGGCTGAGGCCCGGGTGAGACTGCTGTCAGGTACAGGCTTCCCGTCGAGACCCAGGGTGGCCTCACCCGGGCGTGGTGACCCCACGCAGGGGAGGGGGACATGGATGACGTCTGATCAGGAGAGCGCGTACCGGCACGAGGCGCTGTTCTTCGCCGACGAGGAGTCGCTGGTGGCCTCGGCGTACCCGGTGGTCGAGCAGGCTCTGGCCGCGGGCGAGGACGTCGC
>DASSVD010000166.1:0-4570 GCA_035706365.1 Nocardioidaceae bacterium
GACCTGCAGGGTGCTGAACGAGCCCATCTGCTCGATGATCGCGGGCAGGAAGAACGCCAGGGCATAGATCGGGATGATCATCGAGAAGTAGACCAGGGACATGCCGAGCACCCGCACGTCCCGCATCGCGCCGAGCAGCGAGCCCACGCGGTGCGCATGCGCGGACTCCGACTGCTCCTCCCGTTCGAGCGCTCCGGTGAGCCAGCTCCGCTGCTCGTCGGTGAGCCACTGCGCCTCGTGCGGCCGGTCGGTGAGGTACTTGTAGACCACGACGGCGAGCGCGAGGCAGGGCAGGCCCTCGATCACGAACATGAAGCGCCAGCCGTCCACTCCCCAGGGCGAGAAGCCCATCAGCCAGCTGGACAGCGGGGCGCCGAACACACTGGACAGCGGCACCGCGAGGTAGAACAGCCCGATCACCTGGGCGCGGCGCACCGAGGGGATCCACTGGGTCAGGTAGAGGATCACCCCGGGCACGAGGCCGGCCTCCGCGACGCCGAGCAGGAAGCGCAACGTGTAGAAGGACCACTCGTTCTGCACGAAGGCCATCGCCATCGCGACCAGGCCCCAGGTGACCATGATCCGGGTGATCCACAGCCGGGCGCCGACCTTGTACAGCAGGACGTTGCTGGGCACCTCGAAGATCACGTAGCCGATGAAGAACAGCCCGGCGCCGAGCCCGTACGCCGCCTCACTGAGCCCGATGTCCGGCTGCAGCTGCAGCTTGGCGATGCCGAGGTTGGTGCGGTCGAGGTAGTTGAAGATGTAGACCGCGAAGAGGATCAGCACCAGCCGGCCGGTGATCCGTCGCATGGTGGCGCGTTCGATGTCGCCCCGCTCGGCGACCACTGCCCCCGCAGACGGACGATCGGTCATCTCATGCCTCTTCTCGGTGTCGGGTGCCGACTCGGTCGGGGTGCTGACGAGTCCGGCCTGATCCTCGGGGCAGCGCGACCCGGACGGCAACGACGGTGTCCCACTGAGCGGACAGCACTTCTCCCGATGTACGGCGGCGCACCGTGGCTAGACTCCGCTCGTGCCGGCGACCGACCCACCCCGCCCGCAGCCGACCGAGCCTGCCGAGGGCCTGGTCGAGCGCATCGCGGCGCTGTTCGGCGCGTTCGGGGCCAAGGACGTGGGGGTGCCCGTCGCCGAGCTGGCCCGGCGTACCGGGCTCCCCCGCTCCACGACGCACCGGCTGGTCGACCAGCTGGTGGCCGTCGGGCTGCTGGAGCGCGACGGCAGCGCGGTGACGCTGGGGCTGCGGATGTTCGAGCTGGGACAGCTGGTGCCGCAGCAGCTGCGGGTGCGCTCCGCGGTCAGCCCGTACCTGCACGACCTGCGCGAGGCGACCCGGCACACCGCGAACGTCGCCATCATCGACGGCGCGGACATGATCTACCTCGACCGGGTGCCCTGGCGCAGCGCGCCGCAGATGCCGTTCCGCCCGGGCAGCCGCCACCCGGCGCACGGGACGGCGATGGGCAAGGCGATCATGGCCCACCTTCCCGCTGACCACGTCGACCTGATCTGCGCCGCGGGACTCGCGCCGCTCACGCCCGCGACGATCACCACGCGCGAGGAGCTGGAGGAGCAGCTGGAAGACATCCGCGGCACCGGCCTGTCCTTCGACCGCGGGGAGACCCGCGAGGGCGTGTACTGCGTGGCGAGCCCGGTCTTCGACGGTGACGGCACAGTCCTCGGCGCGATCTCGGTGACCGGAATGGCCGGCCCGGCGGACGTGGCGCGGTGCGGCCCGGCCGTGCGCAACGCCGCGCTCAACCTGTCGCGAAGCTTCCGCGGCAACGCGGCGCGGGCGCTGTGGGGCCGCGGGCGGCGTACCACGGCCTGATCCTGCCCTGGCCGTTGACAGACCACCCGACAGCGAGAACCATCGAACCCTTGCCGTCCGGTGTACCGTGCCGGCACTGGCACGGAGTACCGACCACTTTCGGGGGACACATGAAGCACACCATGCGAGCGCTCGCGGCCGTCGGTGCCGTCTTGACCACGGCAGCGACAGGCCTCGTCACGGCGCCGGCCGACGCAGCCAGGACACCCACCTGCTTCGGCGAGCAGGCCACGATCGTCAGCCACGACCGCGATGTCGTGGGCACCAGGCACGCCGACGTCATCGTGGTCACCGGAGCCGCCCAGGTGACCGGCCACGGCGGCGATGACCGGATCTGCGGCTCCTGGATCGTCCACGCCGGCGCGGGCGACGACCGGGTGCGCTTCGGACGTTCCTTCCACGGTGACTTCGTCGACCTCGAGGGCGGCCCGGGCAACGACCGCTTGCTGATGACCTCCGCCGCCCCCGGCCGTGTCACCGGCGGCCACGGCAACGACCGAATCTCCACCCGGCGAGGCTGGCAGTACGTCCTCGGTGGCCGCGGCGCGGACACGATCACGGCCGGTCCGGGCAGCGACGAGATCCAGGGCGGCGGCGGCAACGACCTGATCCGCGGCCAGCACGGCTCGGACGCCATCAGCGGGGACGCCGGCTCCGACACCATGCTCGGGGGCTACGGGCGAGACCGCATCGACGACTCGTCCGGCCGCGACGACGTGGCCCGTGGCGGTCCCGGCACGGACACCTGCGCGGCGACCGTGGAGCACCGGATCGCCTGCGAGCGCACCTGAGTCACGGCCACGTCCGGTCGGAAGGGGCAACGAGCGGCCCCCTGGTAACGCTCCGGCCTCGATCGGCCGGATCCGGCGCCTGTCGGCGGGGATCACCGCACCCTGTTCTCCGTGACGTCTCGGCTGCTGATCCTTGGGTTCGTCGCCGCGGTGCTCGCCGTTCTGGTGCGCCCCGGCGGGCCCGGCTCCCTCACGCACCCGCGGCCTGCTCATGCTGCGGCCGCCACGCCGATCCTGGCAGCGCACAACGACACCAGCACCCCGTTCAACCTGGTGTCGATGCCGGCCCTGATCCGGCACGAGTACCACGGGCGTGGACTGCGCACACGCCTCATCGCCGAGGGCCCCGATGGCACCGAGTACGCGGTCCGCTACCGCAGCGACGGTCTCACGATCACCGGTGTCATGGCCGTCCCGCGCGGGTCCGGGCCGTTCCCGGTGGTGGTGCTGGCCCACGGCTTCCACACACCGGCGGCCTACGCGGTGGCCCCGGGTGTGGTCGCCGAGCGGGAGTGGCTGGTACGCCGCGGCTACCTGGTGCTGCAGCCGGACTACCGCAACTACGGCGACTCGACCCGCGAGAGCCGCCGGTACGTCGCGCGGCCGACCGGCTACCCGGCCGATCTGGTCAACGCGGTCCTCGCGCTGCGACGCGCCCGGCTGCCGTACGTCGCGCGCGGTCCGGTGAACGTGTTCGGCCGCTCGATGGGAGGAGGCGTGGCGTTGCAGGCGATCGCGGCGTACCCCTCACTGTTCCGGGCCGCGGTGCTCTCCTCGCCGCTGAGCTCGCGCGCCGCTGACAACTTCCGCCGGTGGGTGCGGAGTGACCCGGCGCTGCGGGCGCGGGTGGTGGACGCGTACGGGACGCCGCGGTCCAACCCGGCGTTCTGGCGCGCCGCGAGCGTGCGGCACTACCTGTCACGGGTGTCGGTGCCGGTGCAGCTCCACCACGGCACCGCGGACGCGACCTGCCCGGTGGCCTGGAGCGAGGCGACGACCCGCGCACTACGTCGCCAGGACAAGCGGGTCGCGCTGTTCGAGTACCCGGGCCAGCCTCACCGGTTCCACGGCGCCGCCTGGCGCCGGATGATGCAGCGCACGGTGCGCTTCTTCGAGGGCGCGCGAGCGCGGGAGGGATAGCTGCACGGGCGGGCGGGTACGCACCGGCGATGGCGACCCCGCACGCTGCCCAGCCCCAACCTTCCCGGCCGCCCTCGATCGTGTCCGGGCTGCTCTACGGGCTGGGCTTCGGCGGGTTCATCGACGGCATCCTGCTGCACCAGGTCCTGCAGTGGCACCACATGGTCAGCCACGTGCAGGACTACCCGGTGACCACGGTCGCCGGGCTGGAGGTCAACACCACCAGCTCCTCGGCATCCACCACGTCCGCGACGATTTGGGAGCGCCGCTGTCCTGGGACATCGGTTTCCTCGTCTTCGGTGCGCTGCTGCTCGCCGGCGGCTGGGCGATGCACCGGCGCGGGCAGCGGGCTCTGGAGCGGCACGCCCAGCCGTGGCAGCAAACCGGCGAGGTCTAGCCCACGCGCGGGACGGGCGGCCCTTCGCGCCCTCCTGAGGGTCCGCGGGCCGGTCGCGAGCAGCCCAGCCCGAGGCGGGCATGCATGCGTTGCGACGGCGGGGGCATCCCCTCGACACTCTCGCCGACGAAGCGGGAGCCGCCCACTCGGGCGCGAGTGCAGACTCGACGAACACGTAGGGAGACCGCTCATGTTCGGACTCGGCCGGCACCAGGACACGCCTCGGCACTCGGACGAGCCCGCTGAGAACGCAGGCGACTCGGGCGACTCAGGCGCCGCGCCCCGGTCGCCGAGCGACCTCACCAAGCCGTCGTGGACCTACGTCGCCCGCAAGACCGCGCGGGAGTTCTCCGACGACCAGTGCACCGACCTCGCGGCCGCGCTGACCTA
>DASSVD010000167.1:0-8654 GCA_035706365.1 Nocardioidaceae bacterium
GGGGCGTGCCCTCGGCGATCGTGGACAGCACCCCGTGGGATCTGCCCGACCTGACCACGACCGCGAACCACCCGCTCAAGCCGCGGCACCTGAAGCTGCACACGCTGTTCGCGGAGAGCTCGACCGGCCCGGGGGTCTCGACAGGCTCGACCGGCCGGGACGGTGGCTCGACCGGCCGGGACGGTGGCTCGACCGGGCGGGGGGCGAACGCGGTCGAGCACCGCCGGCTGGTGCTGGGCAACGCCGACGTGCGCATCTCCTATGTCGTGGCCGGCGAGGTATCGCCGCTCTACCGCAACGCCGTCGGCGACGAGTGCGTGTACGTCGAGTCCGGGGCCGGCGTCGTGGAGACGGTTCTCGGCGCGCTGACCTACCGCACCGGCGACTACGTGATCGTGCCGCGCGCCACCACCCACCGCTGGCTTCCGGACACCGCGGACGGCCCGAGCCGCCTCTACGCGATCGAGGCCAGCTCGCACATCGCGCCGCCGAAGCGCTACCTGTCCCGGTACGGCCAGCTGCTCGAGCACGCGCCGTACTGCGAGCGGGACCTCACCGGCCCCCAGGCGCCGTTGCTGGTCGAGTGGACCGACGTGGAGGTGCTGGTCAAGCACCGCGGCAACGGGCCCTCCGGACTCGTCGGCAGCCGGATGGTCTACGCGACCCACCCCTTCGACGTGGTCGGCTGGGACGGCTGCCTGTACCCCTACACCTTCAACGTCGAGGACTTCATGCCGATCACCGGCAAGGTGCACCAGCCGCCGCCGGTGCACCAGGTCTTCGAGGGCACCAACTTCGTGGTGTGCAACTTCGTGCCGCGCAAGGTCGACTACCACCCGCTGTCGGTGCCGGTGCCCTACTACCACTCCAACGTCGACTCCGACGAGGTGATGTTCTACGTCGGCGGGGACTACGAGGCGCGCAAGGGGTCGGGCATCAACATCGGGTCGATCTCGCTGCACCCCGGCGGCTACGCCCACGGCCCGCAACCGGCCGCGATCGAGGCGTCCCTGGGTGCGGAGTACTTCGACGAGCTCGCGGTGATGGTGGACACCTTCCGGCCGTTGGAGCTCGGTGAGGCGGGCCTGGCGGCGGAGGATCCCGCGTACGCGTGGACGTGGGCGGGACGCTCGAGAGTGAGCGGAGCGAGCGGGTCGAGCGGAGCGCCCGATCCAGAGCAGGCGGGCAGCGGCCCGGAAAGTCCGGGTGACGACGGGGGACCGGCGGTCTACTCCAACTCCTGACCCCGGCTTGGGGCAGGATGGGGCCGTGGCGGACTACGTGGCGTTCCTGCGGGCGATCAACCTGGGCAAGAACCGCAAGTTCCCGATGGCCGAGCTGCGCGCGCTGCTCGCGTCGGCGGGCTTCGAGGGTGTGGAGACCTACATCCAGACCGGCAACGTCCGGCTGCGCTCGACGAAGGGGGCGCCGCGGGGGCTGGAGGAGCGGCTCGAGGAGCTGTTCGAGGCCGACCGCGGGTTCGCCGTTCCGACCATCGTGCTGACGGTGGCGGAGCTGGCCCAGGTGTACGCCGACGCCGCGGGGCTGACCGCTCCGCTGGACGCTCCGGCCGACGGTCTGCGGCGCTACGTCACGCTGCTCAAGGACGTGCCGGACACCGCGGCTGCCGCCGAGATCGAAGCGCTGTCCACCGACGACGAGGCGGCCCGGGTGCGCGGCCGGGCGGTGCACCTGTGGATGCGGCAGGGCTACCAGAACGCGCGCCTGGGCAACGCGCGGGTGGAGAAGCTGCTCGGCGTCGCCACCACCCGCGACCTGAAGGTGGTCACCGCGCTGGCACAGCGCTGGGCGAGCTGACGGACTCGCGGTCAGCCGCTGGTGGCCTGCACCGTGGCGGCGGGCGCGCGGCCCAGGCGGCGTACCGGTCCGGAGAGCAGGACCAGCAGCGCCACCGCGGTGTAGACCACGCCGCTGACCATCAGCACCGTCCGGTAGCCGAACGCCTCACCGAGCGGGCCGTAGATGATCTGGCCCACCGGCATCGCCACGAAGGACCCGAGGGCGTCGTAGGAGTAGGCCCGCGAGAGCACCGACTCGTCGATGTTCTCCTGCATGGCCAGGTTCCAGCCGAGGCCGAAGATCTCCATGCCCATCCCGGCCACGAACGTCGCGGCCACCAGCACCACCAGCTGCGGGTCGGCGCCCAGCAGGAACAGCGGCACTCCGAAGGTCGCGCAGCCGAGCATCCCGGCGCGCAGGGGGCGGCGCAGCCGCACGCGCAGGAGTACGGCGGTGACCACCAGCAGCCCCACCGACTCCGCGGACAGCACCATGCCCCAGCCGCGCTCGCCGATGGTGTCCTTGGCCAGCACCGGGCCGAGGGTGAACCAGGCGCCGGCGTGGATCGCGTTGAGCACGGCGAACGCGACGACCACCACCCACAGCCAGGTCGTCCCGGTGAAGATCGACCAGCCCTCGCGCAGCTCGGTCAGCATCGACTCCTGGGCCTCGTCGCGCTCGCGTGGCCGGGCCGGGATCCGCACCCGGGACAGGAAGGCCACCACGAGCAGCCACATCGTCGCGTCGACGGCCAGCGCCCAGCCCGGACCCACGGTGACCACCAGGACACCGGCCAGTGTCGGGCCGACCACCGCCAGCGCGCCGCGCGACATCGACAGCAGCACGTTGGCCGACTGCAGCTGCGCGCGAGGGACCAACTGGGGCACCACGCCGGACATCGCGGGGAAGCTCACCGCGCTGACGGCGCCGTTGACCACTTCCAGCGCGATGACCATCCACAGCTCGGCGGCGTCGGTGATCACCAGCGTGGCGACCGTGGCCTGGCTCAGGAAGGACGCCATCGCCGAGAACCGCATCAACCGTGCCCGGTCGAACCGGTCCGACAGCACGCCGCCGAACAGCAGGAACACCACCATCGGGGTGGTGTTGGCGGCGAGCACCAGGCCCAGGGCGCTGGCCGAGTCGCTGATCTCGAGCACGGCGAACGCGAGTGCGACCGAGACCATCATCGATCCGGTGAGCGAGGCGAAGCGTGCGGCGTAGAACCACCTGAAGTTCCGCTCGCGCAGCGGAGCGGCCGCCTCGCGCCAGGCCATGGTCATCCCTCTCGTCTCACCGGACGGCGCCGCCCGGATGATCTCGTGGGTGGATTCTGCCCGATGGTGCAGACTGCAGAGGTTCGTCCCTCGATGCGCCACGCCGAGCAGCCCTACCGGGAGGAGGTCACCGTGCCGGACCGGTTCTGGGTCATCCCGATGCCCACCGCCGGGCGGGGAGACGGCCCGCTGTGGCTGGCCGTGGTCGGCGCTGTGGTGATCGCGGCGTTGCTGCTGCTGAAGTGGTGGACGAACCGGCCCGGGCGGTAGCCGCTACGCCAGCGTGGCACCGGTGCGCTGCAGCTCCTCCAGGGTGGCCTCGGTGGAATCCGGCGCCACACCGGCGCACAGGTCCTGCAGCAGCCGCACGCCGAAGCCGGCGCGCAACGCGTCCAGCGCGGTGTGCCGCACGCAGTAGTCGGTGGCGATGCCGCACACGTCGACGTCGGTGACCTCGTGCGCGCGCAGCCAGTCGGTCAGCGCCACGCCGTCGGCGGTGGTCCCCTCGAAGCCGGAGAAGGCCGCGGCGTGCTCGCCCTTGAGGAAGACCGCGTCGAAGGGTTGCGGGTCGAGGTTGGGGTGGAACGCCGCCCCGTCGGTGCCCACCACGCAGTGCACCGGCCAGCTGTTCACGAAATCCGGATCGGACCCGGCCGGCGCGAAGTGGTCGCCGGGGTCGATGTGGTGGTCCCGGGTGGCGACCGCCACCGCGTAGTCGGGGGCCTTGGGGTCCTGGGCGGTCCAGTGGTGCAGCAACGTGGAGATCCTGGCCGCGACCTCGGCGCCGCCGCGCACGGCCAGGCTGCCGCCCTCGCAGAAGTCGTTCTGCACGTCCACGACGATCAACGCGCGTTTCATGCAGCCGAGGTTAACCGAGTCAGGTCTGCGTCGGGCCGACGTGCTCGGTGGGCAGCACCGGCTCGCCGCGGGAGAGCTGGCGGGCGCGGATCGGCAGCTCGGCGCGAGATGCCTCGTGCCGATCCCGCGCCTCGGCCAGCCCCTCGCGCCCGACCACGTCCCCGCCGGCCACCAGCGGCACCAGCAGCGGACGCTCGTTCGGACCGAGCCGCGTCGACGGGTCGCCGTCCAGGTGCGGGGCTTCACCGACCCCGACCACCTCGGCCTCGGCGACGCCGTTGCGGTCGCGCCGGCGCAGGGCGTACTTGCGTCCCCCGATCGAGGTCTTGTCCTTCGACCGCTTGGCCACGCCGACCATCTCGCCGGCGCCGTTCTCCCGGGCGACCAGCTTGTAGACGAACCCGCACGTGGGGTGGCCGCTGCCCGTGACCAGCGACGTACCCACGCCGTAGCCGTCGACGGGGGCGGCTGCCAGCGCGGCGATGGAGAACTCGTCGAGGTCGGAGGTGACGATGATCCGCGTGGAGGTGGCGCCCAACCCGTCGAGCTGGGCGCGCACCTGGGAGGCGAGCACGCCGAGGTCACCGGAGTCGATGCGCACCGCACCGAGGTCGGGACCGGCGATCTCCACCCCGGTGCGCACCGCCTCGGCGATGTCGTAGGTGTCGACCAGCAGGCTGGTCCCGCGGCCCAGCGAGGCGACCTGGGCGGTGAACGCGTCGCGCTCGGTGTCGTGCAGCAGGGTGAAGCTGTGCGCGCTGGTGCCCGCGGTCGGTACGCCGTACCGCTGTCGGGCCGCCAGGTTGGAGGTGGTCGAGAATCCCGCGATGTACGCCGCGCGCGCCGCGGCGACCGCCGCCTCCTCGTGGGTGCGCCGCGATCCCATCTCGATGCAGGGGCGACCGTTCGCGGCCCAGGTCATCCGGCTGGCCGCGGACGCGATCGCGGAGTCGTGGTTGAGGATGGACAGCAGCAGCGTCTCGAGCAGGACGGCCTCGGCGAAGCTGGCCTCGACGATCATCAGCGGGGAGTAGGGGAAGTAGGTCTCGCCCTCGGGGTAGCCCCAGATGTCGCCGGTGAACCGGTAGCCGGACAGCCACTCCAGGGTGGGCTCGTCGACGATGTCGTGCTCGGAGAGGACAGTGAGCACGGCGTCGTCGAAGCGGAACCGCTCGAACGCGTCGAGCGCCCGTCCCACCCCGGCGACCACGCCGTAGCGCCGCCCCTCGGGTAGCCGGCGCGGGAACAGCTCGAACACGGAGCGGCGGTGCGCGGTCCCTGCCTTCAACGCGGCCTGGAGCATGGTCAGCTCGTAGTGGTCGGTCAGCAGCGCCGTCGATGTGCTCGTCACGGGCGACAGCCTAGGATGAGGGCCGTGTCGACACCCGCACCCGTCGAGATCGAACAGCCGACCGGCGACGAGCTCACCTCGCTGGCCTCCCCGTGGGTCACGATCGTGTGGAACGACCCGGTCAACCTGATGAGCTACGTCACCTTCGTGTTCCAGACCTACTTCGGCTACCCGCGCAAGAAGGCCGAGAAGCTGATGATGGAGGTGCACCGCGACGGCCGGTCGGTCGTGTCCACCGGAAGCCGCGAGGAGATGGAGCGTGACGTGCAGGCGATGCACGAGTACGGCCTGTGGGCCACGCTGCAGAAGGCCGACGCATGAGTGAGGGCTTCCAGCCCCGGACCGGGGGAGGCGCGGTCGCCACGTTCTCCGGGTTCGAGGCCGACCTGCTGCGGTCGCTGGCCTCCCAGCTGGTCGAGCTGCTGCGCAACGAGGCGGCGGCGCCGGCCGGCTCCCACGACCCTCTCGAGGAGCTGCTCGACTTCTCCGGCCCGACCACCGAGCCGGACGACCCTGTGCTGGCCCGGCTGTTCCCGACCGCCTACCCCGGCGACGAGGAGGCGGCCGGCGAGTTCCGCCGGTTCACCGAGAACGCGCTGCGCGACGGCAAGGCGGGCAACGCCGTGCAGATCATCGACACCCTCGAGGAGGCCGGCCTGCCGCCCGAGCTGCAGGAGGACGGCCTGTGGATCGACGTCGAGCTCGATCCGCCGGCGGCGCACGCCTGGTTGCGGTCGTTCACCGACGTGCGGCTGGCGCTGGCCACCCGTCTGGGCATCGAGGAGGGCGACGAGGACTACTGGGAGTCGCTGCCCGAGGACGACCCGCGCAGCCACGTGCACGACATCTACGAGTGGGTCGGGTACCTGCAGGAGACGCTGGTGGGCGCCCTCAGCCGCTGACCGCACCCCGCATCTCAGCATTCGGACCGGGGCGCGGGCGGGTCGGGCGCTCAGGCGTGCCGTCCTAGGCTCGAGGCGTGCTCAGGATCGACCAGGCGACGTACGACGCCATCATCGCCCACGCGAAGCGCGACCACCCCAACGAGGCCTGCGGGGTGGTCGCCGGCCCGGCCGGCAGCGACCGGCCCGAGCGGTTCGTCCCGATGGTGAACGCGGCCGCCTCGCCGACGTTCTACGAGTTCGACTCCCTGGAGCTGTTGCAGCTCTACAAGGAGATGGACGCCCGCGACGAGGAGCCGGTGGTGGTCTACCACTCCCACACGGCCACCGAGGCCTACCCCTCCCGCACCGACATCGGCCTCGCCGCCGAGCCGAACGCGCACTACGTACTGGTCTCCACACGCGAGCACGGGAATAGTCCCGGTCCTGTGGAGTTGAGGTCTTACAGAATCATTGACGGCGAAGTGACCGAGGAAGACGTCTCGGTCATCGACGAAACAAGGAGTCAGACCTGATGGCAGTCGAGGTCCGGATCCCCACGATCCTGCGCACCTACACCAACGGCGAGAAGGCGGTCCCCGGCGAGGGCGGCACGCTCTCGGAGGTCATCGACCACCTCGAGGGCAAGCACCCCGGCATCAAGGAGCGCCTGATCGACGGCGAGAACGGCACGAGCGACCTGCGTCGCTTCGTCAACGTCTACGTCAACGACGAGGACGTGCGCTTCACCGGCGGTCTGGACACCTCGGTCGCCGACGGTGACCAGGTTGTCGTGCTGCCGGCCGTGGCCGGCGGCTGATGCGCTTCGACTCCACCCTCGCCTCGGTCGGCAACACCCCGCTGGTCGGGCTGCCCCGGCTCTCGCCCTCGCCCGAGGTGCGGCTGTGGGCCAAGCTCGAGGACCAGAACCCGACCGGCTCCATCAAGGACCGGGCGGCGCTGACGATGGTGGAGGTCGCCGAGAAGGACGGCACGCTGCGTCCCGGCTGCACGATCCTCGAGCCGACCTCGGGCAACACCGGTATCTCGCTGGCGATGGCCGCCAAGCTCAAGGGCTACCGGCTGGTCTGCGTGATGCCGGAGAACACCTCCGCCGAGCGCAAGCAGCTGCTGCGGATGTGGGGGGCCGAGATCGTGTCCTCGCCGGCGGCCGGCGGCTCGAACGAGGCCGTGCGGGTGGCCAAGAGCCTGGCCACCGACCACCCGGACTGGGTGATGCTCTACCAGTACGGCAACCCGGCGAACGCCCGGGCGCACTACGAGGGCACGGCTCCGGAGATCCACGCCGACCTGCCGTCGGTGACCCATTTCGTCGCGGGCCTCGGCACCACCGGCACGCTGATGGGGGTGGGCCGGTACTTCCGCGAGCACAAGCCCGACGTGCGCATCGTGGCGGCCGAGCCCCGCTACGGCGAGCTGGTCTACGGCCTGCGCAACCTCGACGAGGGGTTCGTCCCCGAGCTGTACGACGCTTCGCTGATCGACTCCCGCTTCTCGGTGGGCCCGCGTGACGCGGTACGCCGCGTCCGGGAGCTGCTCGAGGCCGAGGGGATCTTCGCCGGCATCTCGACCGGGGCGATCCTGCACGCCGCGCTGGGCCAGGCCGTCAAGGCGGTGAAGGCCGGCGAGCGCGCCGACATCGTCTTCGTCGTCGCCGACGGCGGCTGGAAGTACCTGTCCACCGGCGCCTACGAGGGCACGGTCGACGAGGCCGAGGAGCGCCTCGAGGGCCAGCTCTGGGCCTGAGCCGCGGCTGAGGTCCCGCTCCGGGATCGCCACGCGGAATCGCGACCCCGGGGAGCGCGTCCTGGGCTAGAGTTCGAGCGGCCTTTCCCGCCGAACCACCCGGGAGCACCTGCGTGCGAGAGATCGTCGTGTTCAGCGGCAGCGCCCATCGGGCGCTCGCCTCGGCCATCTGCGACGCGCTGGGAGTGAGCCTGTCCGGCGTCGAGCTGACCCGGTTCAGCAACGACTGCCTGCAGGCGCAGCTGCAGGCCAACTGTCGCCAGCGCGACGTCTACATCGTGCAGCCGCTGGTGCCGCCCACCCAGGAGCACCTGATGGAGCTGCTGCTGATGGTGGACGCGGCCAAGGGGGCCTCGGCGGCGCAGATCACCGCGGTGATCCCGCACTACGCCTACGCCCGCTCGGACAAGAAGGACGCCTCGCGGATCTCCATCGGCGGCCGGCTGGTGGCGGACATGCTGGTGACCGCGGGGGTGTCGCGGGTGCTGACGATGACGCTGCACGCGCCGCAGGTGCACGGGTTCTTCTCGGTGCCGGTGGACCACCTGACCGCGCTGGGCGTGCTCGCCGACCACTTCGCCGGGCAGGACCTGTCCGACACCGTCGTGGTCTCGCCGGACCTGGGCAACGCCAAGACCGCGACCCAGTTCGCCCGGCTGCTGGGCGTGCCCGTCGCCGCCGGCTCCAAGCAGCGCCTCGCCGACGACCGGGTGGTCATCG
>DASSVD010000168.1:0-16208 GCA_035706365.1 Nocardioidaceae bacterium
CCCCTACACCGGCTCGGCCATCGGCCAGCACTGGATGTACGACGGCAAGCACGTCCTGATCGTCTTCGACGACCTGACCAAGCAGGCCGAGGCCTACCGCGCCGTGTCGCTGCTGCTGCGCCGCCCGCCGGGCCGTGAGGCCTACCCGGGCGACGTGTTCTACCTGCACAGCCGGCTGCTGGAGCGTTGCGCGAAGCTGTCGGACGACATGGGTGCGGGCTCGATGACCGGTCTGCCGATCATCGAGACCAAGGCCAACGACGTGTCGGCCTACATCCCGACCAACGTCATCTCGATCACCGACGGCCAGATCTTCCTCCAGTCCGACCTGTTCGCCGCGAACCAGCGCCCGGCCATCGACGTGGGCATCTCGGTCTCCCGGGTCGGCAGCGCCGCGATGACCAAGGCGGTCAAGAAGGTCACCGGCTCGCTGAAGGTCGACCTGGCGCAGTACCGCGCAATGGAGGCGTTCGCGATGTTCGCCTCCGACCTCGACGCGGCCTCCCGCCAGCAGCTCGAGCGCGGCTCGCGGCTGATGGCCCTGCTGCGGCAGCCGCAGTACTCGCCGTACCCGGTCAACGAGATGACCGCGTCGCTGTGGCTGGGCACCACCGGCCGGCTCGACAAGGTGCCGACCGACGACGTGCTGCGCTTCGAGAGCGAGTTCCTCGACTACCTGCGCCGCGAGCAGTCCGGCATCTTGAGCACCATCGCCGAGACGAACAACTTCACCGACGACACCGAGAGCTCGCTCGAGGACGCCTACGACCGGTTCCTCGACCAGTTCGAGACGTCGGACGGCCAGTCGGTCAAGGCCGGCAAGGAAGAGCACGAGGCGCTGCCCGAGGAAGAGCTCGAGCAGGAGCAGATCGTCAAGCAGAAGCGGGGCTGATCATGGCAACGTCGGTGCGTGAGCTGCGTGCGCGGACCCGGTCCGTCACGTCGATGAAGAAGATCACGCGCGCCATGGAGCTCATCGCTGCGTCCCGGATCATCAAGGCGCAGCAGCGGGCCCAGGCGGCGGCGCCGTACGCCCGTGAGCTGACCCGGGCGGTGTCGGCCGTGGCGACGTACTCCAACGTCGAGCACGTGCTGACCACCGAGCCGGAGAACCCGAAGCGGGCCGCGATCCTGATCGTGACCAGCGACCGGGGTCTGGCCGGTGCGTACTCCTCGAACGTGCTCAAGGAGGCCGAGCGGCTCTCCGAGAAGCTGCGCGAGGAGGGCAAGGAGGTCGAGTGCTACATCGCCGGACGTAAGGGCGAGGCCTACTTCCGCTTCCGCAACCGGCCGATGGCGGCGACCTGGTCCGGCTTCTCCGACCAGCCGAGCTACGACATCGCCCGCGAGATCGGTGACGCCCTGATCGAGGCGTTCCTGGCCGGCGCGGGGGAGGACCCCGACGTGGAGCTGCGCGAGGGCGCCGGTCCGGTCGACGAGGTGCACGTGGTCTACACGCGCTTCAAGTCGATGCTGGTCCAGGAGCCGGCCGCAGTCCGCCTGCTGCCGCTGGAGGTCGTCGAGGGCACCGAGCCGCCCAGCAGGGACGAGGTGCTCCCGCTGTACGAGTTCGAGCCCTCCCCGGCGGAGGTGCTCGACCAGCTGCTGCCCCGCTACGTCCAGAGCCGGGTCTTCTTCGCCCTGCTGCAGGCGGCGGCCTCCGAGCTGGCCGCGCGTCAGCGGGCGATGAAGGCGGCGACGGACAACGCCGACGAGCTCATCAAGAAGTACACCCGGCTGGCCAACCAGGCGCGCCAGGCCGGCATTACCCAGGAAATCAGCGAGATCGTCGGCGGCGTGAACGCGCTGGCCGATGCGACCGCCGGGAGTGAGTGAGAACTAATGACTGCCACCATTGAAGAGACACACGGTACCGGCGGGTCCGCCGGTGGCGTCGGTCGCATCGCGCGCGTCATCGGCCCCGTGGTCGACATCGAGTTCCCGACCGACTCGATGCCCGAGATCTACAACCTGCTCGAGGCCACGCTCGAGCTCGCCGGCGAGACCCGGACCCTGCCGCTCGAGGTCGCCCAGCACATCGGTGACGGCATGGTCCGCGCGATCTCGCTGAAGCCGACCGACGGCCTGGTCCGCGGCTCGCAGGTGCGCGACACCGGCGGCCCGATCACCGTCCCGGTGGGCGACGCCACCCTGGGCCACGTGTTCAACGCCACCGGCGACTGCCTCAACCTCGAGGGCGACGAGAAGCTCGAGGTCACCGAGCGCTGGGGCATCCACCGCAAGGCGCCGGCCTTCGACCAGCTGGAGTCCAAGACCCAGATGTTCGAGACCGGCATCAAGGTGATCGACCTGCTCACCCCCTACGTGCAGGGCGGCAAGATCGGCCTGTTCGGTGGAGCGGGCGTCGGCAAGACCGTGCTCATCCAGGAGATGATCGCGCGTGTGGCCAAGGACCACGGCGGTGTGTCGGTGTTCGCCGGTGTCGGCGAGCGTACCCGTGAGGGCAACGACCTCTGGGTTGAAATGGAAGAGGCCGGCGTTCTCAAGGACACCGCGCTCGTCTTCGGTCAGATGGACGAGCCGCCGGGCACCCGGCTGCGCGTCGCGCTGTCCGCGCTGACCATGGCGGAGTACTTCCGCGACGTGCAGCAGCAGGACGTGCTGCTGTTCATCGACAACATCTTCCGGTTCACCCAGGCCGGCTCCGAGGTGTCCACGCTGCTGGGCCGGATGCCGTCCGCGGTGGGCTACCAGCCGAACCTGGCCGACGAGATGGGCACGCTGCAGGAGCGGATCACTTCGACCCGGGGTCACTCGATCACCTCGATGCAGGCGATCTACGTGCCGGCCGACGACTACACCGACCCCGCTCCGGCGACGACCTTCGCCCACCTCGACGCGACCACCGAGCTGAACCGCGAGATCGCCTCGATGGGCATCTACCCGGCCGTGGACCCGCTGACCTCGACGTCGCGCATCCTCGACCCGCGCTACATCGGCGAGGACCACTACAACACCGCCGTGCGGATCAAGCAGATTCTGCAGCGCAACAAGGAGCTGCAGGACATCATCGCGATCCTGGGTGTCGACGAGCTGTCCGAGGAGGACAAGATCATCGTGTCCCGGGCCCGCCGGATCCAGCGGTTCCTCTCGCAGAACACCTACGTCGCCAAGCAGTTCACCGGCGTCGAGGGCTCGACGGTGCCGATCTCGGACACCATCGAGGCGTTCACCAAGATCGCGGACGGCGAGTACGACCACGTGGCCGAGCAGGCGTTCTTCATGTGCGGCGGTCTCGACGACGTCGAGAAGAAGTGGGCCGACATCCAGAAGAACCTCTGAGGCTCTTCCCAGGCAGCGAAGGAAATGAGGACTCCGCGTGAGTGACGACCTGCTCCAGGTGGAACTGGTCGCGGCCGACCGGTTGGTGTGGTCCGGCCAGGCGACGATGGTCATCGCCCGCACCACCGAGGGTGACGTGGGCATCCTGCCGAACCACGCCCCGATGCTCTCGCTGATGGTGGACGGCATCGTGGACGTGACCACGGAGGACAACGAGACCTGGATCGCGGCGGTGGACGCCGGCTTCCTGTCGGTGGCCAACAACCGGATCTCGATCCTGTCCGAGCACGCCGAGATGTCGCACGAGATCGACCTGGAGAAGGCCCGGGCCGACCTCGAGCGCGCGAAGTCGGCGGGCGAGCTGCTCAACGACCCCGAGGAGGCGGTCCGCCGCGCCGAGGCTCGCATCCGCGCCGCGGAGCGGGCATCCTGAACCCGTCGCCCGGGCGGACCGTCCGGACGACGACGCGGTCCCTCGCGACCCGGGCCACGCCTCCGACTCCGGTCGAGGGCGCGGCCCGGGCGCGTCGCCGCACCACCGGGAAGTGAGGGGATAGATGCCGTTGTGGCAGTGGCTGGCGGACTCGGCCGGCCTCGTGCTGCTCCTGATCGTGCTCTACGGCATCGCCCTGATCGTGCGCCGCCGGTGGATCTCCCGCCACGGCGGCACCTTCGAGTTCAGCGTCCGCGTCCGGTCCTCACGGGCCGGGCGCGGTTGGGTTCTCGGTGTCGGCCGCTACTCCGGCGACCTGCTGGAGTGGTTCCGGATCTTCTCGCTGTCGCCGCGTCCCAAGCTGCGCTTCAAACGCGCCGACCTGGAGTACACCGGCCGGCGCGACCCCGCCGGCGTGGAGGCGTACTCCCTCTACTCCGGACACGTGATCGTGTCCTGCACGACGCCCACGGGTGCCCTCGAGGTGGCGATGAGCCCCGAGGCGCTGACCGGGTTCCTCGCCTGGCTCGAGGCGGCCCCGCCCGGCCAGCGGCTGCGCCGGCGCTGACGCGACGCGGAGCTGCCGGCCCGGCCGTTTGGCACGGTGGGCACCTTGCCCGGCCGGCGCGCGATGCCGATCGTGACACGCGGCGCCGCGCGGGGGTCAGCTCTGCGGTGAACCGAGCTCCTCGACCCGGTCCAGCCATTCGGCCACGAGCGCCTCGAACAGCGCGGGCTGCTCGATCTGGGCGTTGTGGCCGGCCCGGTCGAGCACCGCGAAGGTGGCCCGCGGGTAGTGGTCGAGCAGGGGCCACGCGTCGCGATAGCCGGTCGAGGAGTCCTGCCGCCCGGTGAGCAGCAGCACGGGGGCGTCGTACGTCGAGCCCTGCGGCTCGCGCGGGAAGCTCCCGGACCAGCCACCGCGGCGGATCCGCTCGAGTGCCACCTCGTCGGCCGCGTGCAGCCCCGGGTCGATCTCCGCGACCGTCCTCCGGTACGTCTGCTCGGTCTGCACCACCGCGATCTGACGGAACTCGCTGTCTCGCGGCAGCGCGGCGCAGAAGGAGTCCTCGGCGAGCACCGCGTGCTCGGGGACGTCGCGGGCGGCGTGCTCGGCGACCAGCATCGGGCAGATCAGCGCCATCCCGCTCACCCGCGCGCCGTGCTCGGCCGCCAGCCCACGTGCCAGGTAGCCGCCATAGGACTCGCCGGCGACTGCGTACGGGCCGGGGACCAGCTCGTCGATCGCGCCGCGCACCACCGCGTAGACGTCGTCGGTCGAGGCGACATGCTCAGGAGCGATGCTTCGGCCCATCCCGGGAAGGTCCAGGTACACGCGGCGCCACCCCGCGCGGCCGGTGAGCACCGGCTCGAAGCAGCCGGTCATCAGCCGATGGTCCGGGGTGAAGCCGTGCAGCAGCACCAGGGTCCGCTCCGCCTCGGCGGGTCCGTGCTCGACGTAGTGGATCTGCACCCCGGCGGCGTCGACGTACGGCATGGCGGGAGAGGCTAGCCGATCAGCTCGCTCTCAGCGCTCCCCGCTGTACCGATGGGCGGCTCACGCTGACCCGCTCGCTCCGCTCGCTCTCAGCGTTCGCCGCCGGGAACCCACAGAACGTCGCCCTGCTCCCGGTTCGCGTGCCGAGCCAGGATGAACAGCAGGTCCGAGAGTCGGTTCAGGTACGTCAGCGCGCGGACGTTCATCGTCTCCCCGTGCTTCTCGTACGCCGCCCAGCCGGCCCGCTCCGCACGACGCACCACCGTCCGCGCGACGTGCAGGTGCGCTGCGGCCGGCGTACCGCCGTTCAGGATGAACGACCGCAGCTTCGGCAGAGCCTCGTTGAAGGCGTCGCACCAGCCCTCGAGCCGGTCCACGTAGTCCTGCTCGACGCGCAGCGGCGGGTACTCCGGATCCGGCACCACCGGAGTGGACAGGTCCGCGCCGACGTCGAAGAGGTCGTTCTGGACCCGGGTGAGCACCTGCACCACGTCGTCCTCGAGACCACCGGTGGCCAGCGCCACCCCGATGTGCGCGTTCGCCTCGTCCACGTCGGCGTAGGCGTGCAGCCGCAGGTCGTTCTTCGTCGTGGTGCTGAGGTCGCCGAGGCGGGTCTCGCCCTGGTCGCCGGTGCGGGTGTAGATGCGGGTGAGGTTGACCATGGCGTCAGCGTAGACGGCCAGCAGCCGGGGCAGGGGAGTAGAGGCGCGCGACCCCTACCATCGGACGGATGGAAGCCTTCCGGGTCATGTCCAAGGGGCCCCTCTCGCAGCCGCTGGCCGGGTCTGTGCGGGTGGGCGGCGCGAAGAACAGTGCCCTGAAGCTGATGGCCGCCGCGCTGCTCGCCCCCGGACGCACCGTGGTCGACAACGTCCCCGAGATCAGCGACGTCGAGGTGATGGCACGGCTGCTGGAGCACCTCGGCTGTCAGGTGGCGGTGGCCCGTGCCGACACGACCGGGACGGTCACCATCGACGTGCCCGAGCAGCTCGAGCCCGAGGCGCCCTACGACCTCGTGCGCAGGCTGCGGGCCTCGATCAGCGTGCTGGGGCCGCTGGTGGCGCGCTGCGGACGGGCCAGGGTGGCGCTCCCCGGCGGGGACAACATCGGCTCGCGGGGGCTGGACATGCACATCCGTGGCCTAGAGGAGCTGGGGGCGCGCGTGCGCGTGGAGCACGGCTTCGTGGTCGCCGAGGTCCCGCACCGGCTGGCCGGCAGCAACCTGTGGCTGGACTTCCCCAGCGTCGGCGCCACCGAGAACCTGCTGATGGCCGCGGTGCTCACCCCCGGCACCACGGTGATCGACAACGTGGCGCGCGAGCCGGAGATCGCCGACCTCTGCGAGATGCTGGTCGCGATGGGCGCCGCCATCGACGGCGTGTCCTCCTCGACGCTCGTCGTCGAGGGCGTCTCCCGGCTGAGGCCGGTACGGCACGCGACGGTCAGCGACCGGATCGTGGCGGGCACGTGGGCGTTCGCCGCGGCGATGGCCGGGGGCGACCTGCACGTGGAGGCGGGCCGGGCGCACCACCTCGACATCGTGCTCGACAAGCTGACCGGCAGCGGCGCGGAGCTGGACGCGGACCCGTCGGGCTTCCGGATCCGGGTGGACCGCCGGCTGGACGCCTTCGACGTGGTGACCCTGCCCTATCCGGGGTTCCCCACCGACCTGCAACCGTTCGCGATGGCGCTGGCGGCGGTCGCGGACGGCACCGCGATGATCACCGAGAACGTGTTCGAGGCGCGGTTCATGTTCGCCCAGGAGCTGGCCCGGCTGGGCGCCGACCTGCGCATCGACGGGCACCACGCGGTGGTGCGCGGCTGCCCGCGGCTCTCCGGCGCACCGGTGGTCGCCCACGACATCCGGGCCGGCGCGGCTCTGGTGCTGGCCGGACTCGCCGCCGACGGGACCACGACGGTGGCCGCGTCGCGACACATCGACCGTGGCTACCCGCGCTTCGTCGAGGCGCTGCAGACGCTCGGCGTGAACATCGAGCGGGTCGAGATCACCGACCCCGATCACTTCCCGGACTGATCGCGGCAGATCGCGACCCTTCTGTGACCTGTGTCAGGCAACCCCGCGGGGGTGGCACGCGTCATAGTGGGTGAGAGGGGACAGCACGGGGGCTGTCCGCCCGACCTGGGAGTGGCATGGAGATCAGCACCGACGGCACGGCACTCGTGCTCGCCGGCCGGTTCGACGGCCGGTGCACCAGCGACGTGCGCGAGGCCCTGTACGACCACATCGACCACCAGCACGACGAGGTCGTGGTGGACATGAGCGGCGTGGAGCTGATCGACGCCCCCGCGCTGCGCATGCTCGCCGCGGCGACGATGAGCCTGGACCGCGAGGGACGCGCCCTGGTGCTGCGCGGCTGCAGTGCCCCGGTACGCCGGGTCATCTCCTGCAGCCGGCTGCGCCGCGTGGTGCAGGTGGAGCGCGAGCTCAGCGCATGACCTGCGGCCGCGCCTCGGCGTGAGTTGCCGGCTGCGACCCGGCCTGACCTTCGGGTTGTGACCTATCTGGCACGTGACGCAGGTCATAGGGAGGTTACCGGCGGGTTCGGTTCGCCGTACTCTCCCTGGCTATGAGCCAGACGCCACGCGAGAAGGACCGGCCGTGGGTGATGCGCACCTACGCCGGCCACAGCTCGGCCTCGGAGTCCAACGCGCTGTACCGGCGCAACCTCGCCAAGGGACAGACCGGGCTCTCGGTCGCGTTCGACCTGCCCACGCAGACCGGCTACGACCCGGACTCGCCGCTCGCCCGCGGCGAGGTCGGCAAGGTCGGCGTGCCGATCCCGCACCTGGGCGAGATGCGGCGGTTGTTCGAGGGCATCCCGCTCGCCGAGATGAACACCTCGATGACGATCAACGCGACCGCGATGTGGCTGCTCGCGCTCTACCAGGTGGTGGCCGAGGAGCAGGCGGGCGATTCGGCCGACCTCGAGAGCGTCTACGCCCGGCTGGCCGGGACCACCCAGAACGACATCATCAAGGAGTACCTCTCCCGCGGCACCTACGTGTTCCCGCCCGAGCACTCCCTGCGGCTGACCAGCGACCTGATCAGCTACACGGTCAACCACATCCCGAAGTGGAACCCGATCAACATCTGCAGCTACCACCTGCAGGAGGCCGGTGCGACGCCCACCCAGGAGCTGGCCTACGCGCTGAGCACGGCGATCGCGGTGCTGGACGCGGTGCGCGACTCCGGGCAGGTCGCCGCGGAGGACTTCGACAAGGTCGTCGGGCGCGTGTCGTTCTTCGTCAACGCCGGGGTGCGCTTCGTGGAGGAGATGTGCAAGATGCGGGCGTTCGTCGAGCTCTGGGACGAGCTGACCCGGGAGCGTTACGGCGTGACGGACCCGACGATGCGTCGCTTCCGCTACGGCGTGCAGGTCAACTCGCTCGGACTGACCGAGGCCCAGCCGGAGAACAACGTGCAGCGCATCGTGCTGGAGATGCTCGGAGTCACACTGTCCAAGGACGCCCGCGCACGCGCCGTCCAGCTGCCGGCCTGGAACGAGGCACTCGGCCTGCCCCGTCCCTGGGACCAGCAGTGGTCGCTGCGGTTGCAGCAGGTGCTGGCGTTCGAGTCCGACCTGCTCGAGTACGACGACCTGTTCGCAGGCTCGCACGTCGTGGAGGACAAGGTCGCCGAGCTGGTCGCGGGCGCCCGTGACGAGATGGACCGGGTGCAGGCGATGGGCGGCGCCGTGGCCGCCGTGGAGTCGGGATACCTCAAGCAGGCGCTGGTCAGCTCGCACGCGGCGCGCCGTGCCCGCATCGAGTCGGGCGAGGACCAGGTGGTCGGCGTGAACTGCTTCGAGTCGACCGAGCCCTCTCCGCTGACCGCGGATCTCGACGCCGCGATCCAGGCGGCCGACCCCGAGGCCGAGCGCGCGGCGCTGCGCAGCCTCGAGCAGTGGCGCTCGGAGCGGGACCAGGCCGCCGTCACCGCCGCCCTGCAGCGGCTGGCCGCCGAGGCCAAGACCGGCACCAACCTGATGCACGCGACGCTGGCCGCCGCCCGCGCGGGGGTCACCACCGGGGAGTGGGCCGGAGCGCTGCGCGAGGTGTTCGGGGAGTTCCGCGCACCGACCGGCGTCGCCGGCGCCGTCGGGGTCGCCGAGGCCGGCGCCGAGCTGGCCGAGGTCCGCGAGCGGGTGCGCCGGACCGGCGAGGAGCTGGGCGGCCGGCTGCGGCTGCTGGTGGGCAAGCCGGGCCTGGACGGTCACTCGAACGGTGCCGAGCAGGTGGCAGTGCGGGCCCGTGACGCCGGCTTCGAGGTGGTCTACCAGGGGATCCGGCTCACCCCGGAGCAGATCGTGGCCGCCGCCGTCGCCGAGGACGTGCACTGCGTCGGGCTGTCCATCCTGTCCGGCTCGCACATGGAGCTGGTGCCCCACGTGCTCGACGGGTTGCGCGAAGCCGGCCTCGCGGACGTGCCGGTGGTGGTCGGCGGGATCATCCCGGGCGCGGACGCGGCACGGTTGCGCGAGCTCGGGGTGGCGGCGGTCTTCACCCCCAAGGACTTCGGGCTCACCGGGATCATGGGCGGTATCGTCTCCGCGATCCGCGCCGCGCACGACCTGGACGGCGCCGGCTCCACGCACGGCTGAGTGGCACCTGGCATCGCCTGCAGCGCCGGGTCCGTGCCGGGGGCCCGGCTACCGTGGACGCATGTCCGACCTGCACTGCGCCGCCCGGCTGCTGATCGCCCGGCACGCCGAGGCGGAGTACGACTCCGCGCTGCTCAGCGACCGCGGCGGCAGCCTGTCCGTTGCCGGCCGCAAGCAGGCCGAGGCGCTGGCCGAGTCGCTGCGCGACGCCAACGTCGCGATGATCTACTCCAGTGGGCTGGCCCGGGCCGTGCAGACCGCGGAGATCGTCGCGGCCCGGCTGGGCGCCATGGTGCGGGTGCGCGACGCCCTGCACGAGTGGCTCGTGGGGGACTACGCCGGTCAGCCGTTCGTGGAGGGGATGTACGACGACGTGCTGGTCGCCTGGGGGACCGGCGACCACGACGCCCGGATCCCCGGGGGCGAGTCCGGGCGCGAGATCCGCGAGCGGGTCGCCGGCGAGCTGGCCACCATGGCCGACCTGCACCGCGGGGAGACCGTCCTGGTGGTCAGTCACGGCGGGGCGATCCGGGTCAGCGTGCCGCAGCTCGTGCACAACGTGCCGGACGGGTTCGGCGTCGAGCACGACCTGGACCACTGTGACCTGGTCGAGGTGCACGCCGACGCCGACGGCTGGGTGCTGCGCGCGTGGGCGGGGACCCCGGTTCGGTGAACACCGCGGTCGCGACCGTGCTCGTCGGCGTCGTCGCGCTGCTGGGGGCCGGCTGTGACGCCGCGACCGAGCAGCCCGCGGCGCCGCGGCGTACGCCGGCGTCGTTGGGGGGCGAGCACCACGACCGGGTGCGCGCGCCCGACACGCCGATGAGCCGGCTGGAGCGCGCGATCGCGGACCGCCTCACCGAGCAGCTGCACGAGCAGGGCCTGGCCGTGGCGCACCTGGACTGCCCGGCCGGTGCCGGCGCCGCGCCGACCGCGATGGTGTGCCAGGCCTACGTCGAGGGGGTGGCGGTCGACGTCGACGTCGCCCTGCACGGCCACCGCCCGGGCATCACGTTCGACGCTCGACTGGGTCCCGGACTGCTCGCCACGGCCAGCCTGGTGCAGCGCCTGCGGGACGCCGGCTACGACCGGGTCGACTGCGGCTCGCGAGAGGCCTATCCGGCGGTGGTCGGAGACCGGATCGTGTGCGCGGTGCAACGCGACGGCCGGCGGCGCTACGTGGTGGCGACGGTGACCACCGCCGACGGGCACGTGGCGATCAGCGACTACCGGGCGCGGTGATGGGGCAGACTCGGGGGATGACCGGCAGCACCGAGGAACCCCCGGAGGCCGAGCACCCGCCCAGCCACCCGGGCCGGGTGATCGTGGTGGGTGCGGGCGTGGTCGGGCTCTCCTGCGCGGTGCGGCTGCTCGAGCGCGGGCACCGCGTCGACGTGCTGGCCCGCGACCTGCCTCTGGAGACAACGTCGTCGGTGGCCGGCGGGCTCTGGTACCCCTACCGCGCCTACCCGGTCGCGCGGGTGGCCGGCTGGTCCCGCACGGGCTACCGCGAGCTGTCCCGGTTGGCCGGGGTGGATGGCGCCGGGGTCACCCTGCGCGAGGGCACCGAGCTGCACCGTGCCCCGACCGCGGACCCGTGGTGGCGCGAGGCGGTCCCGTCGCTGACCCGGGTGGACCGGCTGCGGGCACCGTACGTCGACGGCTGGAGCTTCACCGCGCCCGTCGTGGAGATGCCGATCTACCTGCGCTGGCTGACCCGCCGGGTCTCAGAGCTCGGCGGCACGTTGACCCGGATGGTGGTGGGTGCCCTGCCCGAGCACGCCGACGTGGTGGTCAACGCCGCGGGCCTGGGCGCCCGATTGACCGCGGAGGACAGCTCGGTCCACCCGGTGCGAGGGCAGGTGGTGCTGGTCAGCCAGGTCGGTCTGGAGCGCTGGTGGCTGGGCAGCGCGCCCGATGGAGCTCCGGTCTACGTCGTGCCCCGCTCGCGCGACATCGTGGTGGGCGGCACCGACGACGAGGGCGAGTGGAGCCGTACGCCGGACCCTGCCGCGGCGGAGTGGATCCTCGCGCGCGCCACCGAGCTGGTGCCCGAGCTCGCACACGCCGCCGTGCTGCGTCACCGGGTGGGGTTGCGGCCGGCCCGGCCGGAGGTGCGGCTGGAGACCGAGCGGCGCGGGGAGTCGACCGTGGTGCACTGCTACGGTCACGGCGGCGCGGGGGTCACGCTGTCCTGGGGGTGCGCCGCGGAGGTCGCCGACGAGGTGGACCGCGCGCTGTCGCGGGTCAGCTCGTAGAACCGCCACATGTCGTGCTCGACCGGGCGCTCGAGGGCGTCGGTGAAGCCGGCCTCGCGGGCGTAGCGCTGCATGGTCGGGCGGCGGATCACCGTGCCGGTGGCGTGCTCGGGGTTGCCGGTCATCGCGTCGGGCAGGCAGATCAGGGTGCTGTAGCCGTACATCAACCGCTCCACCTCGTCGCCCGGGGCGGTGAAGCGGTCGGCCACCTTCTCGTCGACGACGAGCACCGCGCCGTCGGGGCGGGTCATCTCCCGCATCGCGGCGAGCACTGGCACCGGGTGCGGCAGGTCGTGCACGCACTCCACCGCGAGCGTGAGGTCGTAGCGCTCCTCCGGCAGCCGCGCGCCGATGTCGTGCGCGCGGACCTCCACCCGGTCGGCCACCCGGTGGGACGCCGTCACCTCGCGGGCCAGCGCGACCGTCGCCGGGTCCACGTCGTAGGCGTGCACCCGCACGCGGGGCCAGCGGCGGGCGAGGCCCACCGATGCCCACCCCGCCCCGCAGCCGACGTCGGCGACCAGCAGCGCCTCGCCGCTCTCCAGCCGGGCGTGGGTCGCGGGCAGCGCGTCGCGCAGCCATGCGTCGGGTAGCAGCGTGCGCAGCGGCGGAGCGTTGACGTCGGCCTGGGCACGCATCATGTCCGGGCCGTACTCGCTCCAGCCGAGCCCGCTGCCGGTGCGGGCGCCCGCGACGATCCGGCGCCACTGCGCTCCCGCCGCGGCCACCATGGTGGCCAGGGGGGCCATCGTGGTGAGCGCGTCGGGCCACGCGAGCACCTCGGCGGTGCCCGGCGCGAGCCGGAAGCGGCGCTCCTCCCCGGTGGTGGGCTCGCCCGCGAGCAGGAAGCCGGCGACCGCCTGCTGCTCGAGCCACTCGCGCGTGTAGCGCTCGCTCGCCCCGACCCGCACGGCGAGCCCGGCCGGAGTCAGCCCGGTCGCGCCCGCGTGGTCGAGCGCGCGGTAGTAGCCCAGCTCGGTGCCGATCGCGATGGTGAGCGCGTCCGTGGCGCCGAGCACGGCCTCGAGCACCGCCGAGGCGCGCTCCGCGACTGGGTCCGTGCTGGGCTCCATGCTCGACCGTAGGCACGCCGCCCGCGTGCCGGCCATGGCCCGCGCGGGTGGTCACGCCGGCCGACCGACCGGCTGGTCACGACCGCCGGCCGCCGGTGGTCAGAACAGACGCTCGGTCGGGTCGTCCATCCCGCGCAGGGCGTCGTAGTCGACGACCGCGCAGGCGATCCCGCGGTCGGTGGCCAGCACCCGGGCCTGGGGCTTGATCTCCTGGGCGGCGAAGATGCCGCGTACCGGACGCAGGGCGGGGTCCCGGTTGAGCAGGTCGAGGTAGCGGGTCAGCTGCTCGACGCCGTCGATCTCCCCGCGCCGCTTGACCTCGACCGCGACCGACGCGCCGGCCTGGTCGCGACACATCAGGTCGACCGGCCCGATCGCGGTGGGGAACTCTCGGCGTACCAGGGTCAGGCCGTCGGCCAGGTGAGCGGGGTGCTCGGCGAGCAGGGCCTGCAAATGCTTCTCGACGCCGTCCTTCTGCAACCCGGGATCGATGCCGAGGTCGTGCAGCGAGTCGCTGACCACGTCCTCGATCAGGATCCGCAGGGTGTCGTCGTCCTTGCCGACCACGGTCCACTCGATGACGCCGTCCTCGGTGGCGCCCTCGCTCACCTTGCACGGCGGCGACATCCAGTTCAGCGGCTTGTAGGACCCGCCGTCGGAGTGGATCAGCACGGAGCCGTCGTTCTTGACCATGATCAGCCGGGTCGCCATCGGCAGATGCGCGGTCAGCCGGCCCGCGTAGTCCACCTGGCAGCGGGCGATCACCAGCCTCATCCGATCACCTTGTCGTTCCTCACGGGTCACCTCGTCGAGCAGGTCGGACAGCGCCGCAATCTACCTGGCGGGGTGGCGGCCAGGGGTGAGCCGGGTCGGCGTGGAGGCCGTCCGGGCGGTGAAGTACCTCACGGCGCACGCGCCGGCGCGCATGACAGGATGCCGCTCATGAGCGAAGGCACTCGACGGGACTTCTCCAGCATCGGCGTGGTCGGGCTGGGCACGATGGGCGCGGGCATCGCCGAGGTGTTCGCCCGCAACGGTTACCACGTCGTGGGCGTGGAGCAGACCGACGAGTCGCTCGAGCGCGGCCGCCAGCACGTGCAGCACTCCACGGACCGGGCGGTCAAGCGCGGCAAGCTCTCCGAGGAGGACCAGGCCGCACTGGTCGGGCGGATCACCTTCACCACCGACCTGGCCGACGTGAAGGACTGCGGGCTGGTCGTCGAGGCGGTGATCGAGCACCTCGACGTCAAGCAGCAGATCTTCCGGACCCTCGACGGCATCGTCGGGGCGGACGCGATCCTGGCCACCAACACCTCGTCGCTGTCGGTCACCGAGATCTCCACCGCCAGCACCCGCCCGGGCCGGGTCATCGGAGTGCACTTCTTCAACCCCGCCCCCGTGCAGAAGCTGCTCGAGGTGATCCGCACCGTGGTGACCGAGCCCGACGTGGTCGACGACGTCGCCGAGCTGGCCCGGACACTGGGCAAGACCCCGGTGATCTGCGGCGACAAGGCCGGGTTCATCGCGAACGCGCTGCTGTTCGGGTACCTCAACCACGCGGTGTCGATGTACGAAGGGCGCTACGCGAGCCGGGAGGACATCGACGCCGCGATGCGGTTCGGCTGCGGCTACCCGATGGGGCCGTTGGCGCTGCTGGACCTGATCGGGCTGGACACGGCGTACGAGATCCTCGACACGATGTACAAGCAGGGTCGCGACCGCCTGCACGCGCCGGCGCCGATCCTCAAGCAGATGGTCACCGCCGGCATGCTCGGCCGCAAGACCGGACGCGGCTTCTACACCTACGAGGCGCCGGACAGCCCGATCGTCGTGCCGGACGCGTTGACGCCCACCGAGGACGACGTGCCGCAGCTGCGCCGCGCGATCCGCCGGGTCGGCGTGGTCGGCAGCGGCACCATGGCCACGGGCATCGTCGAGGTCTTCGCCAAGGCCGGGTACGACGTGGTCTACGTCGGGCGCAGCCAGGAGAAGGTCGACGGGGTCCGCAGCGCCGTCGAGCGCTCGTTGGAGAAGGCGATCCAGCGGGGCAAGCTCGACGAGGGGGAGCGCGCACCGGTGCTCGCCCGGCTCACCGGCAGCACCCGCCTCGACGACCTCGCCGACGTCGACCTGGCCGTCGAGGCGATCGCGGAGGACCTGACGATCAAGACCGCGCTGTTCGAGAACCTCGACGAGATCTGCAAGCCCGGCGCGATCCTGGCCACCACCACTTCCTCGCTGCCGGTGATCGAGGTCGCCAGCGCCACCAAGCGCCCCGGTGACGTGGTCGGCATGCACTTCTTCAACCCGGCCACGGTGATGAAGCTGGTCGAGGTGGTCAGCACCGTGGCGACCGCCGACGAGGTGGCCCAGACCGTGCGCGCGCTGTGCCCGACCCTGGACAAGGTCGCGGTCTCCTGCGGCGACCGCTCCGGTTTCGTGGTCAACGCGCTGCTGTTCCCCTACCTCAACGACGCGGTGAAGATGCTGCAGGCGCACTACGCCACGGCCGACGACATCGACACCGCGATGAAGTACGGCTGCGCTCTGCCGATGGGGCCCTTCGAGCTGCTCGACGTGGTCGGCAACGACGTCGCCCTGGCGATCCAGCGCGAGCTCTACCTCGAGTTCCGCGAGCCCGGTTTCGCACCCGCCCCGCTGCTCGAGCACCTGGTCACCGCCGGCTACCTCGGTCGCAAGACCGCCCGCGGCTTCCGCGACTACAGCGGCGCGCGCTGACGCTCGCGGCTCGCCGCACCAGCCACACCCGCCGCACCCGCCTCACCAGCCTCTCGTGCCTCAGCTTCATCAAGGTCTGTTGGTGAACCAGCACTTCCCACGATGAGCTCACCCGGGGAAGTGCTGGTTCAGCATGGGAAGCCGACCTCGGCGTGACCTGAGGATCGGCCGATCCCGGGGCCCGTCAGGTGGCGGCCGCGGAGCGCCGTACCAGATTGCGTGATTGCGGCGCGGCTCGAGGGCCGGCTGCCCTGGGGTAGCTCGGCCGACCTCCCACGGCAA